>JAGXAJ010000019.1 GCA_018971625.1 Pseudomonadota bacterium
GCGAGGGTCTGGCAAGTCCGAGAAGCAGGCGCGGAAGTCTTCCATCGGATACTCCATCTCCAGGAGTACCCTTCAGAATCCACATCACCTCTCTTCTGCAAGGCCCGCAAACGGTCAAATGCGATTCCCCTGCCCGCAAGGGGGAGGGGCGAAGAGACCGTCTCGTCTGATCTTGGCTGTCGGCTTACTTTTCTCTTTCCCGGAAAAAGGAAGGAGGGGCGCGAGCAAAGGTGACACCTCGACTCCCCTCCCCCTTGCGGGCAGGGGTTGGGGGTGGGGGTACTCCCGGCACAGCGATCATGTCGCATCGAGGGCCCTCACATGATCGGCAAGCTCAAGGGCCTGATCGACAGCTATGGCGAGGACTACGTGATCCTCGATGTCGGCGGCGTCGGTTATCAGGTGCATTGTTCGGCGCGGACGCTGCAGGCGCTGCCGTCGCCGGGCGAGGGCGCGGTGCTGTCGATCGAGACCTATGTGCGCGAGGACCAGATCAAGCTGTTCGGCTTCAAGAGCGATGTCGAACGCGAATGGTTTCGCCTGCTGCAGACCGTGCAGGGCGTCGGCGCCAAAGTGGCGCTCGCGGTGCTCTCGACCTTGCCGCCGGCGGAACTCGCCAACGCGATTGCGCTGCGCGACAAGGCTGCGGTGACGCGCACGCCCGGCGTCGGGCCCAAGGTCGCCGAACGCATCGTCACCGAGTTGAAGGACAAGGCGCCCGCCTTCACCAATGTCGATCCGGCGGTGGTTCATCTCGCCGGCGCCATCGACGATCAGCGCGCGCCGCGACCGGTGACCGATGCGATCTCGGCACTGGTCAATCTGGGCTATGGCCAGCCGCAAGCCGCCGCCGCGATCGCCCAGGCTTCGCGCAGCGCCGGCGAGAATGCCGAGACCGCGCAACTTATTCGGCTCGGCTTGAAGGAGCTTGCGAGGTGAGTGTCGGCACGATGTCGTCAATTCTCCCTCCCCCCTTGCGGGGGAGGGTTGGGGTGGGGGGTAACCACAAGCATGGCTTCCGTCGTGGCACCCCCACCCCCGACCTCGAGAGCGAGCTTCGCTCGCCTCGGACCCCGCAAGGGGGACGGGAGTCTGCGTGGCCGGTTATCCCCGCACACCGTGCTAGCATCGCCGCATGAATCCGTCCTCCCGCATCGTCACCCCCGAGCGCCGCGCCGACGATGTCGGCGACATTGCGCTGCGCCCGCAATTGCTGTCGGAGTTCGTCGGGCAACAGCAGGCGCGCGCCAACCTTTCGATCTTCATCGAGGCCGCGCGCAAGCGCAACGAGGCGCTCGACCATGTCCTGTTCGTCGGCCCTCCTGGCCTTGGCAAGACCACGCTGGCGCAGATCGTGGCGCGCGAACTCGGCGTCGGCTTCCGCGCCACCTCCGGTCCGGTGATCGCCAAGGCCGGCGACCTCGCCGCGCTGTTGACCAATCTCGAAGAGCGCGACGTGCTGTTCATCGACGAGATCCATCGCCTCAGCCCGGCGGTCGAGGAGGTGCTGTATCCAGCGATGGAGGATTTCCAGCTCGACCTGATCATCGGCGAGGGACCGGCGGCGCGCTCGGTCAAGATCGAGCTTGCGAAATTCACCTTGGTCGGCGCCACCACGCGCGCGGGGCTGTTGACCAATCCGCTGCGCGACCGGTTCGGGATTCCGGTGCGGTTGAATTTCTACACCGAGCAGGAACTGGAGAAGATCGTCAGCCGCGGCGCCCGCGTGCTCAATGTCGGCATGACGCCGGATGGCGCCAACGAGATCGCACGCCGCGCCCGCGGCACGCCGCGCATTGCCGGACGCCTGCTGCGCCGGGTGCGGGATTTTGCTTCTGCCGCCGACGCCACCGCGATCGACCGCGGCATCGCCGATAACGCGCTGCGCGCGCTCGAGGTCGACGCTGCCGGGCTCGACGCGATGGACCGCCGCTATCTCACCACCATCGCGATGAACTATGGCGGCGGCCCGGTCGGCGTCGAAACCATGGCGGCGGCGCTGTCGGAGCCGCGCGACGCCATCGAGGACATCATCGAGCCGTATCTGATCCAGTGCGGCTATTTGCAGCGCACCCCGCGCGGGCGCCTTTTAACCTCGCACGCTTTCCGCCATCTTGGCCTCGCCGAACCCACGCGCGACCCTGGGCAATTCGGATTGTTCGGCAATGACGAGTGCGACGACTGAGTCGACCGCGCTGACGACCAGGTCAACGCGTAACGCGATCTGCTGAACGCATTGAGCTACGGCCGCGACATTCCCTTGTACTTCGCCGGCCTTGCTGCGCTCGACATGCGCATTGCAGTCTTCGAACTGGTGCCGTTCGCGATGGCCGGCACCGATAAGTGCCGGTCGTCGGCGTGGCGGAGTCCAGGCATGCCGATTTTTCGCGCAATCCTTCAGTGGTTTCGGAAAGCCACATGAATCAAGCCTGGCTGCGCGCCAGCGTTCCTCCGGCCGTCAAGCAGGCTGCGAAGGATAATAGGAACCATCGCTCCGATATAGTCTTGTCAGTTGTCCGGCTGAGGTTCTCCCCCGCCTCAAAGTCGGACTCAAGTGACGGCTCCAGCCGCCCCGCTGGAGCCGTTTTCTGTTGCGCCGACATAAATTTGTCTGACGACGATTGCGCAAGATGTCGGCGCAGCGCGAGACCAAGGTGAAAGCGGCTTATCGCGCGCCCTCAATCGCATCCACCGCGTCGAGAACTCTTGCAGAAAAGACCACGGCAGCCCCGGCATTCATTGCAACGGCCACTCCGAGCGCCTCGGCGATTTCCTCGCGCATTGCGCCCTCTTTGAGCGCCTCCGCCGCGTGAACGACGATACAGCCATCACAGCGCGTCGTTACCGCGACAGCAAGCGAAATGAGCTGGCGCGTTTTTGCATCAAGATGCCCGGTCTTGGCGCCCGCGCCACTGGCCATCCGATAGGCATCCACGGTTTCAGGCGAAAGCTTGCGCAGTTCGCCGATACGCGTCGACAACTTGTTCTTGAAATTAATCCAATCGAGCATGTGTTGTCTCCTGTGCGTTAGTGTTGGATGCGGCCTTACTTCTCGGTCCCTTAAGGTCCGAAACGTTTCTGTTCACAGCGTAGACAGACTGGTCTGTCTACGCTAACATGCGATTGGCCGCTGTCAACCGGCGGCGATGATCTCGCCTTGGACGTTTCCTCACGTGAGCGGTGATTGACGGTATGGGAAGAAAACATAGCAGGAAAGCCGCACTCTCATCTCGCGATCGCGGCAGATTGCACTTCGACAGGTCCAGGCGTCGGACCCTTGGCGTGAAGGAACGCGTTCTCGCGACGGCTGACGATCTTTTCTCCAATGAAGGAATCCACGAAACGGGGATCAATAAGCTGATTGATCGAGCTGGTGTCGCGAAAGCCTCGTTCTATTCAGCCTATCCAAGCAAGGACGATCTAGTAGAGGCCTATCTTGAATCGCGTCACAAAGCCTTTCTCGAACGGCTACGCGAAATAGAAATCGGGACCGCATCCTTGGAAATAAAAATCAGCGACGTATTTGATTTGCTATTGGAAGTCGCGTCGAAATCGACCTTTCGAGGTTGCGCGTTTGTCGTTGCCGCAATTGAGCAGCATGGCCGAAACTTGCCCGCGCCTCGTTGGGTTCGGATTCACAAATTGGCCGTGCGCGATACGTTCGTACGGATGCTTGCCTCCGCGGGAGTCAATCCGGCAAGGGAAATTTCCGAACAGCTTGCCATTCTCTATGATGGCAGTCTGGTTACTGCGGCGGTCAGGCCCGAGTCAGGTGCGATCCAGCGAGCGCGCTTGATGGCGATCTCGCTGATCAATGCAAGCGCAAAGTAGCGCAATGGATCGAAACTCCACGGAGAACCATACGCCGACAGCGTCATTACCACGCGGTGAATTCATCGTTTTGACGATGCGCCTCGACATCCATGTCCTTCATGACAAATAGCATGAGCTTGTGGCGAACGCCTGCTCGTCAAGGGAACTGTGTGGATTCCCGCATCTCGCCGACGTCGCCTTATGGCCGTTTGCTGATTTCCGGGCCTGTGCCGGGAAGCGCTGAACCTTGTGCGGCAGTTGCGACGGACAATGGGTGATGAGTGGGATCTCGCCTGGCGCGCTGAAGCGCAGGCGGCCTTTGAGGCCAAGGGATATGACGCGGCTGGGCTTGTGCGTTCCTTGACCGTGTCCGATGCATCGCAGGCACTGAAGAATAGCTGGCTATCTCTTGAACCGTATCTCTGTGCAAGACGATTAGTGCAATAAGGAGCCCTCTTGTGACAGCTTCTCTTGACGGCGAGATCCGCGACGGCCGCCACTACATGCAGATCCGGGTCTATTACGAGGACACCGATTTTTCCGGCGTCGTCTATCACGCCAATTATCTGTGCTTCATGGAGCGCGGTCGCACCAATCATCTGCGGCTGATGGGCGCCGAGCAGCGCACGCTGTTTGCGGAAGCCGAGCAGGAGACGCGTGGCTTTGCCTTCGTGGTGCGTTCGATGCACCTCGATTTCCTCAAGCCGGCGCGGATGGACGATTTGCTCGATATCGTGACCTGGCCGATCGCGGTGAAGGGCGCCTCGATCACGGTGGCGCAGGAGGTCCGCCGCGGCGATGACGTGCTGGTCAGGGCCGAGGTGAGGGTGGCCTGCATCAGCGAGGGAAGGGCGCAGCCGATCCCGCATGCGCTGCGGGTCCTGATGAAAGCTGACGTGGTCTGAAGGCGGTTGGCCGGAACCTGTGGCAGCTAGTGGTATCTCACGATGATGCGGTTAGAGCGTTTTCGAGCGAAGCATGCCCTCGGACTTGATCCGTGGGTGGATACCGGTTCGCCCAAAGAAAACGCGTCAAACAGGAATCTAGCGCCCGTTCCGATTCCATCGGAACGGGAAAGGCTCTGGAACCAAGGGCAACTGCACCAACCAGTATGACGATTGAGAACGAGACGTTCTGTGCGCCGTGCGGGGAGGGTCGACATGACCGGCGGCGCGTAACGTCGTCCGGCGGTCGGCGCAAGAGCGGAAGCGCCGTTGCTATAGTCGCCGCGCTGCAGCGGGGTCCCGCTCAATCCTTGTCTGCCTCGGACCCGCCAGAACCGCTTGGCGAGATCGAATATCGAGCGAAGTCAGCCGATGGCCAAGTACGGCATCCCTTGTTCAAGAGCCTGCGCGAAGATTTGCGATGGATCACTATCCAGGCAGTCCCGCGTCCATTTGACAACCCGGGGACAAAACGAGCGCCTCAAATTGTCGAATGCGCCGCCGCTTGCCTGGTCGGCTCGGGCTTCGCACCAATGGCAAGTGCCAACAGAGCGATGTTGTAGCTCTCCCAGAGGGTGTGCCCGTCAATCTCGGGAAACTGCGTGTGCACCTGATCTTCTACATCTTTCATGTCGAGCTGATTGATCAAACCGCGCACGATCAAACTACTGACGGTGGTCGGGCGATAACGCATTGCATCCCTCTCCGCTGATGAAGCGTGACGACTAAGTCTGAGTCGCCCTGCAAAAGCTATCTGGAATTGACGGGCGCCGATTTAACTTATGTCAATCGACGCCACAGTATTGCCGCGCCTTTGTTTCTGCTTACGTTCGCCGAATCAGTATCTGGTGACCAGGATCGCAACGCCCGCCGAGGACGGTTGCGGCATGGAGTCGAAGATCGGCTGCTTGCCGCTGTCGCTGGATCGTTGATGCTACATGCCGGGTCCGCTAGGCAGTTCGTCATCGACAACCTGGCACGCGGCTGCCGGCGCGCCGTTGCGAATGGAACAGAAAATTCTACAAGCTTGAAACCCGGAAACCGACCCCCGGAAGGCGCGCCGAGGAACCATTGCCGCGTCCGATCGAACGGAGACCGGGACGAATAGAAAAGGCCGAGATGTCGAAAACACCTCGGTCTTCCCTGCAGGGAAGCGTTCCTAAATCGCCGAGCCTATCCAATCACGGTTGATTTCGTGGCGTCTCGGAGCGTGAACGAGATTCACGAACGAACCGACACACCCCACGTTGAGCCCCATCACCGGCAAACATTGATGGGCGCCGGTGGCTGAGAGACCGGTAGCGCTCCCGCCTGCATCTTCGGGGCAGTAGGAGAGCAGCGATGAAACAGCATCGTCGTTTTGAACCAATATCATTTCTCAAGGCACGACTGGCGGGGTGGGTTAACGAACGTCGCGAGAGAGTCGCGAAACTCAGGCCCGGCCCGGAAAAGGACACGTTGCTCGAACGATCAGCCGTGGCCAAACGGTGGGCCGACTCCACCGAACTGACTCCGCCCGAAACACACGCGAACGAACGGGCGACGAAATGAGTACCCAATGAATGACCCGCGTCTTTGGCGCGACCGAGCGCAGAGAACCAGAACATTGGCCAACCGTCGCTTCAATGAAGGCGAAAAGCAGAGGCTGCTGAAGATCGCGACCGAATATGATCGTCTAGCTGAACGAGCCGAGCAGCTTGCGACTCCCGAAGTCGACAACAAGCCCGATGACCTTTCGGCTACTGCGCAAGTCCAGGAAGGAAACAGCAATTCGCCGATCCTGCCCTTGCGAAAGGTGCAATAGTTTTTTGGCGGCCAACAATTTGGCGATCATTTCTTCGGTTCCCTGAACTGGTTTGTCCAAGTGGCGGCTAGCCAATTGCTTGTAGCGGGCAATCCGCTCGTCAATCTCTGTACACCTCCCGCACATCGCCGTTTTTCCCGTCGGCGAATGCCAGAAGTGACTTTCGTTTCTGCTGAATGGGATACTTTCAAATTCAGGGAATACCGAGCTTCCAGTGAATTCCTGTTTCCGCGCATGTCGGAGGGGCGGATATAAAAAGCCCGACGACCAACCAAAAGGTCATCGGGCCAGTCGAGTGCGAAACCGCCGTGAACAGACGGCTGCCCTCTAGGGCCACCATTCCTGCAAGGACTACGGCCTTTAACCCGAGCGATACCGTCGATTGGGAGCGGCCTCGGTCGTGCTTCCAATCGCCGCACCGCTCATGCCGTTGCCGTAGAAGCATAATCATCACCATTGTCCTGGGCGGAACGATGCTTGGCGGCCGGTGTTGTCAAAGGCGCCGTCCTTCAGCCCCTGATGCCGGCGCGACCGCGCCGCTATGCCCCCCATCATCCCCCCGCGGCGCGGTCACAGGGCGGGGAGCGAAACGACGTACGAAAGTTGCGCTAGTTTTGTGCCTGGAGGTCGATATCCGCGACCTTCACTAGCCTGCCCGAGACACGCGACCGCCCGTCGCGGTTCCGTGACGCGGAACTTTCTCCCGGCTATTCTCATACACCCCGCGTGTGCGGAAATGATGAGAACGCGTTCATCAACGATTATGACGACGGCCACTCACTGGTGGTGTCGATGAGCCACGATCAGCGCGTGGGCGAGCTGACGCGGTCGAGTAGGAGCTTGATTGCCGATTAGCCAGCGAAAGAGCGATCGTGATCGCCGCGCTAGCAGGCCAGCCATCACGGCATCAAAGCCGAACCATAGGATGGCTAGTGTAATAACCGTTCTTTCCATTGCAAGATAACGGCAGGAACCGACGGCTGGTTCCAGCCCTGATGGAAACCGGCCGGGTAATTCCACATCCGTCCCTGGCCCAAAACGTCCGTGAGAGTGAAAATTCTGAGATATCGGCGCCCCGAGGACCGCGCCGCCGGTGGGTTAGAGGAGCTAGCATCAGCGGCGCGGCCACGCCAGCCGCTCTGGGAGGGCGACGAGCGCTTGGACCAACCGCGGCTGGCAAATCATGTTCCCCGGTTCGAGATCAACCTGTCCTCGCGCGCGGCAGCCAGCGATGCGATGGCCGCGGCGCCGCGACTGCGTTCGGGAAATTAGGTCCGGACCGCAGCAAACGCATCGAGGCAAGTGGAAGCTGAGCAAGTCTCACGCTGCGGCTTTGTGCCGCGCGAGTTCGGCTTTGTACAATTCGAACTCCTCCGCGATCGCCCTTGCGATGCTCGGCCGCGTGCGAAGCCGCGCGAGGCGACTTCCACCGTCGCGGCCGCAGCCGAGACGGGTGCGATGCCGGTCACCGTCAGCAGCATCGGCAGCCCTGCGGTCAGGATGATCACCCCCGCATGGTCTGCACCACCGCGATTGCCGGCACATCGGCGGCCTTCTCGGCGGCGAGAATGGTGATTTGCGACAGCGCGCCGGGGTTTCCGGCGAGGGAGGCCGAAGTGCGGTCCCAGCCATGGATCTGCTGCAGGTAGAAGCTGCTGCCGAAGGTCGAGCAGAAGGTCGCCAGTGCCAGAAGCCCGATGGTCAGAGGATAGGCGCTCGCATGCTGCAGCAATTGTTGCGATATCAGCGAGCCCAGCGAGATTCCGAGCAGCACCAGTACCGACCGGGTGATGAGCGAGGGAATCGAGAGCGGCCGGCCGGCGATGGCCGCGATGCCCACCGCGATCATGGCCCCGGAAATCAGCCCGCCCGGAAACCTGGCCCACAGAAACAGGCCACCGCCGGCGGCGTCGATCGCCAGCGTTTCGAGGATGTGGAGCGCCTTGGTGCGGCTCGAAATGGCGACGGCCGTCGATGCGGGAGTTTGGCTCACGCCGCCTTATGTCAAATCCGCACCGCCGCGACAATTGCGCCGAACAACAATGAAATTCGCCGGCCGACGCTGATGTCGGCTTGCGCAAGCATGCGTCTCTGGCGCTTCCTGCGATCGGCATTCGCTCGGCAGGAAGGGTTTGATCGGCCGGCTTTCGCTCGGGCACTCGAAGAGGACTCAACCCCTCCGCCCGGATCGGGGAGGGGTTGCAAGGTCAGGCCTGATTACTTCGGCGCGGCTCCGGATTCCTTGGCCTTCGCGTCCTTTTTGCACTGGGTCATGAATGGCTTGCGCTGCTTCTTGCCGTGGAGACCCTTGGCATCGGCTTCCTTGGAGCATTCCAGCGATGCCGCGGTCCGCGGCTTCTCGGTCTTTTTGGCGGCCGGCGCTGTTGTCGCCGCCGGTGCGGAAGCCGGCGCGCTCGTCTGCGCAAACGCCGCCGAACTCATCAGAAGCACAGAAGCAAAGGCCGTCGCGAGTGCGCGGGTCGATAGGGTCATCATGGGGGTACCTCGGGTTGAAGAGACGCGCAAGGTCGGCTCGCGATGCTGAACCGTGGATGAATGAAGCCGTCAGGCCGTCGCTTCGCGGTGTGGATATTTTATGCACAGAGGCGGGGTTGGTTCGTTGTCACCCCCGGTTGCTAGGATAGGATGGCAATCTTAGTTCGCTATGCCCTAAGGAGACCAAGAATGACTGTTCAAGCAAAATTCCTTTTATGTGCCGTTGCCCTGTCGGGCCTCACGGCTTTCGCGGCGATCTCGCCAGCCAGCGCGCTCAGCATGTCGGAATGCAGCGCGAAGTATAAGGAGGCCAAGGCCGCCGGTACCCTCAACGGCCAGAAATGGAACGATTTCCGCAAGGCCCAGTGCGGTGCTGATGCTACCGCGACGCCCGCCGCCGCGCCGGCTGCACCGCCGCCGGCGGCAGAGGCTAAGCCAGCCGCCAAGCCGAAGACGGCGGCCGAACCCGCAGCACCTGTGGCAACTGGCAATGCGGTATTCCCGACCGCGGTGGATCCGAAATATTCCAAGGAATCCGCCGGCAAGGCCCGCTTGCATACCTGCGTTGATCAGTACAAGGCCAACAAGGCCACTAACGGCAATGGCGGCATGAAATGGATCATGAAGGGTGGCGGCTATTACAGCGAATGCAACAAGAGGCTGAAAGGCGCGGCCTGAGCCAGGCTTTACAGACGCGGGCATGGCACGATTCGTCATGCCCGCGTCCCTGATTTTGCCGATCGCGCGGGACTGATCCGGTTTGAACATGGTGTCTTCCGGCGTGATCATTTCCGCGATGCAGGGTTTGCTCGGACTGGCATCGGGATCGCTGGTTGGATTCTCGCTCGGCCTGATCGGCGGCGGCTCGATCCTGGCGGTGCCGCTGATGGTCTATGTGGTCGGCGTGCCCGACGCCCATGTGGCGATCGGCACCAGCGCCATCGCGGTTGCGGCCAACGCCGCCGTCAACCTTTCCAACCATGCAGCGCGGCGGTACGGTGCGATGGTCCTGCGCGCTGATGTTCGCGGCGGCAGGGATCGTCGGCGCCTGCACAAGTTCGTCGCTGGTGGCGGTCACCGCCTTCGGCCTCACCACCGCGGCCAGTTACGCCTGATCGGGCCTAGTTTCATGGCCCTTGGCCGGATTGTTCATCGGCGGCGGCATCATCGGCGGGCTGATCGGCACCCGCTCGGCGCGGCGCGCTCAACATCGTGTTCGCGGGTGTCACTATCCTGGTGACGCTCTATATGCTGGCGCGTAACTTATCCCTATCTTGAACGTATATAGGCTTGCGCTTCAAGCTAGCCTGGAGAATCCATGATGCCCCTATCGATCGACCCTGTCAGGCGCAGTCCGGCGACAAGCCGGCGCGCGGCGCTGGCGCTGCTCGGCGCCGGCTCGGTTGCGCTGGGGCTTGGACTAAAGCCGGTACGGGCGGAGGGCGATCCCGAAAACGTGCTGACCGAGGCGCTGGTCCTGCGCGATCCCGACATTCCGGTCGCCGGCAATCTCGACGGCGACATCACCATCGTTGAATATTTCGACTACAATTGTCCGTATTGCCGCAAGCTCGAACCCGAACTGCGGCAGGTGGTTTTCGATGATGGCAAGGTCCGGCTGATCTGGAAAGACTGGCCGATCCTCGGTCCGGTTTCGATGATGGCCAGCAGGATGGTGCTCGCCAGCAAATATCAGGACAAATATGTCAGGGCCCATGAGGCGCTGATGGGAGTGAGTTCGAGGTTGACCGAGCCGCGGATCAAGGAATTGCTGTCCGGCGCGGGCATTGATATCGACCGGCTGAACAGCGCCCTTGACAGCAAGGCCAAGACCATCAACGCCATCATCGCACGCAACAACGACCAGGCGATTGCATTCGGTTTCAACGGCACGCCGTCCTTTATTGTCGGCAAGTTCCGGGTGCCCAACGCTCTGACCATGGACCAGTTCGGTCAGGTCATCGCCGACGCGCGCAAGGCCGCCACCGACAGAAACAAGAGATCTCCGTAGCATGGCCAGTCCGGGCAAAGCACGTCCACAGCAAAACGCCCCCGTCGAAAACGAGGGCGTGAACGGCAGGCCGGAGCGGGAAGCTTATTTTGATGAGAGCCTGCTCCAGTCCTCGTGGGCGCGCGCCTTCACCGCATTCCAGTCGTTCGATGCGACGTCCCAGTTGACGATGGTGCGACCGGTCTGCGCCTGATCGTTGGCGACGGTCGAGGTCGACATCGTATCGTGGATATAAACGCCCGCCACCAGCAGCAACGCACCCAAAATCATTCCCAGAAAAGTCTGCATGACATTTCCTCCAGTGACCGCCAACAACGCAATCGCAAGACGATGGTTCCGCGTCTGAAAATCAGCAAACACCCGTGCCCGGACGTGAAAGGGCGCTTTCAGGCGCATCAACGTACCAACGCGTCACTCAGAGCGGTATCATCGCCGCAGGTTACGTATCAGCGCTTTGCCTCGCCCGCAGCCTCTCATGACGCGGTTGAAATCCGGCGGGTTGAGATGGCGCGCGACAAAGGCGAGCACTTCCACCGATTGCAGCAAGGGCGGAAGCATGGCCACGATGTCGACCACAGCCTCGCTCATTCCTCGGGGCTCTACCGGCTGAACTCCGCGCCTAGTGCAGCCGCGGGCCTTTGAGCAGTTTTGCGCGATCGGTCGAGGCCAGCACCACGTCAAAGGTGACACCCTCGTGGTAGACGGTCAGCGGCACGTCGACACCCGCCGTACCTAGCGACCAGAGCTTGCGATAGAATTGCGTCTGGTTGGCGACCTTCTCGCCCTTTACCGCCAGGATGACGTCGCCGGCCTTGAGTTCGGCGCGCGCCGCCGGTCCCTTGGCGGAAATGCCGACCACCACGATCTTGTTCTCGATTTCGGCCGTGTACATCCCGAGCCAGGGCCGCGCCGGCTTGTTGACGCGACCGAATTTTCGCAAGTCGTCGAGCACCGGCTTGAGCAGATCGATCGGCACGATCATGTTGACATGCTCGCTCTTGCCCTCACGCTCACGTTCAAGCTGAAGCGAACCGATCCCGATCAGCTCGCCGCGGTTCGAGATCAGTCCGGCGCCGCCCCAATTGGGATGCGCGGGATGGGTGAAGATCGCCTCGTTCAGCAGATACTCCCAGTAACCGGCGAATTCCTGCTTCGCTGCGATGTGGCTCGCAACCGACCGGGTGCGACCGCCGGCGCCGCCCAGTACCACGCGGTCGCCTATATGGGCAGCGGCCGAAGATCCGAGCGGCATGGGCTCGAGATCCATCCGGTCCAGTGCCTGCACCAAACCAAAACCGGTTTCGGAGTCGGAGCCGAGCGCGTGGCCCTGCACCACGCGACCGTCGCCAAAATGCAGCCAAACCGCTTCGGCCTCGGTGATCAGATAGCCGATGGTCAGGATCAGTCCGTCATCGATCACGACGCCATTGCCGGCGCGTTCGGTGCCCAGATTATCCGCGCTGAAGGCATCATTGGGGATGATCGAGTGCAAGCCGACCACCGAAGCAAGCGCGCGATCGAGATCGAAGGCGTAGTCGCCTGCACGGGGCTGATTTGCCGCTGGCACTTTCCATTCAGTCAAAGAGACCATGCAGGCTCTCCTGTTCGATCAGCGCAAATCGCTGCGGCGTCAAGCGCGATTCTCGTCGGCATCTATCGCTATTTTGGCACGGGCAGTCCAGATTTCAACGGCTTGACGGCTTGTTGATTCACAACGTGGTAGGTGCCGAGCAGTATGCGCAGCGCCATATCGAATCCCGGCAGGGGGAATGCCGTGCCGCATTGTGGTGCCGTTGTGGCGACGTCGCGGTCACCCTGGCGGCCGCTTTACAGCGTCTTGAGATATTCCAGCAGTGCCTTCTTCTCCGGATCGGACAGGCGGGTGCCGAATTCATGACCGCAATTGCTATTGCCCGAATTGAGATCGCTACAACCCGTCGTGGTCACCGTGTAGTTGAACTGTGGTTGCTCGACGGCAAGACCGACATTGACGATGTCGTAGGCGGGCCCGATCTTGAACTGCTTGACGCGTTGGGCCGCGGGCTTCAGCAGTTCGGCCAGCGTCGGCACCGAGCCGTTATGCAAATACGGCGCGGCGGCCCAGATCCCCTGCATCACGCGCGATTCATAGGCGCCTTTCGGCGGCAGCGGCGTCGGCGGCGCGATCAAGTTCGGAATCGCAAGCCCCTGGATGCGAAGGTTCGAAAGCAGGTTTGAAGGCGTTGCCGCGGCAGCCGGCGGATGGAAAGCGCTTTGCAGGTCGCGAAGGGCGGGCGGCAGCCGCTTCAGGTCGATACGAGGACCATTCTGGATCTGTGTAGCCACCCCCGTTGCGATCAGCGCCGCCGGACTCGGCGAGCCACCGCCGCGCAAAGACTGCTCGATGACCGAGCCGAGCACCGAGGTTGCGAGGATGTTGAACGCTGTATCCGTCTCGCCAAGTGGCTGGGTGACAAACGGGATGACCGCGCCCTTGAGCACGCCCGTCTTCTTGCCTGACCACGCCAGCACGTCATGGGCACGCGTGTCGGTGCCGACATTGTCGATCGGCGTGGCCCAGGTCTGAATGCCCGGGAAACGCACCGTTCCGGATTTGATGCCATGGCACTCGGCGCATCCGCCGTTGGCCGTCGGCCGATTGAAGATCTGCTGCCCTTGCTGCACGAGCGCGGCATCGAGTGGCTGGATCGATCCAAACGGCCATTTCGGCGGACCGATCTGCCGCACCAGCGTTTCGAGCTTGCCGAGGCCATCGAAATTCGCCGAGTTGCTGTTGAGGAAATTGACATAGATGCCGTCATTGGTCGGTTGAAACACGCCGAAGACGCCGAACACTTCGCCGAGATTGCGCGACAGCGCCAGCACATCGCTGCCATTTGCGGCGAAGCCGGTCCATTGCGTGTGGTCCTGAATCGGCGCGTTCCAGATAAAGGGGTAGCGCACCGGCGCGTCCGCTTTCTGGATGTTGTCTGCGATCAGAAAATCCGGCGATGGTCCGAGATCGAGACCGGTGAGGCGGTTGAAGATCATGCCGACCGCATCGAGCCGCGACGGACCCCAGCTCGGGGTCGGCAGCGCGCGCGTCATCAACGTATGGAACCGAAGATACCAGGCGTTGACGTCCTGACGCAGTGCGACCACGTCGTCGGCGTCCGGCCTGGCTGAACTGAGGACCAGTGCGGCGAAGCTGTTGAAAGCGGCATCGCTCGAAAGCACCTGTCCAACCGCGGCATCCAGATCGGCAAGAAAACTCTGGAAATCCACGATAGCCGGACCGCCATCCACGCGGTAGCTCTGGCCGCCGACGGTGATTTGCCTGGTGTGGCAGGCCGAGCAAGTCATGCCGACGATCTGGACTCCGCTCGCGCCCGAGGCGGTGAAGCCGACCGGAAGGCCATTATTATTGGCCGGATTGGGCAGATAACCATAGCGTCCAAGACTGTCGGCGAGAAATGGCTGGCCGTTCGCCTGTTTGAGATTTTGCAGCCAGGAGAGCAGAATCATCCGTGAGCCTTGGTCGCGGCTGTAAAAATCGTCGCGGAGGGCTTGCGTCCAACCCGCACCCTGTTCGGTGTAGATGGGATCCGCCGCCCGGACCGGGGAGCCGGCGAATGCCGCAACAATGAGAGCCGACAGCAAGATGGCGCGCATCGACGTTTTCCCTTCGGTCAATCTTCGGTTGTAAAGCTATCATCGCGCTTGCACTGGGTTTGCGCAAGCAGGAACGGCGTGGTTGTTGAAAATCAGGGCCGCTGTGACTCGCGGGTCTAAAACCTCCGCGCTGAATGCCACGAAAAGCTGCAACAGTGCCCGTCAGCCGCGCCGGTCTGCGCTATTGCGTCATGACCGACAATATTCCAGATCGATTCATGGGATCGCACGCAGCCTTGGCTGGTCGAAATCGCGATCGGGCCGAAGTCGAAGGCTGATCGGAAAAAGCTCGACGCTGTACTGGCGAAGTTCGTCGCCGAAAACCGGACCATCGCCATGCGTTGGCAATCGTTGCTACGGGTCGAGTTCGGTGTCCCAGTAGAGATAATCGAGCCAGCTGTCGTGCAGATAGTTCGGCGGAAACAGCCGGCCATTGCGATGCAGCTGGTGCACTGTCGGCGCGAACGGAAGCTGCCTTGGAAACATCCTCGCCTGCTGTGGCGTCAAATTACCCTTGCGCAGATTGCACGGCGAACAGGCCGCGACCACGTTCTCCCACGTGGTCTGGCCGCCTTTGCTGCGGGGGATGATGTGGTCGAAGGTGAGATCGTCGCTCGCCGAGCAGTACTGACACATGAAGCGGTCGCGCAGGAAGACGTTGAACCGGGTAAAGGCGGGGTGCGTGGTCGGCTTGACGAATGATTTCAGCGACACCACGCTGGGCAGCTGGATTTCGAACGATGGGCTGCGCACGGCGCGGTCGTAATGCTCGACGATATTAACGCGGTCGAGGAACACCGCCTTGATCGCGTCCTGCCACGACCAAAGAGACAGCGGATAATAACTCAGCGGCCGGAAGTCCGCATTCAACACCAGTACCGGCCAACCACCTTGCGAGACGTGCGCGTTCAACTAACGCTCCTGACCCCCGTTTTGGCTGCGACGCAGCTTAGGTTGACATACTACAGGCAGCGTGACGGGATTGTGAAGAGCGTTGGCGGGCTTATCCGCCGCTCCCCGGCGAGCGTCCGGATTGCATGATCGGCGCGAAGGCAGCTAAACGGGGGTGGACGGCGCCTTTCGACCGTCCACGGATCCGGCGAAATGGTCACCAGCTCGCGTTATCTTGAAGCACCGCAGCGGCTGCGAGCGTTCGTTCGCGCGCATGAGACGAGCCTGGTTGTCCTGGCGATGCTGATTGGCGCCATCGGCGGGCTGGTGGTGGCTGTTATGAGCGTAGCCGTCGAAGGGTTGCATGTCGCGCTGTTCAACCTCGAATGGGGCGACCGGCTGTCCAGCCAGTTCCGAATCGAGCCGTTGCGCGCCTTGCTGGTGCCGAGTCTCGGTGGGCTCGTGCTCGGTGCGGCATTCCTGCTGTTGCTGCGCTTGCGGCCGGCACGCGAAATCGACCCGATCGAGGCCAACGCGCTGCATGGCGGACGGATGTCGTTTCGCGGCAGTGTGATCGTGTCTTTGCAGACGGTCTGGTCCAGCGGCGTCGGCGCTTCAGTCGGACTGGAAGCGGGATATACCCAACTCGCCAGCGGGCTTGCGGCCTCATTGGGCCGCGCCTTCCATCTACGCCGCGCCGACCAGCGCGTCATGGTCGGCTGCGGTGCCGCGGCGGCGATCGCCGGAGCTTTTGGAGCGCCGCTCGCGGGCTCATTCTACGCGTTCGAGCTGGTAATCGGCGGCTATACGCCGGCGAGCCTGACACCCGTCGGCATCGCCGCGGTGGCGGGCTATTTCGTCGCCCACGCGTTTGCGCCGCTGTCGCTCGGGGTCCCCGTCGGCCCTATTGGCGACATCGTGGGCCACGACCTGGCGCTTGCGGCGCTCCTCGGGATACTGGCCGCGCTGGTCGGTATCACCATCATGCGCGGCGTGGCGCTGTGCGAGGCGCTGCTGGCAAAAGCCGGAATCTGGCCACCAATGCGCCCGGCGCTCGGCGGTCTTGCCGTTGGGCTGCTCGCCCTGGCGACACCGCAAGTGATGTCATCGGGGCACGGCGCGCTGCATTTCGCGGGCTTCGTTTCGATTCCGCTGACGGTGCTTGCCACCATGTTCGCGCTGAAAGCAATCGCCTCGATCCTGTCGCTCGGCAGCGGCTTTCGCGGCGGATTATTCTTCGCCACGCTGTTCCTTGGCGCGCTGGGTGGTCATTTGTTTGCAGGCGCGGTCGACGCGCTCTGGCCGGGATTGAAGCTCGGCGGCAGCGTTTATGCGATCATCGGCATGAGCGCGCTATCGGCTTCGGTGATCGGCGGCCCGTTGACGATGTCGTTCATCGCGCTCGAATCGACCGGCAATCTCTGGCTCACCACCGCCGTGCTGGTCGCAGTCATGATCTCGACCCAGATCACCCGCGAACTGTTCGGCTATTCGTTCGCGACCTGGCGTTTCCACCTGCGCGGCGAAACCATCCGAAGTGCTGCCGATATCGGCTGGATCCGCGACCTGACGGTACGCAGCCTGATGCGGTCTGATCTGACCACCGTGAGCGCCAGCATGCCGCTTGAGGAATTCCGCAGCAAATTTCCGCTCGGTTCGAAGACCCAGGTGGTCGCGGTCGATGCTAAAGGCCGCTACGCCGGAATGGCGCTGGTGGCCGAAGCACACGCGCCCGACCTCGAGGCGGTGAACGGCCTGATCGACATTCTTCATTATCAGCACGTGGTGTTGCACCCCGTGATGAATATACAGGAGGCGATCGCGGTGTTCGATGCCGCGGAGGCCGAGACGCTGGCCGTGGTCGAGGCCGGCGGCCAGCATCGGCCGATCGGAGTCCTCAGCGAGGCTCACGCAGTACGGCGTTATGCGGAAGAATCCGAACAAAGGCGGCGCGAGGCGGTCGGTGAGATCTGATCGATAAGGCGGAGAACAGATCCCGGCAACAGGATTGAAATAAACGGACGCACTTAAAGCCGGCGCTGTCCCGGCCGTAGCGGCACATCGCCCCGATCCCGCGAAATGCCGCGGATCGCTGCGTGACCAGTTTTATTGTTTCGGCCCCGGCCTTTGCTGTCCGCCGATCACGCCCTCGCGCTTCTTCAGCACCCTGTAATAGCTCCACCACAGATGCGCCGCGGCGCCGCGCAACGGTCGCCAGGGTTCGGCGAGCGGCGCCATTTCCTTCGGCGTCGGTCGCGTCTTCAGCCCGAGACCGATCTTGACGGCTTCCTGCACGGCGAGATCGCCGGCCGGCCACGCATCGCCATGCCCAAGGCAGAACAGCAGATAGATGTCGGCGGTCCATGGGCCGATTCCGTGCAGCGCGGTCAGCGTGTTGTGCGCGGCGTCGGCATCCTCGTTGCCAAGCACGTCGAAGTTCAGCCGTTCGGCTGCGAGTTCGCGTGCGATGCTTTTCAGGGTATTGATCTTGGCCGCGGACAGACCAAGCCGGCCGAGCTGTTCGGCGCGCGCCTTGCGCAGGCTGTCATGATCAAACGGAACGAATGCGGCGCTGAGGCGGGCCCAGATCGCCGCGGCGCTGGCGGTGGAGAGCTGCTGGCCGGTGACGATATGCGCAAGACCGGCAAAACCTGGCTCGCGCCGCCGCAGCGCCGGCATACCTGTCAATTCGAACACCGGCTTGAGTCGCGGATCCTGCCTGAGCAGGGCATGGACGGCGTCTTCGAGGTCGGTTTGGCTGTTGAGGTGGACGGTCATTGCGCGATCGGCTTCCTGAGAAGGATGCTATTGCACGGAGTAACGTGCGCAGCAATTCGGATACCGCATCGTGTGGACGGTTCTGGGCGTTCAGAGTATGACAGCACTCCCTGATTTCGGAAGTACCGAATGGGTTTGAGAAGCATTCCTCCCGAGATGGATGCGGGAAAGGTCGCACTGGTTGATGCGATGCTCGACCGCATCGCGGTCGAGCATCGCGTTTTCCTCCCGCTCGCTATCGAAAGCGGCAGTCGGGCTTGGGGGTTTGCGTCGCCCGATAGCGACTATGACTGTCGTTTCGTTTTCGTGCGTAGCGCTATCCATCACATTACGCCGTGGGTGACGCGCGACGTGATCGAACTTCCACTTGAAGGTGAGCTTGACGCCAATGGCTGGGACTTGCGCAAGGCGCTCCAACTGCTGCTCAAAGGCAATGCGGTAATCGTGGAATGGCTCTGCTCTCCTGTTGTCTATCGCGGGGAGGCTTGGTTTCGCGACAGCTTTCTGGAATTCGCGCGGCGTCCCGCGAGCCGCGAGGCGATCTGCCGCCATTACCTTCATCTCGGTCAGCGCCAGCGGCGGGTCTATTTCGGCGACGGCGGCGACATTCCGCAAAAGAAGATATTCTATGCGCTACGGCCGGCGGCCGCCTTGCGCTGGTTGCGGATGCATCCAGCCGAGGCCGTCGCGCCGATGCATTTTCCGAAACTGATAGCGGAATGCGATCCTCCTGGTGAGTTGAAGGAGGAGATTCTCGACCTTATGGAGCGCAAGGCTGTGACGCACGAACTCGGCGCTGCGCCTCTGTCACGCGCGGTCGCCGGTTTCATCGATACAGAATTTGATCTTGCCCGCGATAGGTTTGAAGACAGTCGGGTGGATCCATCCCAGGAGATGATCCGGCAGGCAGAACAATTCTATCAGGGAGTCGTCCAGCGACTGGAACGAGAGGCGAACTCCGCACCCGATCTGTTCCGTCGTGTCGGCCCGGCTTGATGATACCCGTTTTCCGTTTTGCGCCGTCTCCGAACGGCTACCTTCATCTTGGCCACGCTTATTCGGCGTTGCTCAATTTCGATCTCGCGCAGGCGTCGGGCGGACGCTTTCTGCTGCGCATCGAGGACATCGACACGATCCGCTGCAAGCCGGAATTCGAGGCCGCGATCTATCAGGATCTCGGTTGGCTCGGTGTCACCTGGGAAGAGCCGGTGCGGCGACAGTCGGAGCACTTTGCCTTTTATCGCGAGGCGCTTGAGCGGCTATCTGCTGAGAGGCTGATATATCCGAGCTTCGAGAGCCGCGCCGAAATCACGCGGCTGGTGGAACGGCGTGAGGCCGATGGTCAGTGGCCGCGCGATCCCGACGGCGCGCCACTCTATCCCGGCGAGGCGAAATCGATGTCTTCTGCCGCACGGGAACGGTTGCTTGAATCGGGCGAGCCTTATGCGTTGCGGCTCGACATGGCGGCAGCATGTGCGCGCATCGGCGAACTCGGCTGGATTGAGCGCGGCCATGGCGCTGGCGGCGAGACCGGTGAAATCGCTGCCCGGCCGGAAGCCTGGGGCGACGTCATCCTGGCGCGCAAGGAGACGCCGACCAGCTATCACCTCTCGGTGGTGATCGACGATGCCATTCAGGGGGTTACAGAGGTGGTGCGAGGTTGGGACCTGTTCTGGTCGACCAGCGTGCATCGGGTGCTGCAGGTGCTGCTTGACCTGCCTCAGCCGGCCTACCGGCATCATCGGCTGGTCCAGGATACCACCGGCGCGAAGCTCTCGAAATCGACTGGTGCGACCGGCTTGCGTGAACTCCGCGCGGGCGGCGCTTCGCCTGTCGATATCCGCCGCCTAGTCGGGCTCGCCTGATCGCCCGGGAAACGCCCCAGACGAAGCGCAAAGTGAAAAGGCCGAGGTGACTTCCGATGGCATGCCATGGCATGCTGGCCGGCCAGGTCGGGGGAATCATGGCGTCAAGATCGCGCTCACAGCGCCCGCCGCGGCTGCCAAAACGGCGGCTGCCGAAAAGGCGCGCTGCAAAAACTGCCGTGGCCAAGGCCAAAGCGGGCAAGCGTGCCGCTGCGGCGATCGCGCCCGGCGTTGTCGAAGCCGCGCTCGCCGCTTTCGCACATGAGGTCCGCACGCCATTGACCGGCATCCTGGCCATTAGCGATCTGCTTGCGACATCCGATCTCGACGAGCGCGAACGGCGCTGGGTCGACACCATCAAAGCCGGCGCCGAACATCTCTCGAGCCTTGCAACCTTGTTCGTCGATGCCGCGAAAAGCGCGGCTACCGGAACCGCCGTCCGGCAAGATCTGTTCGATCTATGGGCGTTGGCGCGCAGCGCCGGCGATTCGCTGGCCGGTCGGGCTGCGGCGAAAGGCCTGCGCTCGGTGGTCGACATTTCGGAAAAGCTGCCGGCGCTGGTGGTAGGCGATCAGGTTCGCCTGCGCGCGGCGCTGGAAAACCTGATCGACAATGCGGTGAAGTTTACCGAGCAGGGCGGGGTCGCGCTGGCGGTATCGGCGCGGCGAGCCGCCAAGGGCAAGGTCCGCGTTGCCTTTGCGGTGTCCGACAGTGGAATTGGCCTGACGCTCGCCGAGATCAAGCGCCTGTTTCGGCCGTTCTCCCAGGCCAATGTCAGTATCGCCTCGCGTTTCGGTGGCGCAGGGCTCGGACTGTCCAGCGTCAAACAGCTCGCGCGCGCGATGGGCGGCGACATCGTCATCACGCCACGGCGCGGTGGCGGGGCCACCTTTACGCTGACGGTGACATTGGCCCGATCGAAAGCTTCACAGACCGCTGGCGCAGGCGTTGCCGATCTACCTTCCGCGTCGACGCAGGCATTGCGGATTCTGAGCGTCGAGGACAATCCGTTCGGCCGGGTGGTGCTCAACACCGTCCTGACCGAACTCGGCCACACTGCCGAATTCGTCGGACGCGGGGAGGCGGCGGTCGAACGCATCGCGCGCGCCGATTTCGATGCGGTGTTGATGGATATGGTGTTGCCGGGCATCGACGGTATCGAGGCGATCAAGCGCATTCGCAGCCTGAATTCGCCGCTCGGCCGTATTGCGATCATCGGAGTATCGGGCCGCGGCGACGACGAGGCAGCTTCCCGCGCGGCGGGGGCCGACGCCTTTCTGGTCAAGCCTGTCAGTCCAAGGGCTTTATCGACTGCGCTGCTTGAAGCGATACGCCGTGCGGCAGGCGTGACTTGATGATCGTTGCGTTCAATTCGCCGCCATAGACGAAGATCGCGGCGATGAAGTACAGAAACACCAGCGCGATGATCACTGAGGCAAGCCCGGCATACATCGAGACGTAGTTATTGGCGAAACGCGCGAGATATTGCCCGAACACGGCGCCCGAAACGATTGACGCGACGAAAGTAAAGACGATGCCCGGCAGGATTTGCACAAAGCGGCGCCGGCCGGCCGGAAGCCAGGTGTGCAGAACAATAAGCGCAACCATCAATGCGGCAATGGTGATGCCGTAGCGCGCGACGTTGAGCAGATTTTCATTGGTTTCGATCACCATCGGAATGTAGCGCCGCACCGCCTCGGTGATCAGCGGGCCAAGCACGAGCAGGAACGCCATTGCCAGCGACGTCACGGCGGCGATCAGGGTGTAGCCGATCGATTCCAGCCGCAGCCAGTACCAGCGTCGTGACTCGGTGACCGCATAGGCGCGGTTGAGTGCCACGCGCAGGGCTTCAACGCCATTGGAGGCAAAATACACCGCCAGCACCGCGCCGATCGTCAGCACGCCGCCGCGGGTGGTCGTCAGCACATCGTGGATTTGGCCCGCCAGAGAATCGGCGACCTGTTTCGGCCAGGTCTGCAGCAGCAATTGCGCCGCCTGGTCGGCCAGCTCCTTGGAGCCGAAAAAACCCGCCAGCGACGTCAGGACGATCAGGAATGGGAACATGGCCATCAGGGTCGACAGCGCGATGTGGCTCGCGATCGCCCAGCCGTCGTCGGCGAGAAACGTGTAAAACGCATCCACTACGACCACATAGACGTAACGAATTTGCCTCACATTTCACCCTGATAGGACCGACGGTTCGGCTGCTACCTTCTGATACTATTGAGTTAAAAGCCAGTCGCTTGTGCACAGTTGGCGGATCGCGCCGCGCGGTGCTATGATCCCGCCATGGCTACATTCATGAGTAAACTGATTCTTCCCATCGCCGTCGGTAGCGTCGCTTTCGTGTTGTTACTCGGCTTGATCAACATGATGCGGGGCGGCTCGCCGAACGTGTCGCAGAAACTGATGCAATGGCGGGTTCTGCTGCAATTCATCGCCATCGTGCTCACCATGATTGCGGTTTGGGCGATCGAGCATTAAGGGGCGAACCGCGGAGCCTGAGATGGTCGTCCTCAATCGTATCTACACACGAACTGGCGACGACGGCACCACGGCACTTGGCACTGGCGAACGGCGTCCGAAATGCGATCTGCGTATCGGCGCATATGGGACGGTTGACGAGACCAACGCCGCCATCGGCATTGTGCGGCTGCATCTGGCTGACGCACGGCAACTCGACGCCATGCTGGGCCTGATCCAGAACGATCTGTTCGATCTCGGCGCAGATCTTGCGGTGCCCCAGCGTGACGGCAAGGCGGAGCGCCTGAGGGTCCAGGCGAGTCAGGTCGAACGGCTGGAGCGGGATATCGATACGCTTAACGCTGGGCTCGCGCCTTTGACCTCCTTCGTGCTGCCCGGCGGGACGCCGGCCGCCGCGCATCTGCATCTGGCGCGAACCATTTGCCGCCGGGCCGAACGCGTTATGGTGGAACTCGCGACGCAGCCCCACGAACCCGTCAGCGATGTTGCGATTCAATATATGAATCGGTTGTCGGATTTC
Organism: Pseudomonadota bacterium; assembly: GCA_018971625.1. Lineage (GTDB taxonomy): Bacteria > Pseudomonadota > Alphaproteobacteria > Rhizobiales > Xanthobacteraceae > Bradyrhizobium. The sequence goes on from JAGXAJ010000019.1 coordinate 23,258, forward strand.
CTGTTCGTCGCCAGCCGCTCGGTCAACAATAACGGCGCTGGCGACGTGCTGTGGGTACCGGGCCAGAACCGCTAGGTATAATCTCGACAGTGGAACCGGTTTTCGCGAAAAGATAACGCCTGGACAGAAAGGCCAGGCGACGAGCCTGATCCTGCGAAGCTGGATCAGGCCAGAAGGCCGATATCCGGCGCAATTTTGGTCCTCCCGCGTTGACCGGGTCAGGCCGGAGCTTTAGGTTCCGCGCGCAGCAACGCGATCAGGACCTGAATACAAGCGAAAGAGGATCGATGAAGGTTTTGGTGCCGGTGAAGCGGGTGGTCGACTACAATGTCAAGGTCCGCGTCAAGAGCGACGGAACGGGCATTGAACTGTCCAACGTCAAAATGTCGATGAATCCATTCGATGAAATCGCCGTTGAGGAAGCGCTCCGGTTGAAAGAGGCCGGCAAGGCGACCGAAGTCGTGGTGGTATCGATCGGGCCTGCGCAGGCCTCGGAAACCATTCGGACCGGTCTGGCCATGGGAGCCGATCGCGGCGTTCTGGTCAAGGCGGACGGTAATGTCGAACCGCTGGCGGTGGCGAAAATCCTCAAGGCGATCGCCGACGAAGAAAAGCCCGGTCTCGTGATCCTCGGCAAGCAGGCGATCGACGATGATTCCAACCAGACCGGCCAGATGCTGGCGGCCCTGCTGGGATGGCCGCAGGCGACCTTTGCCTCCAGGCTCGAGGTCGACGGTTCTGATTTCAAGGTGACGCGCGAGGTCGATGGCGGCCTGCAGACTGTCAGGTTGAAGGGACCGGCAATCGTCACCACCGATTTGCGGCTGAACGAGCCGCGCTATGCCAGCCTTCCCAACATCATGAAGGCCAAGAAGAAGCCGATCGCCGAAAAGAGCGCGGCCGACTACGGTGTCGATCTCACCCCGCACCTTGAAATCCTTAAGACGTCGGAGCCGCCGGGCCGCAAGGGAGGCGTCAAGGTCAAGGACGTCTCCGAGTTGGTCTCCAAGCTCAAGAACGAAGCCGGGGTTCTCTAGATGCCGACGCTCTTGATCGCCGAACACGAGCACGCCACGTTGAAGGACGCCACCGCCAAGGCGCTGACCGCGGCTACGCAAATCGGGGGTGAAATCCATGTGTTGGTTGCCGGCGGTGGCGATGGCACCAGGGGCGCCGCCGAAGCCGCATCCAAGCTCGCCGGCGTCAAGAAGGTGCTGGTGGCCGAGGCCGATGCCTATGCCCATGACCTCGCCGAACCGTTGGCAGCCCTGATCGTGGCGCTGGCGCCTGGCTACGAGGCCTTCATTGCGCCTGCGACCTCACGGTTCAAGAACGTGATGCCGCGCGTTGCAGCCCTGCTCGACGTGATGCAGGTGTCCGAGATCATCAAGGTGGTTGCGCCCGATACTTTCGAGCGGCCGATCTATGCCGGCAATGCGATCCAAACCGTAAAATCGAGGGATGCCAAGAAGGTCATCACGGTGCGAACTTCGACCTTCGCCGCTATCGGCGGTGGCGGCAGCGCGGCGATCGAGAACGCCGCGTCGGCGGCTGATCCCGGCCTCTCCGGCTTTGTCGGCGAGGAAGTCGCCAAGAGCGATCGTCCCGAACTGACCTCGGCCAAGATCATCGTCTCCGGCGGCCGTGCGATGCAGAGCCGTGAGAACTTTGCCAAATATATCGAGCCGCTGGCCGACAAGCTCGGCGCCGGCGTCGGTGCCTCGCGCGCCGCGGTCGATGCCGGCTACGCACCGAACGATTGGCAGGTCGGCCAGACCGGAAAGGTGGTGGCGCCGGAACTCTATGTCGCGATCGGTATCTCGGGTGCGATCCAGCATCTCGCCGGCATGAAGGATTCCAAGGTGATCGTCGCCATCAACAAGGATGAGGACGCACCGATCTTCCAGGTGGCTGATTACGGCCTGGTCGCGGACTTGTATCAGGCGGTGCCCGAATTGACCGAACAACTGGGCAAGCTGGGGAAGTGACAATCGATCGCCGGCCGGATGAATGGATTCCGGCCGGTGTTATGCAAGGGACGAGCAGGCGCGATGAACGCGCGCGCAAGCCCGGTGAGATGAAAGATGGCAATAGTGATCAAGAAGGTCGGCGTGATCGGCTCGGGTCAGATGGGCAACGGCATCGCGCATGTGGCGGCGCTGGCGGGGCTCGACGTGGCGCTCAACGATGTGTCGGCCGACCGGCTGAAGTCGGCACTGGCGACCATCAACGGCAATCTGTCGCGCCAGGTTTCCAAGAAGATCATCACCGAGGATGCCCGCAAGCAGGCGCTCAGCCGGATCGTTCCGGCCGAGAGCCTTGAGGGGCTCGCCGATTGCGACCTTGTGATCGAAACCGCGGTCGAAAACGAGGAGGTCAAGCGCAAGATCTTTCACGACCTCTGCGCGGTGCTCAAGCCCGAGGCGATCGTCGCCTCCGACACGTCGTCAATCTCGATCACGCGGCTGGCCGCGTCCACCGACCGCCCCGAGCGCTTCATCGGCATTCATTTCATGAATCCGGTGCCCCTGATGGAACTGGTCGAATTGATCCGCGGCATTGCCACGGACGATACCACGTTTGATGCGGCCAAGGAATTCGTCGCCAGGCTCGGCAAGCAAATTGCCGTATCGGAGGATTTTCCGGCCTTCATCGTCAATCGCATCCTGCTGCCGATGATCAACGAGGCAATCTACACGCTGTATGAAGGCGTCGGAAACGTCGAGGCGATCGACGCGGCCATGAAGCTTGGCGCGCATCATCCGATGGGACCGCTGGAACTGGCGGATTTCATTGGCCTCGATACCTGTCTGTCGATCATGCAGGTGCTGCATGAGGGGCTCGCCGATTCGAAATACCGGCCGTGCCCGCTGCTGGTGAAATATGTCGAGGCTGGCTGGCTCGGCCGCAAAACCCAACGCGGCTTCTACGACTACCGCGGTGAAAGGCCGATCCCGACGCGCTGAATCCTCAAGGCACGGCGTTAGCTTCAGCGCAGCGATTGGCAGGCGCGATTTAACCGCCGGCCCGCTTCCCCGATCGTTTCATACGGATTTGCGAAACTGACGCGGATCGTCGGCGACAGCAATCTTCGCCTGCGCTGCCGCGATTACGTGATCCATCGAGATTACCCGAGGATAATTCGATGATGTCGCGCCCGGCCCTGCGCAATTCAAGGGCGCGGCGTCGCAGTATCGATGCCTGGCGCGGCTGGATGGCGTGCATTCGCGACGACAATCGCAGCATGCCGGTCATCGCACGTATTGCGCCTCACCGTGGCCGAACGACCAGTTTGCCGGAAGCACTTCGACAAGGTTGATGAAGATATCCTCCGGGCGCAGGCCGGGGTTTGCGGTCAATTTCTCGACGATACGCCGGTAAAGATTTTGTTTTTGCGCGACCGAGCGGGTGTTGCTGACACTGAGCTGGATGAGGACGAGATCGTCGCTGCGCTGGATGCCGAGATAGTCCGCGCCATAAACGAAATTGTCTTCGTCATGTTCGGTGATGGTCATGAAGCGATCGTGTTCGGGCACCTCGAAGGTCTCCCGCATTGCGTGATAGAGGCCCTCGAGGATGGCTTTGCGATAGGCGGCGGATTTGCCCCGTCGCATTGAAATACGAGTCAACGGCATAATGGGCTCTCCTGCGATTTGGATTGGCGACCAACCCTAAGGGCAGCTTGACCATTAAAAAATCATATGAAATTGTATTTCAGTAATTTATAATTGAAATAGATGGCATGAAAGCGCTCGACATCGAGGCGGTGCAGGCCTTCATCCTCGTCGCCGATCTGAACAGCTTCACCCGCGCGGCGGAGGCGCTGGATACAACCCAGTCCGCGGTGAGCCTGAAGATCAAGCGCCTGGAAGATGGACTTGGCCGACGGCTGTTCTGGCGAACCCCACGGCTGGTCCGCCTGTCCGCCGAAGGCAATGCGTTCCTGCCGGCGGCGCGCCATCTGGTTGCCGCACATCGGTCGGCGGTCGGCGCCTTTGCGGTCGAGCATCGCCGGCTGATCGTCGGCATCAGCTACCATATCGTCGGCAGTGAAATGCCGGCATTGCTGAAGCGCATGCATGCGTCGGATCCGGGCCTGGTGATCGGCCTGCACATCGATACCTCGCGCTCGATACTTGAAGCCTTCGACAACGGTGAACTCGATGCGGCAATTGTGCTCCGGCAGGATACGCGGCGCCGCGACGCCGAGGTGTTGTTCGAGGAGCAATTCGGCTGGATGGCGGCGCCCGATTTCAGTCGTTCACCCGGCGAGCCGCTGCGGCTGGCGACCCAGGCCGAGCCTTGTAGCGTGCGTGCTGCGGCGGTCGATGCCCTTGATCGCGCGCGCATCCCGTGGACTGAAGTGTTTGTCGGCGGCGGGGTCGCGACCATAGGTGCAGCACTATCGGCCGGCCTCGCGGTCGCCGCATTGGCGCGCCGGGTGGCGCCACCGGACACCATTGATCTGGGGTCCCGGCTTGGCCTTCCGCCGCTGCCGTCCCGTGAGGTGATTCTCTGTTCGAAACCTTCCGATACGAGGGCGCGAAGGGTGTTACGCACCCTCGGTGCGGCCTTTGCCGCGGCGGCCTGATCCAAGTTTAATTCGAATTTTCTTAACCACCGCCGGCTAGAGTTCGCCCGACGGAGTTTTTGCGCATGGACATGATGAGCGTGGTCACCAGCATGCTTGCGATGCAGGCTGCAAACACCCAGACTCAGGTCGCGACATCGATCATGAAGTCCAACGCGGATGCTGAGAAGTCGATGGTCCAGACGCTTCTGGGCGGCCAGACATCGGCGGCCAATCTCGGTCCCGGTATTGGCGGCAATCTCGATATAACCGCTTAAAGTCCCGCGGCTGTCGGCTTCACGGCAGCCGAGATCAGCTTGATGGCGTCGTCGCTGGACCACTCGGCGGGCCCTGCGATGCTGGCGATCTCACAGCCGTTACGGTCGACCAGTATCGATGTGGGCATCCCTAGCGCCTTGCCTATACTCTTAAGATCCTGAAAGACCTTGGCTTTCTGGTCGGTAAAATAGCCGAGCCGGGTCAGGTTGGCCTCTTTCAGGAAATTTTTCGGCTTGTCGGGATCGCGGGTATCGATATTGACGGCGACCACCTCGAAATCGGGGCCGCCGAGCTTGGCCTGCAGCGCATCGAGCGCAGGCATTTCCCGGCGGCAGGGTACGCACCAGGTGGCCCACAGATTGACCAATACGGTGCGCCCGCGCCAGTCCGAGAGCTTCCTCGGCTTGCCGTCGGCGTCGTCGAAAGTGAGATCGGGCAGCTTCAAGGGCGTCGTTGCCATGGTCAGCGCGGCGACCTCGCCATGCGCCAGCGGCGCCAGTTTTTGCGACAGCGCGACCGCCGGGCGGCAGGCGGGATCGCCGCCGGCATTGCGCCGTAGTCCGCCGATCCCGTATACCCCGGCAAATCCGATCACGGCCCCGATCAGTACGGCCCCAATCGCAATGGGAATCCGGCGCGTGGCGGCCGGGCGGGGCGAGGGTGTTTCAGGCATATCGTTTGTCATCCTGTATCAGATACGGCTATGCAGAGCCTGTACGGCGGCCGGCTGCAACGGGTTCGTAGCCGGCATGCCGATCGGCGGGCAGGTCAAGAGCGGCAGGTCAAGAGCAACAGGTCATGAGCAACAAGATGTGGGGCGGCCGGTTCACCGAGCGTCCCGATGCGATCATGGAGGAAATCAACGTCTCTATCGACGTCGACCGCCATATATATGCCCAAGACATTGCTGCGTCCAAGGCCCACGCCGCGATGCTCGCCGCGCAGGGCATTATCACAGCAAGTGATGCGAGAAATATCGGCAAGGGTCTAGACACGATTTTGTCAGAAATCGGCAGGGGATCGTTCGATTTCAAGCGTGCGCTTGAGGACATTCACATGAATGTCGAGAGCCGGCTTGGCGAACTGATCGGGCCCGCCTCGGGCCGGCTGCATACCGCGCGGTCCCGTAATGACCAGGTGGCGACCGATTTTCGGCTCTACGTCCGCGACACCATCGACCGCACCGATGCGGCGCTGGCCGCCTTCCAGCACGCGCTGGTGACGCGGGCGCTGGAGCATGCCGGCACCGTGATGCCGGGCCTCACTCATCTGCAGACTGCGCAACCGGTGACGTTCGGCCATCATCTGCTGGCCTATGTCGAAATGGTGGCGCGCGACCGGGGCCGCTTTGCCGATGCCCGCCGGCGGCTCAACGAATCGCCGCTCGGTGCCGCGGCGCTTGCCGGCACTTCATTCCCGATCGACCGCAACGCTACCGCAAAGGCGCTCGGCTTCGACCGGCCGATGGCCAATTCGCTCGACGCGGTGTCAGACCGCGACTTCGTGCTGGAAACGCTGTCGGCGGCGGCGATCGCGTCGGTACACCTGTCGCGCTTTGCCGAAGAGATCGTGATCTGGACCTCGCCGCTGGTCGGCCTGGTTCGACTGAGCGACAAATTCACCACCGGTTCCTCGATTATGCCGCAGAAGCGCAATCCGGATGCTGCCGAACTGGTTCGCGCCAAGACCGGCCGGGTGATCGGTGCGCTGACCGCGCTGTTGATCGTGATGAAGGGCCTGCCGCTCGCCTACCAAAAGGACATGCAGGAAGACAAGCAGGGTGCGATGGAGGCGTTCGGCGCGCTGTCGCTGGCGGTCGGGGCGATGACCGGAATGGTGCTCGACCTGGTGCCGGACCAGGCGCGGATGAAGCTTGCGGCCGGCGAGGGCTACGCCACCGCTACTGATCTTGCCGACTGGCTGGTGCGGATGCTGAAAATGCCGTTTCGCGACGCCCATCATGTGACAGGGCGCATCGTCGCCGCAGCTTCCAAGGATGGCATAGCACTGCACGAACTGCCGCTGAAGGCAATGCAGGCAATCGAGCCACGCATCACCAGGGAGGCACTTGCGGTGCTTTCGGTCGAGTCGTCAGTGAAGAGCAGGACGAGCTTCGGCGGGACCGCGCCCAAAAACGTGCTGGCGCAGGCGAAAGCGTGGCTCAAGCGACTGGAAAAAGAGCGAAAATCGGGCTGAGTCGCAATTTCATCGTTGTCCGGGTCTCGCCAGAGCGGGTCAATCTTTGTATGGTGCGGGCGCTTTGGGGATATCACCGTGAATCGTGCTGCTAGCCATTTCTCGCCGGGATGGGCCCTTGTCCTGCTCGCCGCCTCTGCGCTTGGGCTGACGGGGTGCGGCCGCAAAGGGCCGCTCGACCTGCCGCCGACCGGTTCGCCGCAGTATCAGTCGTCCGGGACGACAGCACCCCCGGCGACAGATACCGAGACCCAGCAGGCTGCGACGCCGAGCGTGTTCAATCCTTCCTATGGCGCCGATGCGGCGCCGACTGCTTCCAGAGGCACCAAGAAATCGTTCATTCTCGATCCGATCCTGGACAGCAACTGAGCCGGCCGACGGTCTTCCGCACCCGAACCGGATTTTTGCTAATGTCCGTCGGGATTCCTGCATTCGCAAAAGCGTGCGCGGCAACGGAATGCGAATGTTAGAGTGTTTTCGAGCGAAGTGGATACCGGTTCGCGTAAAGAAAACGCGTCAAAACAAGAATCTAGAGTCCCGTTCCGATTCCATCGGAACGGGACTCTAGAACCGGGATATTGACCATGAATCATTTCGACTATCGCAACGGCGTGCTGCATGCCGAGGCGGTGAACCTGATCGACCTGGCCGACCGGGTCGGCACGCCGTTTTATTGCTATTCGACTGCGACACTGGAGCGCCATTACCGGGTATTCAGCGAAGCCTTTGCTGGTGAAAACGCGCTGGTTTGCTACGCCTTGAAGGCCAACTCCAACCAGTCGGTGCTGCGCACGCTGGCGAAGCTCGGCGCCGGCGCGGACGTGGTGTCGGGCGGTGAATTGAAGCGGGCGCTTGCCGCCGGCATTCCGCCGCAAAAGGTCCTGTTCTCCGGCATCGGCAAGACCGAGCCCGAGCTGCACGCGGCGCTGGCTGCCGATATTCTCTGCATCAACATCGAATCCGAGCCGGAACTCGAATTGCTGTCGAGGCTTGCGGTCGAGAGCGGCCGGACCGCGCGCGTTTCGGTGCGGGTCAACCCGGATGTCGACGCCGGCACCCACGCCAAGATTTCAACCGGCAAGTCGGAGAACAAGTTTGGCATTCCCCTGGCGCGCGCGCGCGAGGTCTATGCCCGCGCAGCCAGGCTGCCGGGGATCAAAGTGACCGGCACCGACGTGCATATCGGCAGCCAGATCACCGATCTCGGCAAGATGGAAACCGCGTTCCGGATTTTGGCTGAGTTCGTTCAGACCTTGCGCGCCGACGGCCACACCATCTCGCACATCGATTTCGGCGGCGGCCTCGGCATTCCCTATTACATGGACCGCGCAGCACCGCCGGAGCCGGCCGCCTATGCCGCGATGGTCAAGCGCGTGACGCACAATCTCGGCTGTACGCTGATGTTCGAGCCGGGCCGGATGATCGTCGGCAATGCCGGAATTCTGGTGACGCGCGTGATCTATGTGAAGCACGGCGGCGCCCGCAATTTCGTCGTCATCGACGCGGCGATGAACGACCTGATCCGGCCAACGCTATATGAGGCGCATCACGACATCCTGCCGGTGCGCGAGTCAGCAAAGAATGCACCCACCATCGTCGCCGACGTGGTCGGGCCAGTCTGCGAAAGCGGCGACTATCTTGCAATCGACCGCACCGTGGCCGAGCCGGAACCTGGCGATCTGATGGCGGTGATGACGGCGGGCGCCTATGGCGCGGTGCAATCCAGCACTTACAACACCCGCGCGCTGATTCCGGAAGTGCTGGTCAAGGACGACCAGTATGCGGTGGTGCGGCCGCGCATCGACGCCGAAGCCCTGATTGCGATGGACAGGCCCGCGCCCTGGCTGTGACGGGCGACCTGTGGAACGCGAGGCGCGCCGCATCCGGGACGGCGAACTCTATTTGGCGGCGCGACGGGCTTTGGTGCAGCCGACCGCGACGCCCCGAGCAATATCCGGTGAGCATTTCCTGGAACGGACGGTTGAAGTTGGCGACGTTCTTCATGGCGTTGTCTTCATGGCGTTGTTGACATAGGCCTCGCCAAGCACCGCCTTGCGAACTTCCAATCCCTTTTCGCAGGTTTTCTTGTCCATGTTTTTGCTTTTGCCGTAGCAGGCGGCGTTACGAAATCGTGGCGAGACAGTCACGCCTTCGTGTAATGCCGGTCGCGGGGCGCGGGATATCGCAACGCAACGGATGCCTCATTGCCGCCGCCGTGCTAGGGTGCTGTTCGGGTAAATACGGAGAATTGATTGAACGGCGCCACCCCCGATCCGACAGAGCCGGCGCGTGATCCCGATGCCATTTCGAAGCTGCAGCTGACGCAGGCCCTGCAGCGGGCGAGGTACGCGATCGCGTGGGAGAGAAGCTGGCCGCATCTGGCGCGATTCCTGACCGTCGTCGGCTTGTTCCTGGTGGTGTCATGGGCCGGGCTGTGGCTGATGCTGCCGTCGGTCGCGCGCGCCGCAGGCCTTGGCCTGTTCGTGCTGCTGGCGCTGGCGGCCCTGTTTCCGCTATCGCGGTTTCGCTGGCCAAGCCGCGAAGAGAGCTTGAGCCGGCTCGATCGCGGCACCGGCATCCGGCATCGCCCGGCGACCACGCTGACCGACACGCTGGCGACACAGGATCCGGTCGCTCGCGCGCTGTGGCTGGCCCAGCGCGAGCGTACGCTGGCGTCGATCAAACGTATTCGTGCCGGCCTGCCCTCGCCACGGCTGGCGCTGCACGATCCCTGGGCGCTGCGGGCATTGGTCGCGGTGCTATTGGTGGCGACCTATGTCGCGGCAGGCGGCGAGCGCATGATGCGCACCGAAGCGGCGTTCGACTGGAACGGCGTGCTGTCGCCGGCCAATGTCAGGGTGGATGCCTGGGTGACGCCGCCGCTCTACACCAGCAAACCCTCGATCATCCTGTCGGCCGCTAACAAGGACCCCGTCGGGCCGGGCAGTGCGGCCGCCACCGGACCGTTGCCGGTTCCGGCGGGCTCGACCCTGATCGTGCGTTCCAGCGGAGGCGCCCTCGACGTGGCGGTGTCCGGCAACCTGACGGAAGCCGTGCCGACCGAACAAGCGCCGCAAGGCACCCACGAGAAGCATTTCGTCATTGCCGGCGATGGCACCGCGCATGTCCGCGCGCCATCCGGCCAGCCGCAATGGAAGTTCAGCGCGATTGCCGACCATGCGCCAACCATCGCGCTCGCTAAGGATCCAGAACGTCAGGCGCGGGGTTCGCTGATGATGTCCTACAAGATCGAGGACGATTACGGCGTCACCGAAGCGCAGGCGCATTTCACCGCGCGTCCGGCCGAACGGCCGAAAGGGGCGATCGAACCGCGGCCGCTGTTTGATCCGCCGCAATTCTCGCTGGTGCTGCCGAATGCGCGGACCCGCAACGGCGTCGGCCAGACCGTCAAGGATCTCAGCGCGGATCCCTATGCGGGCGCTGACGTCACGCTGACCCTGACGGCAAAGGACGAGGCCGGCAATGAGGGCAGGAGCGAGCCGTTCAACATGCGGCTTCCGGAGCGGCTGTTCACCAAGCCGTTGGCGCGGGCGTTGATCGAGCAGCGTCGCATCCTGGCACTCGATGCCAATCAGAACGACGAGGTCTTAGCCGCGCTCGATGCGCTGATGATCGCGCCGGAATTGTTCACGCCGCAGACCGGTCAGTATCTCGGCCTCTACAACGTCGCGCGGCAGCTTGAGGCTGCACATACCGATGACGCCTTGCGCGAGGTGGTGGCGAGCCTGTGGGCACTCGCCGTCACCATCGAGGACGGCAACATCACCGATGTCGACAAGGCCTTGCGCGCCGCCCAGGATGCGCTGAAGCAGGCGCTGGAGCGTGGCGCCAGCGACGACGAGATCAAGAAGCTCACCGAGGATCTGCGTGCGGCGCTGGACAATTTCGTGCGCCAGTTGACCGAGCAGTTTCGCAACAATCCGCAGGCGCTGGCGCGGCCACTCGATCCCAATACCAGAATCCTGCGCCAGCAGGATCTCAACAACATGATCGAACGCATGGAGCGGCTGTCTCGCTCCGGCGACAAGGATGGCGCCAGGCAATTGCTCGAGCAACTCCAGGAGATGCTGGAAAACCTGCAGATGGCGCAGCCCGGCCAGTCCGGTAGCGAAGACATGGAGCGGGCGCTCAACGAACTCAACGACGTGATCCGCAAGCAACAGCAATTGCGCGACAAGACCTTCAAGCAGGGTCAGGATTCACGGCGCGACCGTATGCGCGGCAAGCACGACGACGACGATATGAGCGATCTGCAGCAGGACCAGCAGGGCTTGCACGACCGGCTCAAGAAGCTGCAGCAGGAACTCGCCCGGCGCGGCATGACCCAAGGCCAGCAAGGCCAGCCGGGTGAGCAAAGCGAGGACGGCGATCAGCAGAACGGCGACAACCTCGGCGATGCCGATACCGCGATGGGCGACGCTGACGGCAAGCTCGGCGAAAGAAATGCCGACGGCGCGGTGGATTCGCAGGGCAAGGCGCTGGATGCCCTGCGGAAGGGCCAGCAACAGCTCGCCGAACAGATGCAGCAGGGCGACGGCCAGGATGAGGGGGGCAACCGCATGGGGCGGCAGCAGAGCAGCGGCGATGCCACCGATCCGCTCGGCCGTCCGCTGCGCGGGCGCGAATACGATGACATGACGGTGAAGATTCCCGGCGAGATCGATGTGCAGCGGGCGCGCCGGATCCTGGAGGAACTGCGCCGCCGCCTCGCCGATCCGGCGCGGCCGCAGATCGAGCTCGATTACCTCGAACGGCTTCTGAAGGATTACTAAAACGCTACCTTGTTTCGCGCCGCCAGCGCGTCGGCCACCGCGGTACGAATATCTGCCACCGAAAACGGCTTGGTGACGACATCATGCACGATGGCATTGAGGCCCGAGGCGCGTTCGCGCTGGTCGGCGAAGCCTGTCATCAGCAGGATCGTCAGTTCCGGAAAATCCCGCGCGGCGGTCAGCGCCAGCGCGATCCCGTCCATCACGGGCATCTGGATGTCGGTGAGCAGGAGATCGAATGCGCCGGCCTCGCTGGTCAGGATCTCGAGCGCCTCGGCGCCGTCTTGCGCGGTGACGGTTGAGTGGCCATCCATCGCGATGGCGCGCGCCACCAGGCTTCGCATCGAGTCTTCGTCATCGGCGATCAGCACGCGCGGCATCATAACACCGTGTTGTCCAAGAATCCGTTGTCCAAGAATCCGTTGTTCAAGAGCCGGCTGTCCTAGCGGGATTGCGTTGTCGCATTCATGTGCTTCCGCCGGCGATATCCCTTTTGTTGAAGAAGCGTACGTCGATATTGCGCCCTTCCGGTGGCGGCGACGCCAGCCGCGACTTGAACCAGGCGCGCTCGCCGGGCTTCAGCACCGCTTGTTCCAGCACCGCGTTCCAGGCGTAGACCTCCGCGCCCTGTTCGTCGCGCACGCTGAAGCGCAGCCGCGGCAGTTCCACGGGCCTCGCTGTTTCGCTGACGATCAGCCCTTCGACCACCAGCACCGGCTTGCCTTCCACGGTCTCTCGCGTGATCTTGACGTCCTTGAACATCAGCCCGCGCAGATTCACTTCGAGGCCGATCATCTTGTAGAATGCCGCCGTCTGCGGCATCAACCGCACCACGTCGCCGCGCCAGATCAGCAACGCCAGCACCAGTGCGCCCATCGCGGCGCAGGCTGCCGGCAGTGCTGCGAAAGGCAGGCCGGGCGGCGATTTGCCGGACGGCCGGCGCAGCGCTCCTTGCTTTGCGGCCTTCGGCATGAAGCTGAAAACATTACGGAGCCGTGACAACCATGGCGACCGCGCTTGATTGAGTTCGTCCTCCTGGTCGGGCGCAGCCGACTGCCAATCCACTTGGGCTTCGCCTTCGGCCGGCCAGTCGGCGGATATCGAGGGGCTGTCGACGACGGGCGTGTTCTGCGCCTCACCGGTGCCTTCGGCTGCCATACGCTCCCATTCGTCCGCCGCATCGTCCTGGCTGCTGGCCGACGCCGTTACGGGCGTCGCGGCCGCGATCTCGACAACGTCCTCTGGTCGCGCCAGCCAGATCTCCTTGCAGCGGGAACAGCGAACGCTGCGCCCGGATCCGCCCAAGGTAGCCAAATCAATGGCATAGGACGTTGTACAATGAGGGCAAACGATGTGCATGGAGCCAATCTTCACAATGATAACCAGTGCCGCCGATTTGAAGTTTCTACATACTTGCCGCCAGCGTGTTAGGAATTTCAAAATCGAAAAGCGGCACTGAGACAGTTAAGCTTGCTGGTGCCCCTTTGCTTACGAAGTTCGCGTCGGAGGGGCCGCGCGGGTTCGCGAACTTCGGAAACGGGGTACCGGTGAGGCGATGCTACAAGGCGACCGTTAACGAATCGGAAACCATAACCGAAGCACAAGCGCCTTGTGCGGTTCGCTGCCTGCAAGCGGCTGCCTGCCTTCGGTTCCGCCTTTACGTCCTTGGCCATATCGAACGGAGCTGAGCTTGGTTCGGTTCGAAAATGTCGGATTGCGCTACGGGCTCGGCCCGGAGATTTTGCGCGACCTCAGTTTCGTGATTCCCGCACATTCCTTCCAGTTCCTGACCGGGCCGTCCGGCGCCGGCAAGACCTCGCTGTTGCGGCTGTTGTTCCTCTCGCTGCGGCCGACCCGGGGCCTCGTCAACCTGTTCGGCCATGACGTTTCGCTGCTCGGCAAGGACGAGATCGCCAGTCTGCGCAAGCGGATCGGGATCGTGCTGCAGGACTTTCGCCTGCTCGATCACATGACCACATACGAAAACGTGGCGCTGCCGTTTCGGGTACTGGGCCGCGAGGAGTCGACCTACCGGCGAGAGGTCATCGACCTCCTGAAATGGGTCGGCCTCGGCGAGCGTATGGATGCGCTGCCGCCGATCCTGTCGGGTGGTGAAAAGCAGCGCGCGGCTATCGCGCGCGCGGTGATTTCGCGGCCGCATCTCTTGCTGGCGGACGAGCCCACTGGCAATGTCGATCCGACCCTGGGACGGCGTCTGCTGCGGCTCTTCATCGAGCTGAACAAATCGGGCACCGCGGTGATCATCGCGACCCATGACATCGCGCTGATGGACCAGTACGAGGCGCGGCGCTTCGTGTTGCACGAGGGACGGCTGCATATCTATGAGTAGGCTCGCTGACGAACACGGACCGCTGATGGATCTCGGGCAGCATGAACGCCCGCAGGTGCCAGCGCGCGCACGCAACCTGTCGCCGATCGTGCCGCGGGCCTCGATCGCCGGCCGCGCGCTGGTCGCGGTGGTCGCGATCATGACCTTCCTCGCGTCGATCACGACCGGCACGGTGCTTTTGGTCAGCGCATCAGCGGCGGAATGGCAGTCGGATGTAGCGAGCGAAATCACCATCCAGGTGCGGCCAGCCGCCGGCCGCGACCTCGACCGCGACTCGACGGCAGCGGCGGATGCGACCCGCGGCCAGCCCGGCATCCTTGACGTCAGGCCGTTCACGAAGGACGAATCCGCGAAATTGCTGGAGCCCTGGCTCGGCAGCGGCCTTTCGCTGGATGAACTGCCGGTGCCGCGCGTCATCGTGGCGCGGGTCCAGCCGGGCAGCACGCTCGACCTTACAGGGTTGCGCAGCCGGGTGACGCAGGTGGCGCCGACCGCGAGCGTCGACGATCACCGCGCCTGGATCGAGCGGATGCGGTCGATGACCGGCGCCACGGTGTTTGCGGGGATCGGCATCCTCGCGCTGGTGATCGTCGCGACTATCATCTCGGTGTCGTTTGCGACCCGTGGCGCGATGGCGGCCAACCGCCCGATCGTCGAGGTGCTCCACTTCGTCGGCGCGGGCGACCGATATATCGCCAACCGATTCCTGCGGCATTTCCTGCGGCTCGGCCTCGAAGGCGGGGTGATCGGCGGCGGTATGGCGATGCTGGCGTTCGGATTCTCCGAATCGATCGCCGGCTGGTTCTCGGGGACTCCGGTCGGCGATCAGTTCGCGGCCCTGCTGGGAACGTTTTCGCTGCGGCCGTCCGGCTATCTGGCGCTGGCGGCACAGACGGTGTTGATCGCGGCAATCACCGCCTGGGCCTCGCGGCGAACGCTATTTGCCACGCTCGACGATATTGATTGATGGCGCGGACTGGGACAGGCGAACGCGAGGGACTCCATTTCGCCTGAAAACGTTCTAGTGTGGCGAGGACGGCCGGGGTTGCGACGGCGCGCCAGGCGCGTTTTGGTTTCGCTGCGCCGGACGATTACGGCAAGATCGCAGGGGAAGGCGGCTCGCATCGCATGAGTTCACAGCCCGACGATAGCGCGATCAGGGCGCCAGCTGCCGCCCGCCGCGGCTTGCTGGGCACCGCCATCGTTGCGGTGCTGGCGATAGCCTTTGTCGGCGCCGCGATTGGTTTTGTCGGCTTTCTCTCGCAGTTGCGCGGCGCCGAAACCAAACCGGCCCGGCACGCCGACGGCATCGTGGTTCTCACGGGCGGCTCCTCGCGCGTTTCCGATGCCCTTGAATTGCTCGCAGGGGGGTACGGCAGGCGGCTATTGATTTCCGGCGTGCATCCGACCAACGGCGTCAGCGACATCTCCCGTTCGCTGCCCGATAACCAGTCGCTGCTTGGCTGTTGCGTCGATCTCGATCGCTCCGCCGTCAACACCCGCAGCAACGCGGCGGAAACCCGGCGCTGGGTGCATGAACGTGGATTCAAATCGCTGATCGTGGTGACATCGAATTATCACATGCCGCGCGCCATCGCCGAAATGTCGCACGCGATGCCCGATATTGCGTTGATTCCGTTCGCGGTGGTTGGCGATAAGTGGCGCGACGAGCCGTGGTGGACCAGCGGAACGACGCTGCGGTTGTTGCTGTCGGAATACGTCAAATACGTTGCCGTCGAAATGCGGGTGCGGCTGGCAGATGCCGGCCTCGATCTGGCGCCCGAGGTTTCGGATCTGCCGGCCGGCCCCCGCAGGCCGGCGACGGCACAGGCAAACTGATCGGGATTGCGATGGTTGCGATTTTCCTGCGTTCGCTCGTGTACAATCTGCTGTTCTACCTGCTGCTCGTCTGCTGGATACTCATCGCTATCCCGACTTTCCTGATGCCGGCTCGGGCCCTTCTCAATGTCGGCAAATACTGGGCGCGCAGCAGCATCTGGCTGATGCGGGTGGTCTGCAACACAAGGGTGGAATATCGCGGGCTGGAAAAAATCCCGTCCGGCCCGCTGATCGTCGCATCGAAACATCAATCGATGTGGGAAACCTTCGCACTGCTGCAATTTTTCGAACAGCCGCTATTCATCGTCAAGCGCGAGCTGATGTGGCTTCCCTTCTTCGGCTGGTACCTGCAGAAGTTGAACATGGTCGAGGTCGATCGCACGGCCGGCGCGCGAGCGCTGTTTGCGATGGCGCGACGCGCCGGCGAGGCGGTCCGGCGCGGCCGTCAGCTCGTGATCTTTCCGGAGGGCACGCGGCGTCCCGTGGATGCGCCGCCGGATTACAAGAGCGGAATCGCGCAGATCTATGTCGATTGCGGCGTGCCTTGCCTGCCGGTCGCGCTCAATTCCGGGCTGTTCTGGCCGCGCCGCACCTTCATGCGCTATCCCGGTACGTTGGTCGTCGAATTTCTCGATCCGCTGCCGCCTGGCCTGGCTCGCCGCGAATTCATCGCCCGCGTCTCCACCTTGATCGAGGACGCGACCGGGCCGCTGGTCGAAGCTGCACGGCAGGAGCAGGCCCGGTTGTTCGGCCGGGTGCCGAATTCAGCGCCGGCAAAGGGGAAAGCATAACGGGCGTTCACGGCCCGGATCACCGATGCGACGATGGGCCGTCATGTAGCATCTGCGCGAGTCGATGGAGCGGGAGATCGCGAAAGCCTGCCGCCTCGATCGCGCCGACGGTCGAAAGAACATAGTCGCGGTTGTTACCGGACTGGCCGTGACCTTGCTGCACATGACGCAATTGCTCGGCGAGCGACAACCGGCCGGCATATTGCACATGGCCACGATCGACGACGTAAGTGAGCGCACTGACGCGCCGCCGCGGCTCGTTCTCCAGCCATACCGAACGCCTCACTTCGCGGTAGACCGAAGTGACCTGCTCGCGCTCGCGCAAATAGTTCACGGTAGCGGCGTGGTGTTCCTCGGCGACCTTGAATGCAACGCCGCGGCAGGCGCCGCCGCGATCGAGCCCGAGCACCAGCCCGGGTCTTTCCGATGTTCCGCGGTGCACGAAGGAATAGACGCAGAGCGCGCGATGCTCGCCGATCAGCCGTGCCGGCACCCGCTCGACAAATTCGAACCCCGGACGCCACATCAGCGAACCATAGCCGAACACCCACAGGTCGCCTGTACTTTGTTCCGCTTCGGTTGCGATCCTGGCTGACATGACGCCGACGGCTACCAGAATCTCGCCTTGTGTCAAAATGCGCCAAATAGCTCGAAACCGCGTTAACCTGATTGTGGCCAGCAGCCATCGCTTAGCGACCATCGCTTAATTGACAAAATTACTCGCCAAAGGACAGCCATGCCCGATATGACTCACGTGCCGCGGCCGCGCCCGCTTTGGCAGCTTTTCTTCATGCCCGGCCTGCTCCTGATCGCCGCCGCGGCGTGGAGCGTGTTCTGGTTCTATTCCGCCTCCAAGGTCGACATGACCGCTGACGCCTGGCGCGCGCGGGAAGCACAATCAGGCCGGATCTACGATTGCGCCAAGCGTTCGGTCGCGGGCTATCCGTTCCGGCTGGAAGTGCTCTGCGACGGCGCGCGCGTGTCACTGGTATCGCAGACCGCAGGACAGGCGACGCAGGCGCCGATCACCGCCAAGCTCGGCAAGATTCTGGTGATGGCGCAGGTTTACGATCCGAAATTGTTGATCGCGGAATTCACCGCACCGGCAACGATTTTCGATCCCAACAACGCCACCTCGATGGTCGTGAACTGGCGCACTGCGCGCAGCAGCATCATTGGACTTCCGGGCATTCCGCAACGGGTCTCGCTGGTGTTCGACGATCCTGCGCTCGATCGCGTCAAGGGATCGCTGCAGACGCCGTTGCTGCGCGCCAAACACATCGAATTGCACGGCCGGATTTCCCCTGGCTCGACCTCGGATCATCCGGCGATCGACACCGCTCTGGAGGTCGAAGGGGGTAGCATCCAGGAAATTCATCCCTTGCTGGCGCAGCCGTTTGACGCCGGAGTGCAGGTCAAGCTCACCGGCTTGAAGGATTATGCGCCAAAACCGTGGCCGCAGCGGTTTCGTGAAATCCAGGCGGCCGGCGGCCATGCCGAGATCGTGAAATCACGAATTCAGCAGGGGGATCTGGTCGCGGTCGCCACCGGCACGCTCGGCCTGACTCCGGAAGGTCGCCTCGACGGCGAATTGCAGATGACGGTTGCCGGAATCGAGAAGGTGATCCCCGCGCTCGGCCTTGAGAACATGCTCGACGAGGGCGTGCCGCAGGCAACCCTCGACCGCGTCGCGCCGGGCGTCAAAACCCAGGATGTCCGAAACCTGCTCGGTGCGCTCGACCATGCCATTCCCGGTCTCGGCAACGCGGTGAAGCAGAACGCCGGTGTCGCCGCTACCGCCGGCATCAATGCCCTCGGCAAGGAAGCCGAACTGGAGGGCAAGCCGGCCCGCGCATTCCCGCTGCGCTTTGTCGATGGAACGGTATTCCTTGGACCGATCAAGGTGGCGCAGATCCCGCCGCTGTTTTGAGACGGCGCGATTTCAGGGCTCGATCACAGGTCGGCTCGTGACGCTGTGTTGATCGCGGAAGGTGATCGTTACAGCCGCGGCTTGAGCGCCGAACTCTATTCCGGCTCCTTCGTCAAATTGGCCAGCGGGCGGCCGAAATCGGCCGCCGCCGAATCCTGCCCGATCTCGACAATGCCGCGGCGGATGGCGCGGGTCCGGGTGAAATGCTCGAACAGCGCGTCACCGTCGCCACGACGGATCGCGCGGGTAAGCTTCGACAGATCCTCGTTGAAAGTGCCGAGCATTTCCAGCACCGCGTCCTTGTTGGCGAGGAATACGTCGCGCCACATGGTCGGGTCGGAAGCCGCGATGCGGGTGAAATCGCGGAAGCCGCCGGCCGAGAAATTGATCACTTCCGACGAGGTCACCTGGCCGAGTTCGTCGGCGGTGCCGACGATGGTGTAGGCGATCAAATGCGGCAGATGGCTAGTGATCGCCAGCACCATGTCGTGATGGTCGGCGGTCATCACCTCGACCTTGGCGCCGAGTCCGGTCCAGAACGCGCGCAGTTTGTCCACCGCCGCGGGATCGGTACCCTGCGGAGGCGTGAGAATGCACCAGCGATTGATGAACAATTCAGCGAAACCGGAATCCGGACCGGAGTGCTCGGTACCGGCGACCGGATGCGCCGGAACGAATTGCGCGCTGGCCGGCAAATGCGGCGCCATGTCCCGCACCACCGCGCCCTTGACCGAGCCGACGTCGGAAACAATCGCGCCTGCCTTGAGGTGAGGCGCGATCTCCTGCGCCACGGGGCCGCAGGCGCCGACGGGAATGCAGAGGATGACGAGGTCGGCGTCCCTGACCGCTTCCGCATTGGTTTCCTCCACGCGGTCGACGATGCCGAGTTCGGCGACGCGCGCGCGCGTCTTTGCCGAACGTGCAGTAGCGACGATCTCGCCGGCGAGGCGTTGCGCCCGCGCGCCGCGGGCGATCGATCCGCCGATCAGGCCGAAGCCGATCAGCGCAACCTTTTTGAATATCGGGGTGGCGTTCATTTGCCCGCCATGAAGGCGCGCAAGGCCTCCAGCACCAGCCGATTGGCTTCTTCGGTACCGATGGTCATGCGCAGTGCGTGCGGCAGCCCGTAATTGTTGAGCGCGCGCAGCACCAGACCTCGTTTGGTCAGGAAGGCGTCGGCCTCGGCCGAGGTCCTGCCTTTGTCCTGCGGGAAATGGATCAGCACGAAATTCGCCACGCTCGGCGTCACCTTGAGACCGAGCTTGCCGATCTCCTCGATGAGCCAGTTGCGCCACTTCTCGGTGTGGGTCTTCGACATCAGCTGATGCGCCGTATCCTCGAGCGCCGCCACCGCCGCCAGCATCGCCGGCGTCGACACATTGAAAGGCCCGCGAATCCGGTTGACCGCGTCGACGACATGGGTGGGCCCGAACATCCAGCCGACTCGCAGCGCTGCCAGCCCATGGATCTTCGAAAACGTGTGGGTCATGACCGTGTTCTCGGTCGTGGCCACCAGCTCAATGCCCATCTCGTAATCGTTGCGCGACACGTAGTCTGAATAGGCGGCGTCGAGCACTAGCAGCGCGTGCGGCGGCAAGCCGGCGCGCAGCCGCTTGACCTCGTCGAACGGCAGATAGGTTCCGGTCGGGTTGTTCGGATTGGCGAGCCACACAAGTTTAGTGCGCGGCGATACCAGCTTCAGGATCGCATCGACGTTGGCGGTAAAATTCTTTTCCGGCGCGACGACATTGGTGGCGCCGTTCGCCATCGTTGCGATCGGATAGACCAGGAAGCCATGGGTAGTCGAAATCGCCTCGTCGCCATGGCTGAGATAGGTGTGCGCCAGCAAATTGAGGATTTCGTCAGAGCCGGCGCCGCAGACGATGCGGTCGGGGTCGAGCCCGAAAGCGCGCCCGATCGCCTCGCGCAGTACCCTGGAGGTTCCTTCCGGATAGTCCTCCAGATGCGCCGCCACCTGTCTGTAGACCTCCATCGCCTTCGGCGAAGGTCCGAACGGCGTCTCGTTGGCCGACAGCTTGAACACCTTGCGCCCCGGCTCCGGTACCGGACTTTTGCCCGGCGTGTAGGGCGCAATATCGAGAATGCCGGGATTCGGCACCGGGCGGGACATCTTGAGCTCCGGATTATCGGGATGGCTTGTCAGGAGTTCGCTACCCCGTTCGGGGGCACCGTATAGCGCGTTGCGTGGCTGCCGACGAGAGCCGATGCACGCACCGAGGCACCGGCCTCAATCAGCGCCAACTTGATCTTTTCAAGCCGGTTTGGGCCGGCAATCGACACCAACAGCGCGGCGCCGTCAAAGGCGGTATCTGGCACCGCGACGATTTCGGCCAGCGGCGACAAGGCGCGCGCGATCTCGGCATTCCAGCCGGACACCCGCACGCTCCACGTCTCGATTTCGGTTACCATGGCGCTGTCGGCGACCCGCGACACCACGAACACCGGGAGCGCTGCCGGATGGTCGGCGCGCTCGACGAACGGCAGCCGCGCGATGATCTTGGGTGCGCCATCGGCTTCGAGCGTGGTCCACCACGCGATGCGGCTGGAGGTGGCGGAAACCAGCGCCAGATCGCCTTTCGATTTGGCGACCGCCTCGACCGCGGCGGAAGCGCTGAAATGCGAGATGTAGGGAACGGTGAAGCCGAAATGAAATCGCGCCGAATCCCGCATTGTGGATTCGCCGAGCGAGACGTCGGCATGGATCGAGAACGGCGCCTGCACATAGGTGAAGGTCGAGATGATGACTCGCCAGATGCTCTCGATCGTATCGAGCGGCAGGATGCCGCGATGGCGTTGCACCAGCCGGCGCATCATGTCGGCCTCGCGCGCCGGACGGAATGCCGAGCCGATCTCCTGGGTTTGCTTGACCGAAATCAGCCGATCGATGATGTCGCCGCGGGCCATCAGCAAGCGATGGATCTGCTCGTCGATGCTGTCGATTTCCTTGCGCAGTTCTTGCAGCGATGGCGGAGCGGGGGGCGTTTGCGACATACGAAAACCCAAATGGACGGTTTCCAGACCGGATTGTCAGGAAGCATGCCTCATCCTGGGAAGCGGCGTCTTCACCGCATCTCGAAGGATGGTGTGTTCTCTCTCATGGTTTGCCACGGCGCAAGTGCGCCTCCTCACCATGAGGGCCTGCGATAACGGGACGGCTTGTCGCGGCCGACACGGGTACCTCCTTAACCCCAAGATCGCCTTGACGAAAAGCCGGCTCGTGACTATGTTTTCGGTGTTCGTGGTCATTTGAGCCGGCCGGCTTGCAGCCACGTTAAACAACTCGCTAAACAGGCCGGGGACAATTCTGATCCCGGCCGAACCCATGTTCAGGCCGGGTTTTTTTGGCCTGCTTTTTAGAGGCGGCGATGCCTTCGGAAGAGTCCCGTGCCACGATCACGGATACGCAATCGATAGCGAGCCCGGCAATCAACGCCGAGGATCGCGCGCAGGAGGCGGACCATCCAAGTTCGCTGGTGGCGAAGTTCGGCGTCGACCAGCCGCTGCAGCTCGATTGCGGCATCGATCTCTCGCCGTTCCAGATCGCCTATCAGACTTACGGCCGGCTTAATGCCGATCGCTCCAACGCCATCCTGGTGCTCCACGCGCTGACCGGCGATCAACACGTCGCCAATACTCATCCCGTGACCGGCAAGCCCGGCTGGTGGGAAACCATGATTGGTCCGGGCCGGCCGCTCGATACCGATCGTTACTTCATCATCTGCTCGAACGTGATCGGCGGCTGCATGGGCTCGACCGGCCCCGCCTCCACCAATCCCGTCAACGGCAAATTGTGGGGACTGGATTTTCCGATCATCACCATTCCCGATATGGTGCGCGCGCAGACCATGCTGATCGACCGGCTCGGCATCGAGACGCTGTTCTGCGTGGTCGGCGGCTCGATGGGCGGCATGCAGGCATTGCAATGGACCGCGGCCTATCCCAAACGGGTGTTCTCGGCGCTGGCGGTGGCGTGCAGCACGCGGCATTCGGCGCAGAACATCGCGTTCCACGAACTCGGCCGCCAGGCCGTGATGGCCGATCCCGACTGGCACCATGGCCGCTATTTCGAGCAGGGCACTCATCCGCATCGCGGCCTCGGCGTCGCGCGGATGGCTGCGCACATCACCTACCTGTCGGATGCGGCGTTGCATCGGAAATTCGGCCGTCGGATGCAGGACCGCGATTTGCCGACCTTCTCGTTCGATGCAGACTTTCAGGTCGAGAGCTATCTGCGCCATCAAGGCTCGTCCTTTGTCGAGCGCTTCGATGCCAACAGCTATCTCTATCTAACCCGGGCGATGGACTATTTCGATATCGCAGCCGATCATGACGGGGTGCTGGCGCGGGCGTTTCGCGGCATCCAGACCCGCTTTTGCGTGGTGTCGTTCACCAGCGACTGGCTGTTCCCGACGCCGGAATCCCGCGCCCTGGTGCATGCCCTGAATGCCTCGAGCGCGCGGGTGTCCTTTGCCGAGATCGAGACCGATCGCGGCCACGACGCCTTCCTGCTCGACGTGCCCGAATTCTTCGACATCTCGCGCGCATTCCTGCAATCGGCGGCCGCCGCGCGCGGCCTGACAAGGGCGGATGGCTGAGATGGCGCAGCAACAAATACTGCCGCTGAATGGTCTCGTGCAGGACGCCGCCGTTCATTATCGCGGCGACCATCTGCTGGTGGCGGAAATGGTCGAACGCGGCTCCAAGGTGCTCGATGTCGGCTGTGGCGAAGGCGACTTGTTGCAGCTGTTGGAAGCCCGCGGCATCGACGGGCGCGGCATCGAGCTGTCGCGCGAGGGCGTCAACCGCTGCGTCGCCAAGGGGCTTGCGGTGGTGCAGGGCGACGCCGACGCGGATCTTGTCAACTATCCCGACGACGCCTTCGACTATGTGATCCTGTCGCAAACGCTGCAGGCGACCCGGCAGCCGCGCGTGGTGCTGGAGAACCTGCTGCGGATCGGGCACCGCGCCATCGTCTCGTTCCCCAATTTCGGCTTCTGGAAAATGCGGCTGCAGCTATTGGTCGGTGGTCACATGCCGCGCACCGAGAACCTGCCGGCGACCTGGTACGACACGGCGAACATCCATTTCTGCACCATCAAGGATTTCGTGCAGCTCTGCGACGAGATCAACGTCAAGATGGAGCGCGCGGTCGCGCTCGATCTCCATGGCCGTCCGTTGCGAGTCAATCTGCCCTGGTGGTTCTGGAATCTGTTCGGCGAGCAGGGTGTGTTTTTGCTCAGCCGGGCGGGGAAGGGGAAATAGATCTCCTTGTTGAAATGCGAGCGACGCTCAACTGCAAAGGTAATAATTGATGCCGTAGGCAGGACGGCGCGAAGCTCACGGTGACAGTCGTTCGGCGATGTGGTCGCCAACCCGGAGCGCATTGGCGATAATCGTCAGCGTCGGATTGACCGCGCCGATCGACGGGAAGAAGCTTGCATCTGTCACGTACAAGTTATCGATCCCATGCGCCTTGCAGTTGAGATCGAGGACCGATTGTTTCGGATCGGTTCCGAACCGCAGCGTGCCGGCCTGATGGGCCGTACCCCCGATCGGCACGTCCTTGCCGAGATAAAGCGACCGCTCAAAAAGATGTGGGTGAACATTCAGTTTGCCGGATAGATCGCGCAGTTTCTGTTTCAGGCGGCGGTGCGCTTCCAGATTGGTGGGCGTCAGATCGAGATTGACGCGATCGCCGTCATAGAAGATCCGGTTCTGCGGAAGCGGCAGGTCTTCCGAGGTAAGCCAGAAATCGATCGAGTGTTGGGCAAGCCACTCAAACGGCTTGTTCGGAAACCACTGCAGAAATCCCGGCAATCCTTCGCCGTGAATCTGGGTGCCGTCCGATTTGCCCACCATCTGGATGTGACCCAACGGAAAATCCCAGTCGTCGGCGCCGAAATAGAAGTCGTTCAAGCCGAGCGTCTTCTGGAATCTGGTCGGGTTCGGCGTCTGCGAGATCGCAAGAATCGTGGTGTTGTTGTGCCGCATGTAATTGCGGCCCACCAGCCCGGAGCTGTTGGCAAGTCCATTGGGGTGATCGTTATTGCCAGATCGAAGCATCAACAACGCCGATGACAGCGCCCCGCAGGCCACAACGACGATATCCGCCGTGAAGGTCGTGGTACGGTCATCGCTTAGGACCTCGACGCCAGAGATTCGAGCACCATTCGAGTCGGTGGTAAGCCGCATCACCTTGCTGTTGGTCCGCAGCGTCAGATTGTCATGCGCCTTCAGCGCCGGATCGACGCAAATGATCTGCGCATCGGCCTTGCCGTTGGTCAGGCAGGGATAGCCGTCAAAAGCGTTGCACCTGATGCAGGGAGAATGCGGCAATGCGTGGCCGTCTTGCTCATCGAGCAGGATACCGACCGGCAGGTGAAAGGGGTGATGGCCTTCGCGTTTGAGACCGTCGAACAGTTCCTGGATGCGCGGTTCGTGCGTCAGCGGCGGATATGCATAAGGTTTTTTCGAAGGTGGCTCAGTGGGGTCTTCACCGCGCAGCCCATGGACGTGATAGAGTTCTTCCGCGGCCTGGTAGTATGGCTCGAAAGCATCGTATTTCACGGGCCAGCCCGGCGAAATTCCGTCCGGATGGCGGATTTCGTCGAAGTCCTGCGCGCGCAGCCGCAGCAGCACGCCGCCATAAACCTTGCTGTTGCCGCCGACAAAATAGTGAAGCCCGGGATGGAAGCTATTGCCGTCCGAGCTGTACCAAAGCTCCTTTGCCTGGTACCGCGCATCCATGAACACGGCCTGGGTATCCCAGTTCTCGCGCTCGCGCGGCAGGTAGTCGCCGCGTTCAAGCAAAAGAATGCGCTTGCCGGTTTGGGCGAGCCGCCAGGCCATGGTGCCGCCGCCCGGTCCCGAGCCGACGATGATAACGTCATAGTGTTCGTCATTCATGGTCGGTTTTGCCTTCCAGGACGTTTATGACTAACTCTTTCGAGGCGGACTTGTGCCCGCTCGGCCATAATGGCGCGCGAAGTCCGTGATGAACGACCCCGGTGACCTCGCATGATCAGTTTGGGCATGGTTCTGACGCTGGCCATCCGCGTGGTTCTGGTCCTTCTGTTCTTACCATTCAGCGCGCTCGACAAGCTGCTCAACTTCAGGGGAGCTGTCGCTCAGGCGCAAGAGGTTGCTCCGAACCGGACGATTGCTGCCGGACTAATTGTGGCGGGTCTTTGCGTCGAACTGTTCATGTCGCTGGGCGTCGTGACCGGAATCGCGGACCGTGCCTGCGCCTTCGTGTTGGCGGGCTATTGCGCGGTCACAGCGCTGCTATGGAAGCCATTCTGGAAGCCAGGGGACTTCTGGAGGTCAAGCACCGGGCAGGGAAGGACCTTGTTCTGGGATTTTCTCAAGAATTTTGCACTCGGCGCCGGCTTTCTGCTGATTGCATTCGGTACCGATACGGCTTCGATCAGCCAATTCATCGCCCACCCAACGGTTTCCTCACATCCTTATCGGACGGCAGGGCAACCGGTACGGCGATGAAACGTGCTCCGACCCGATGCCTTGCGCGAATCGAAATGGTTTCCGCCGATCCGGAGGCCTTGGCCGAATTCTATCTGGCCGCGTTTGGATTTCTGGGATGTGGCAGCGGTCCTTCCTCCGTTATGGGCGGCGGCATCGAACTTCGGCTGGGTCGCCAGATGATCAAACTTATCCGTGCCGGACCGGGCGGCCGGTTTTATCCCGCGGATGTTGCGGGCTGGAGCCCGCTGTTCCAGCACATTGCGATTGTCGTGGCGGACATGGCGCGTGCCTACGCGCATCTCTGCACCATTCCGGCATGGCAACCGATCTCAACATCGGGACCCCAGCTTTTGCCGGCTGCGTCCGGGGGTGTCAGCGCATTCAAATTTCGCGATCCCGAAGGTCATCCGCTGGAATTGATAGCGTTTCCGCCCAATGCTGTTCCGGAGCCATGGCGTGCGTCCGCGCAGGGTATTTATCTGGGCATCGATCATTCCGCGATCTCGGTTTCCAACACGGCGATCAGCGTCGATTTCTATGAAAGCCTCGGCCTGGGTCGCAGTGGCGGCTCGTTCAATGTTGGCCGGGAGCAAGCCCTGCTCGACGGCGTGTCTGACCCGATGGTCGAAGTCACCTCGCTGACGCCCGCGCAGACGACACCGCATGTCGAGTTGTTGTGCTACCGGGGCGATTTTGACCGGCGCGTGCGCGCCCAGGACCCCGATGATGTGATCGCCAGCCGGCTGGTGCTCGCAGTCGAAAATCGCGCCATTCTCGAAGCCCTCTGCACGGACCACTCCGCTGCGCTGTTGTCCGGGCCGGCATCGCGGGCCAAAGACCTGCATTGTGCTTTGATGCGCGATCCCGACGGGCACTTGATTTGGCTTGAGGCTTCGGCTTGAGGATGAGGGCGGTAGCCGACGCCATCGGCTCAACTCCGCCTAAAATTTTGCGATCAGCGCCACGCCCGCGATCATCAGCACGCATCCCGCCAAACGCGGCAGGCTGGCGGAATGCTGTGCAAAGCCGATCCAGCCGAAATGGTCGAGCAGAACAGAGAAAATGAGCTGGCCCGCGACGACGAGGCCGATCAACGCGCCTGCGCCCAGACGCGGGGCAAGAAGAATGTTTCCGGTGAGGTAGATTGTTCCCATCAAGCCGCCGGCAAGCCAGGCATACCACGGCGCGGCGCGTACCATTTCGCGGGATGGCCATTCCGGGGTCAGCGACCATGTCAGGATCGCCGTGGCAATAAGGCCGATCGCCATGTTGACGGCAGCCGGGATGTAGTTGTTGCCGAGCGCTTTCCCCAGCAGCGCGTTGGTCGCAACTTGTGTCGTCAGGACGATGCCGAGAAGGACTGCGAAAGGTGCAAAAAGCCAGCTCATGATGTGTCGTGCTCCGGACCTGCAGGATACGATCGCGCCCTCGCACTGTCACCTTCGTGCAGCGCGGGCGGATTGCGGTCACCTGACTTATCGAGGGTACGACAAGAGCTGCTCGGCCAATACGGCCGGCGATTCCGATCCGCATTGCCGTCACAGGGCGCGACCGGTCAACCCCTTACCAGTGCTGCAGATGCGCCGCGATGTCGATCGCGCCCGCCAGGATAAAGACGATCAGCAGCAGCGGCCAAAGCGAGCCGCGATATTCCCGCCTGATCTGTTGAGGCATTCCAAAATTTCGAGCCATTGGTTCCCCCCGCCTTGCTGCCAGCCCGCATCCCTGCGCGAATCCGCACGCGCCCAGCTTGCGTCGTTGTCGAATGGGCGCACAGGTGTGATCGGCGGTGTTCCCGCTTTTATCCCCAGCGGAAAGGCCGCGAATGCTCGATGGACAACAGGGAACCACGAGCACTTTCCTGAACCATCTTGGAACACGCGCACGTTCAATTGCGCGCAGGAGCGAATGGCCTGGAATTGTGCATAAAACCGTTGCTCGTAAAGCGAAGGTTGTCGAACGATTCCAGGCTGATTTGCCCTGTCCAGACCTGGAGCGAAAGATATTTCGCTTCGCATTCGACCCAAATCACCGTTTTGGTTCATGCCGTCTCGTTCCGGCAGAGGGGCGGATCGCGCGTCGTCACGAACGCGGGACGGGATGCGGTGGACGCGGGAGCGTCGGCGCGCCGTTGCGGTCGCAGGGCGGGATAACCCGTGAGCGATTCCATGGCGCGCAAGACGAACGACGCCTCAGCGTACGGCAAAACCGTGTGGTCCCGACACCCGTTGCTGGTGCCAAGCCGGCGGAGGTCTTGTTGGCCCGACCGGGTCTGGCAAAACCTTAATCCGTTGGCGACGGTGACAAGACGAATTCGTCGCCGAGGAGAGCGCGGCATAAGCCGTAAGATCATTGCGCAGGGAATGCCGGATTGCTCCGTCTGTACCTGTTTTTCTCGTGTGCGTTCTTCCCACTATTTGCACACGAGGTCGCGGGTGCAGAACGCACCCGGCATTCCCTGCACCCTCCTTTCAGGGTGAGGCCATGCAAAACCCGGACGCAACGCGCCGCGGGAATGCGGCATGATGTCTTCCCCGCGTCGCAAGCGGAAGACTGGCGAAGGTCTGCGCCCGGAAGGAGGTCCTCAAGCCGCCAGTCGTCAATGCCGGCGCCCGGCCCCGAGCAAGATCAGGGAAAGGCTGCGAGGGATGCAGAGACGGACCCCAAGAGGCCATCCCGCACGAATTTGCGAAACCGCTCCTTCCGTTTTGGAGAGCCTGTTCCCACATTTGCTTCAAGCTGGCGTGAGCGCCGGCGACGACCGCCGGCTGGTTGAGGAACGTCAATGCGGCCGGGGGAAACCCAATGAAGATGCTGCTTCCGTGCTTCGGGCGGGGGCGGCAGGCTGAGGGAATAACTGATGAATATCGAAAAATACACTGAGCGGGCGCGCGGCTTTATCCAGTCGGCGCAATCGCTTGCGATGCGCGACGGCCACCAGCAGTTTTCGCCGTTGCATGTGCTGAAAGTCCTGCTGGACGATAGTGAGGGGCTTGCCGGCGGTCTGATCGACCGCGCCGGCGGCAATTCGCGCGCAATCCTCAAAGCGACCGAGGACACGCTCAACAAACTCCCGAAAGTTTCCGGAAGGGGCGCGGGCCAGGTTTATCTCGCGCCCGGACTGGCGCGCGCGTTCGACGCCGCGGAAAAAGCCGCCGAGAAGGCGGGCGACAGTTTTGTCACTGTCGAGCGGCTGCTGTTGGGTTTGGCGCTGGAGAAGGACGGCGAGGCCGGCAGCATCCTGCGCAAGGGCGGCGTCTCGCCGCAAAACCTCAATGCCGCGATCGAATCCCTGCGCAAGGGCCGCACCGCGGATTCCGCGACGGCCGAGAACGCCTATGACGCGCTCAAGAAATATGCTCGCGACCTGACCCAGGCGGCGCGCGACGGCAAGCTCGATCCCGTGATTGGCCGCGACGAGGAAATCCGCCGCACCATCCAGGTGCTGTCGCGCCGGACCAAGAACAATCCGGTGCTGATTGGCGAACCCGGCGTCGGCAAAACCGCGATCGTCGAGGGCCTGGCGCTGCGCATTCTCAATGGCGACGTGCCGGAAAGCCTGAAAGACAAGAAGCTGCTATCGCTCGATCTCGGTGCGCTGATCGCGGGTGCGAAATACCGCGGCGAGTTCGAAGAGCGGCTGAAAGCCGTGCTGCAGGAGGTCACGACCGCCGAAGGCAGCATCATCCTGTTCATCGACGAGATGCACACGCTGATCGGCGCCGGCAAGGCCGATGGCGCGATGGATGCGTCCAACCTGTTGAAGCCGGCGCTTGCGCGCGGCGAACTGCATTGCATCGGCGCAACCACCCTCGACGAGTACCGAAAGCACGTCGAAAAGGACGCGGCGCTGGCGCGGCGCTTCCAGCCGATCTTTGTCAACGAGCCCTCGGTCGAGGATACTATTTCGATCCTGCGCGGCTTGAAAGACAAATACGAACAGCACCACGGCGTGCGTATTACCGATTCCGCCCTGGTCGCAGCGACCACGCTGTCGAACCGCTACATCACCGACCGCTTCCTGCCCGACAAGGCCATTGACCTGATGGACGAGGCGGCGGCACGGCTGAAGATGCAGGTCGATTCCAAGCCGGAAGAACTCGATTCGATGGATCGGGAAATTGTCCGGCTGAAGATCGAGCAGGAGGCGCTGAAAAAGGAAAGCGATGCGGGTTCCAAGAGCCGGCTGCAGTCGCTGGAAAAGGAACTGGCGGCGCTTGAGGATAAATCCGCGGCGCTGACCTCTCGCTGGAGCGCGGAGAAAAACAAGCTCTCCAACGCCCAGAAGCTCAAGAGCGAACTCGATAGCCTGCGGATTGAACTCGCCAACGCCCAACGCCGCGGCGAATACCAGCGTGCTGGCGAACTGGCCTATGGCCGGATCCCCGAACTTGAGAAACAGCTTTCCGAGATCGAGGCCAAGGAGAACGCCGGCGAAATGATGGAGGAGGCTGTCACGGCCAACCACATCGCGCAGGTGGTCTCGCGCTGGACCGGTGTTCCCGTCGAAAAGATGCTCGAGGGTGAAAAGGACAAGCTGCTCCGGATGGAAGACAGCCTTGGCAACCGCGTGGTCGGTCAGGCCGAAGCCGTCCATGCCGTCGCAACCGCCGTGCGCCGTTCGCGGGCGGGTCTGCAGGACCCGAACCGGCCGATGGGCTCGTTCATGTTCCTGGGGCCCACCGGCGTCGGCAAGACCGAGCTGACCAAGGCGTTGGCGCAATATCTGTTCAACGACGAGACCGCGATGGTCCGCCTCGACATGTCCGAATTCATGGAAAAGCATTCGGTGTCGCGGCTGATCGGCGCGCCTCCGGGCTATGTCGGTTATGACGAGGGCGGCGCGCTGACCGAGGCGGTGCGGCGGCGACCCTATCAGGTGGTGCTGTTCGACGAGATCGAGAAAGCCCATCCAGACGTCTTCAACGTGCTGTTGCAGGTGCTCGACGATGGCCGCCTGACCGACGGTCAGGGCCGCACCGTCGACTTCCGCAACACGCTGATCATCATGACCTCGAATCTCGGTTCGGAGTTCCTGGTGAACCAGCCGGAAGGCGAGGACACCTCAGCGGTGCGCGAGCAGGTGATGGGAACGGTGCGGGCGCATTTCCGACCTGAATTTCTCAACCGCGTCGACGAGATCATCCTGTTCCACCGTTTGCAGAAGAGCGAGATGGGGCGAATCGTCGAGATCCAGTTCGCCCGGCTTACGCGGCTTCTGGAAGAGCGCAAGATCGTGCTCACGCTCGATGATGCCGCGCGCGACTGGCTCGCCGGCAAGGGCTGGGATCCCGCCTATGGCGCAAGACCGTTGAAGCGGGTGATCCAGCGCAATTTGCAGGACCCGCTGGCTGAGATGATCCTCGCGGGCGAGATCAAGGATGGCGACCACGTCACGATCTCGGCTAAAGGCAATGTGCTGACCTTCAACGGCAAAATGGCACAGACGGCCGAGATCGCGCAGTTCGAAGCGCCGGCGTCAAAGCGCAAATTGAACTGAGGTGAAGCAAAACGGGCTTTTCCGCAGGTGCGGGAAGGCTCGTTGCGATTCTGGAAGTTGGAGCTGAACTTAGAAATTGCGCTTGCCGGGCTCAGCGATTGCTGATCCGCAGCGGTCCGCCGGACGCATCGGAGATCCGGGCACCG
The DNA here is from genome assembly GCA_018971625.1 of Pseudomonadota bacterium. Lineage (GTDB taxonomy): Bacteria > Pseudomonadota > Alphaproteobacteria > Rhizobiales > Xanthobacteraceae > Bradyrhizobium. The sequence continues at coordinate 55,155 of JAGXAJ010000019.1, forward strand.
CGATTGTTCATCATGGCATCGATCTCGTCGCGTTTCTTTTCGAAGCTCGCCATCATCGGACCCTCCAGCGAGCGGCCGCGCGGCAGCTTGATGCGCATCGGGTCGACGAAGCGGCCGTTGACCAGGATTTCGTAATGGACGTGAGCGCCGGTCGATTGTCCGGTCGATCCTACGAAGCCAATCACCTGGCCTTGCCGGACCCGCTTGCCAACCTCGAGGCCCTTGGCGAAGGCGGACATATGTCCGTAGGCGGTCTCGTAGCCGTTATTGTGTTTCAGCTTGACATATTTGCCGTAGCCGCCCTCCCAGCCAGCCACCTCGACGATGCCATCGCCGGACGCGAAAATCGGCGTGCCGTAAGCGGTGGCCCAGTCGACGCCGGTGTGCATCTTGACGTAGCCGAGGATCGGATGGCGGCGGCTGCCGAAGCCCGATCGCATGATCGCGTTGTTGACCGGCTTGCGCACCAGGAACTTCTTCGCGCTTTTGCCTGTCTCGTCGTAGTAGTCGACCACGGAATCGTCGGGAGTCTGGAAGCGGTAATATTTCTTGGTCTCTCCGCCGACGGTAAGCGAGGCGAACAGTACTTCGTTCTTTTCGCTGGTGGTCGAGCCTTCGTCCTCGCCTGCATAAAACACGTCGAAAGAATCGCCGGGCTGCACCTTGCGCTGGAAGTCGACATCGTAGGAGTAGATCCGCACCATGTGGTCGATCACGTTCGGCGGTACCTTGTTGCGCAGCGCGGTCTCGTAAATGCTCTGGTAGAGCCGAACCCCGCTGCCATCGTCGTCGTCATCGTCGTTGCTGCTGTTATCGGCGGTCTCGGTGACGCTGTTGATGCTCTGCACGTCGACGGCGACATATCTGCCGAGATCGGACAGCGCGGCGACGGCCTCGGCCGCGGAATCGTTTGCGATGATCACCCGATACGGCCGCAGCCGTTCTCCGGGTTCCCCGCTTGCCATCAGGATGCGAAGCTTCTCGCCTTCCTTCAGCCCACCGTCGCGACCGTGGGCGCCGAGCGTGGCGGCGATCGCTTTGGCGTCTTCGGGTGTGGCGCCCTGATCGCGCAGGATCGAGACGACGCTATCGCCCTTCTTGACGACGTGGACGCGTTCGGCGAACGGATTGCCGCCAGTGATTTGTTCGTTGGTCTTCGGCAGCAGCGTGACGTTTTCCGGGACTATACGTGTCTCGAAACCGGCATAGGGATCGGTGTTGCCCTCGCTGGCATAGGCCAGTTTCATATCCGATTGCGCGCCGGTGGCATCGGCCGCGGCACTGGCGAGTGCCGCGTAGCGTACGCCGCCAGTATTAGTGTGCCAGTTGGAGGCATCGCGCACCCGCATCAGGACGTCGTCGAGCGCGATGACGGCGGCGATCTTCGCCTTTGGCAGGACCGGCGCCAGATCCTTGGTCACGAACGAAACCTCGGCATCGGGTTCGGCGGCGTCGGCGGCATTCGGATCATCGGTGGCAGTGGGCGCCGCGTCGCCGACATCGGTCAGCAGGCGTTGGGCGTTGAAGGGCGGAATCTTGGCGCTGAGGTCGCTGGTCGTCAGCGACAGATTGCCGGAAATCCGCACGAACGGCCGTACCCGCATCACGTCGCGATTGCCGACCCGTGTCACCGTTGAAACGCGGATGACGTTGCGGACGGCGGTCGATTCGCCGGGCGGCGGCAGGCGGTCGCTCTTGTGCAGGCTGGCAGTTCGGTCATTGGCGCCGAAAGCGCCACGCAACGCACCTTCGACGCGTTCGGGCACTTTGGCGAAGGTCATTTCGCCATCCAGCGACGCGAAAACAGCACCACCGATAAGAGCCGCGCCGCACAGACCGGTAAGGATGGTGCCGCTGAACCATTGCACGGAGACGCGGCGGCGGTCGATCACCGCGGCTTCGGAGCCATCGACCGAAAGCGGGGGCTCGTGCCCAAGATCAATGATCCCGGTTTCGCGTCCGTAGCCGCCCCCGCCGCGTGACGTCCTGTGGTTCAAACCACCGTCCCCCAATTCCATCCACGCTCGACAAGACCCCCGTCAACCGGACCCGCATTCGTCCCCTGACGACGGAACGATTTCGGGAGCACGGCATGCCGTATGAATGTCCGGGATACAAAGGCCAAGGCTTTAAAAGCAAAGGCGCAGGCCGGAATCACAGACGACGATGGTGTGCAGGTCTCTCGATGTTTCCAGGCCGCAAGGGAAAGCGAAGGGTATGGAAGATCGCCGTCCCCTGGTAGATCATCGCCGGCAACCCCCACTAGCGCCCGGCGATTCAGTGCTTAACTACCCGTCAGAACGTCGCAGGATTGTGGCTCAAGTACGGCGTAAGGTCCTTAAAAATAGGGGTTTCTTTGCAGTGCAAGATTCCTTGGGGCGATGCGACGATTTGTTGATGACGGGCGTTGACAACGTCGAGCGGGCGGGCTTATAAACCGCGAACTGAGCGCGGCGCTGTCTTGGCTCTTGGCCAACGCATGTTTTCGTGCCCGTGAAGCTCCTCACTAAGATGAGTGAATCAACAGCCGATGACAGTCGGTTGTCATTTGCCGTCGAATGAGGGTCTTTCGCGATGCTCCCAGCGATGGGAGAGGGGTTTTCGGATCCCGGGCTGTTTGACAAGTGAAGATGAAGAAAGAGAAACGTGGACGGCGGAGTCCTTGCGAGTCTCGAATACTTGAAAACTTCGGTTTTCATCTTTCGGGACTGGACGAAAGACTTCGGCGGTACACGTTTCAAAGGTTACACCATCGCTGCCCGCGATGTGAATCGCAGGCGGCTTGCCGGTTTCGATCGGCAAAGAATGGTGGGACCTCGTCAAACGTTGTGATCAGCCGGTTTGAAGTTTCAAGTCCAACTTGAGAGTTTGATCCTGGCTCAGAGCGAACGCTGGCGGCAGGCTTAACACATGCAAGTCGAGCGGGCGTAGCAATACGTCAGCGGCAG
>JAGXAJ010000020.1 GCA_018971625.1 Pseudomonadota bacterium
AGGCTCTGCAGCGAGGTGATGCCGGTGTTGGCGGCCTGCAGCACCTGCACGCCGTTGCCGATGCTATCAAGCAGATTGGAGATGTCGCTGGCGCGGTTATTGAGCGCGGCTGCGGTGAAGTAGCTGGTCGGGTTGTCCAGCGCGGAGTTGACCTTGTTGCCGGTGGCGAGGTCGTTCTGCGTCGTGGCGAGCAGCGAAGCGGTGGATTGCAGCGAAAGCAGGTTCTGGCGAACTGAGGCGGAAAGAACAATGCCAGTCATGGTCATATCCTTCTGATGTGAACTCAACTCTACTGCGCAGGATATGCGCCGACGGCCTTTCAGGCATGGTTACTCTGTAATTGGATGCGTTAAAGAGACATAAACCGAGATTCGCGCGGTCGATCCGCGCAAACATCAACATCTAGCCATTTGGCGGCTGAAACCGCGCAAAACACCGACATAGCAACATTGCGCGCGTTTACGCAGCGCGTCCTCTTAACTACGCGTTCATCACGTTTCGAAACTACGATATGGTTACTCCGAGTTGAGCAGCCTCGTGTCGGTGGTGAGGGCTGCCTGCCCTGCGGTCAATTCGACCGCAGGAAGCCGCGCGATCATGCCCGCGCGATCGCGTTTTCGCGACCACCTCATCCCGACTCTCCACGAGCTCCGGCGAGAAAGATCCTCTCGTTGACGGTCGTTCAGGCGTAGAGTGGCATTGCCATGATCCCACGATTCGGAGCGAAGCCATGTTGCGCTGGATGACGATGACGTCATTTGCTGTCGCTGTTTTTGCGGCAGGGACCGCCGTCGCGGCCGATCTGCCGACCTCTCACGATGGATCCGGCGCGATGGTCTATCGCAAGGTTCCGCCGCGCTATCGCGAAGCGGAAGTGCGGGTCGAGCAAGAGCCGGACGTGCTGTTCACACCCTACCTGCCGCCTTCCACTCCGATCCTGCCGGGATCAGCGACGCTGCCGGGTTATTATGGATCGACCCATTCCTATGAATATCAGGGCCCTTATTATGGCGGTCCATATGTCGGCTATTGGGACCGCCTTCCCTACGCCTGTGGCGTTTATGGTTACTGCTAAGTTGACCGCGAATCTTCCGGCCGGATCGAGAACAAATCACACGCGATGATACTGCCTTCGCATTCTCGCGTCGCGCCCGAGTCTTGCCAGCTCGTACAGTTCAAAACAAAGAGGCACAAAAACGCCGGACGCGCCGGACGCCCGCAGCCCGTTTGCAAGGATGGAAAGCGCATCGTCGTCATCACGGGTACTCCGGTTACGCATGCAGCTTCCTGCGCAATGATTTTAGCGGACTATATTATATCGCCCTTCCCGCCATCACCGGCGGATTGAAGACGCTCGGCAGCCCGGTTGGGCTTGCATGCGCCTCTGCCGGCTTGACACCAGCAACGGATGCCGGAACCACACGGTTTTGCCTTCTCGCTGCAACCCATGCAAGCCAACGGCTTCAACGGAAATGGCTGCCGTTCGGCTCGCGCCAGTGACGCTCACGGGGTCGCCCTGCATCGCCCTCGCGCGCCGGCGCTGCCGCGGTCACCGCATGCCATCCCACGTTCGTGATGATCGCGGAACGTCCCTCTTTCGGGGCGGTTCGCCAAAGGCAACTGGCTTGCCAAAAAAGAAAAGCAAAAATCTTTTGCTTCCATCCGGAAAGCTATTGCGCGGCGGGACAAATCAGTGGCCATGCCGCGCGCTGGCTTGCGAGCGAAAAGCGCTCAAGGCGAAACCACTCGTGCGTGCTTTCACGGTTTCGCCGTGCGCATCGTAGCCTTCTCGTCGCGGGCCAGCCGACTGTTGCGCAAGAACACTGAATAGGTCGCCAGCGCAAAAACGATTACCAATAGCTGCGCAGATAGCGCCTCGACGCTTGGATTCAGTCCGATGGCACCGAACCATTCCAGACTCTTCAGTTGGGTGAACGGCAGGATCGCCTGCTCCTGGAATTCCTGCACCGCTTCGCCGATGAACTTGATCGCCATCGCGAACAAGAAAGCCGAGGTGACGATGAACAACGGTCGCAGCGGGATCTTCTGGGCGATCAGGTTGATGAAATAGAACAGCACCGCAAGCCCAATGGTCGCGACGCCCAAGCCTGCAAACAGGCCGACGCTCCAGCCGCCTTCGGTGGTCGCCAGCGCATTGATGAACAATACGGTCTCGGCGCCCTCGCGAAACACGGCGAGGAAGGCAAGCGCACTGACCGCCCAGACAGTGTCCTGCGCCAGCGCGTGATTGGCCTTCTGGGCCAGGTAATCCTTCCAGCCGCGCGGATCCTGCTTCACCATCAGCCAGCCGCTGACATAGAGCATCAGGCTGGCTGCAATCAAAATGATGATGCCTTCCATGATGTCGCTGTGTTGACCCGAGTTCAGCATGGCGAACAGCCACGCCGCGACGAGGCTGGCGGCTATGGCGGCGAGCGCGCCGCCATAGAGCGCCTGGATTCTGTGCGCGGCGCCCGCCTTGGTCAAATAGCCCGCGAGTGCGGCAATCACCAGCATGGCCTCAAGGCCCTCGCGAAACAGGATGACGGCGGATTGGATGAATGCAGACGACATGAGCAAACCCTGTGTTTGAGTTCGTTGTATCGTCCAGAACTTTCAAGTAAAGCTCTGCCGACGCCTTCGCGTCCTACACAACTTCGTTAAATGCCAAGTTGCGCCGGAAACGCCTGAAAACAGGCTGGTTGAGCGGTCTCACAAAATTAGAATCGCTCAAATCAACCTGGCTGGCCGATCGGCAATGGCCGATCCTGTGCCAACGCGTTCGGTTGCCGTCTCGCTGCCAGACGCTCAGTCTGCAGGACGGCAAGCGTCAGGACAACGATCGCCACCCCCTGATGCGTCAGCCCAAGATCGATCGGCACCTGATTGAGCAGCGTCAGAATGCCCAGCGTCGCCTGCAGCGTAATCGCGGCCAGCAGCAATAGCGCACCCCTGACGACGGTTCCATCGACCCGCGCGCGAATGGCGTCGACGGCATGCAGGATCGCCAGCGTAAATAGCGTATAGGCAACCATGCGATGCTCGAACTGCACGGTGAGCGTATTGTCGAACAGGTTGCGCCACCACGGCTGTTCAAAGAACAACCGCGCCGTGGAGGGAATAAACCCGCCGTCGATATCGGGCCAGGTGTTGTAGACCTTTCCCGCGCGCAGACCCGCGACCAGCGCGCCCAGATAGAGCTGCACGAAAGTCAGCACGAGCAAAATCACGCTTGTCGCTTTCAACCTTGCCGTCGCCACGGCAGGCGACCGGGCCGCCAGCCGGCGCAGGGTCCAGACAATCGCCGAGTAGATCAGCAGCGCCAGCACCAGATGAGTGGCGAGACGATATTGCGAGACCTCGACCCGCTGCGACAGGCCTGACGCCACCATCCACCAGCCGACCGCGCCCTGCAGCCCGCCGAGCGCGAAGATCACCCATAACCGGCGCTTCAATTCGCCGCCGAGCGAACCCCGCCACATGAACCAAAGGAACGGCAGCAGATAGACCACGCCGATCATGCGTCCGAGCAGGCGGTGGCTCCACTCCCACCAAAAGATGGATTTGAACTGGGCCAGAGTCATGCCGGCGTTGAGCTCGCGATATTGCGGGATCGCCTTGTAGCCGTCGAAGGCCTGTGACCACTGCTCGTGATTGAGAGGCGGCAACGCGCCCGTGACCGGCTTCCATTCAGTGATCGAAAGGCCGGACTCGGTGAGGCGTGTGGCCCCGCCAACCAGCACCATGATCGCAATCAGAGCCGCCATCACCACCAACCACCACCGGACCGCGGTCGTTGCTGGGGCTTTTTGTGCGGAATACGCGGAATACAAGGTCATTTTGAAGCCGAGCCTGGCAGACTGTACTGCTTGAATGAATTCGCGTGGCACTTATAGTCCGCCTCTTTCCGCGCGCAAGGCCTCCCTTAGGCAAACCGTACATTTCCGGCATGGCGATACGAACCCGCAAATTCATTGGAACCCTCGCGTTGTTGCTACTGGTTGTGGTGTGGTCGCTATTGGGAATGACAGTGGCGCAGACCCCGTGGCTGGCGAGTTCCAGGCTGCTGCAGGCCGTCTTTTACGTTGTAGCCGGGATCGGCTGGGTGCTGCCGGCGATGCCGATCGTCAGCTGGATGGCGCGGCCCGACGCCTAGCTCAAAACGCCGCATCCGGTCGCGTCTCGGGCCCGGGGTCGCCTGTGCCGGTCGGCGGCGGCATAACCGGCCGCGGCAACATCGCGCCCGAGAGCATCACGCGCAGGGCACGCAGCGAACGGAGCCGACCGTCCCAGGAGATACGCGGCAGCGCGTAGAGACCGGTCCTGCCCGCTGGCTCGATCACCCCCGGTATCGCCGACGCCGCGCTGACAAAGCCGGCCTCCTCGGCCATCCCGGCATGCTGCCGGCGAAAGGAGGCGGCGTCGCCGAACGGATAGGCGAAATGCCTGACCTCCCGCTGGAACACTGCGCGCGCTACCGCCGCACCCATCATCATCTCCCGCTGCGCGGCGGTGTTCTTCAGGTTGGACAGCACAGGGTAATTCACGGTCGCGCTTCCGATCGTCACCAGCGGATCGGCCGCCAACCTCGCCAGATCGCTCCAGTCTAGCGATGATGCGCGCGAGAGCGCCGCAAGATCCACCGAATATCGCTTGCAAAGATCGTTGATCGCCACCGACAGATCGGGCGCCGGCAGCGAGCGCATCCAGCTTTCGAGAAAATGATGGAGCTGGTATTTTTCCGATGCGCTGGGAATATTGAAATGCAATTCCTTGCGGTCGATTACCAGGCTAACACGTGTTTCCCGCGCGATGATCGCCTCGAGCGCCAGCCACCACGCTTCGCCGACCCCATCCGGAAATGCGGTCGGCACGTAGACGGTGAAAGGCACCCCGTGTCGCGACAGCACCGGATAGGCCGATGTGATTAGATCCTTGCTGGCACCGTCGAAGGTCAGGCAGACAAACCGATGCGGCGAGGCCAGCGTCACCGCTCGTCGGCAGACTTCGTCGGACGAGACGATATCAAATTTCCAGCGTTTCAGCGCCAATATGATCTGGTCAAGAAATCGGGGGGTGATTTCCGCTGATTTGAGCGGCTGAAAACGATCGCTGCGGCGCGGACGCACGCGCTGAAAGCGCAGCACGACGCCGACGCCGCCAGTGTGCCGCTGCATGATCAAGGCGTAGCCGCTGAAGTAAGCGAGCTCCAGCCTGGCGCGTATCCAAAATCCGATGTCGGACGCCAACGCCTCGCCTTTCTATGTACCAAATCCCGCTTCGCGCCGCCTTATCGTCATTACTCTTTGTTGACATTTCTTTGCAAAGGTCGGGCGACGCCAAAAACAAATATTCCCCTAGACGAGTTTTTAAATATCCATGGCGGCCGCGATTGAAAGCCGGACGGCGGGAGCGGCGGCACGGTTGGAACCAGACCGCATCGCCGGCGTCGATATTTTCGGCGATCTCGGCCAGGTCGAAAAGATCTGGCGGAGCCTCGAAGGCGAGCGGCAGTTCTCCACGCCCTATCAGCGGTTCGATTTTCTCAGTGCCTGGCAGTCACAGGTCGGTGAACGCGAAAAGCTTTCGCCCTTCATTGTCGTCGCCCGAGACAAGGAGTGTCGGCCGCTATTGTTGCTGCCGCTCACGCTCCGGCACGAACGCGGCGTTCGCATCGCCAGCTTCATGGGTGGCAAGCACGCAACCTTCAACATGGCGCTGTGGGACCGCGAGTTCGCTGCCAGCGCGACAGAATCCGATCTCGACGCGCTGATGTCGGCTATCCACCGGTACGCGCGAGCCGACGTGCTGGTGCTGCATCAGCAACCGGCGCGCTGGCACGACCTGCAGAACCCGATGGCGATACTGCCGCACCAGGCCTCCGTCAACGACTGCCCGCTGATGACGATGGCGCCCGGTGCCGAGCCGGCGGCGCGGATCGGCAATTCGCTTCGCAGCCGTCTCAGGAGCAAGGAGCGCAAGCTGAAGGCCCTGCCCGGCTATCGCTACTGCATAGCTTCGGACGACGTCGCGATCAAACGGTTGCTCGACGCGTTTTTCTGCATCAAGCCGCTCCGGATGGCCGAGCAGAAGCTGCCAAACGTATTCGCCGAGCCCGGCGTCGAGAATTTCATCCGTAGCGCCTGCCTGGCACCGCTCGCCGGCGGCGGTCATGCGATCGATATCCATGCGCTGGAATGCAACGCCGAGGTCATCGCGATCTTCGCGGGCGTCGCCGACGGTCATCGCTTCTCGATGATGTTCAACACCTACACGATGTCGGAGAATTCACGGCACAGTCCCGGGCTGATCCTGATGCGCGACATCGTCGATCACTATGCCGGATTGGGCTATCAGGCGCTCGACCTCGGGATCGGATCGGACGATTACAAGCGGCTGTTCTGCAAGAGCAATGAGCCGATCTTCGACAGCTTCATTGCGCTAACCCCGCGCGGCCGGCTCGCTGCGGCAGCGATGTCCGGCATCAATCGCGCCAAGCACGTGGTCAAGCACAATCCCGCGCTTCTGCAGATGGCGCAGAAACTGCGCAGCGCGTTTCGCTAAGTCGGGTCGCGATCAGGCCGCCACAACCCGCGGGCCAGGATCGACGGTGCCTGACGGAGACTGTGGCTTGCTCAGCATGGTTACGTCGGAGAAACCTGCCGCCTTCAACTGATCGCACATCAGAGTACGTGCATCCGCGGCCATCGAAGCATCTGGCACCACCACGGCGCGCGCCCGCGCGGTTAGAAGTTCCGCCGGCAGGTCGGAGGCGAGTCCCGCGTCCAACAATACGTGATCGTAGACCCGCAGCAGGGCATCGATCGCCAGAGTAAGCCGCGGCGATTGCAGCAACGTGCGGTCCGAACCAGGACGTCCCGGGCCAACGAGATGGGCGCGCGACTGCCGGTCGCGAGTAATCACCTGCGAGAACGAGGCCTCGCCCGACATCAGCTCTGCCAGTCCCGGCGCGGTAGCGTCGGAAATCGCCGGGCTGGTCAGCGAGGCCGTCGACAAGTCCACCAGCACGACCCGTGCATCACGCGCGAGCAGCCGCGCCAGGGTCAGCGCCGTCACGGCCGTGCTCTCGCCCGAGGCAGTGCCGAGAACCGTGACTTTGCGCCCCGCCTCGCCGGCGCTTTGCAGAATCCCGGCGAGCTGTTCGATCTCGGAGAGATCGGCCGAAGGCGTGGGTTTTGGATATCTGACTTCAGAGGAGCTGATCTGGCCGGTGCTTGGAGCATGGTCAGGCGTGGTGATGTTGGACTCGGCTACGGCAGTCACGGGCGCGCGGACCACAGGTCGCGTGGATGCGGTAGCGCCTTCCGTGCGCGGCATCAGCCGTGGCGTCGTCATGCGCAACAATTCACCGGTCACTATGGTGCCGGCGCTCAGCAGCAGGGTCGCAAGCGTCGCGATCAGCACGATCGGCAGTTTCTTCGGATAAGCCGGCGCATTGGAGACGCTGGCGCGGGAAATGATGCGGCCGTCGGCTGGTGCAGCGTCAATATTTTCGCGGGTGTTGGCCTCACGGTACTTCGCCAGATAGGATTCCAGCAGATCGCGCTGCGCCTTGGCCTCACGTTCGAGCGCCCGCAGCTGGACGTCCTGGCCGTTGGTCGAGGTGGCCTGCTTCTTCATCTGATCGAGACTGGCGCTGAGGCCGTCGACACGGCCGGCGGCGATGCGCGCATCGTTTTCCAGCGAGCGCGAGATCTTGCCGGCCTCATCGCGGATCTGGGCGTCAAGCACCGCCAACTGCGCCTTCAATTCCTTGATGCGTGGATGGTTGTCGAGCAGCGTCGACGATTGTTCGGCGAGTTGCGCGCGCAGCGTGACGCGCTGCTCGGACAGGCGGCGCATCAGTTCGGAATTGAGCACCTCGGAGGCTTCGATCGGCTTGCCACTCTGCAGCATCTCCCGGATCATGCGCGCTTTCGATTCGGCGTCGGACTTCAGCGCCCGCGCGTTGTTCAATTGCGTGTTCAATTCCCCCATCTGCTGGTTGGAAAGCGTGGTGTTGTTGGTACCAATGAAGAGACTCGATTTGGAACGGAAATCCTCGACCCGGGATTCGGCGTCAGCGACCTTCTTGCGCAGATTATCGATTTCGCCGGCCAGCCATTGGCTGGCGGCCTTGGCCTGCTCCTGTCGCGCGTTCTGTTGCAGCACCAGGTAGCCGTCGGCGATCGAGTTGGCGACACGCGCAGCCAGTTCCGGATCGCGCGACTGGAATTCGATGACGATAACGCGCGACTTGTCGACGGCGTAGGCGGTGTAGCGATCGAAATAGGCGTCGAGCACCCGCTCTTCCGGCGTCAGCGAGAACGGATCGCGGCCGATTCCGAACAGCGCCAGCAGCGATTTCAGCGGCGACATGCCGCGCAGCACCGGATCGAACTCCGGCAGTTCCGCCAATTTGTTCTTCTTGATGATCTCGCGCGCGAGGTCGCGCGATAACAGAAGCTGGACCTGGCTGGTAACGGCCTCGGGGTCAAGCGCGTTGCGCTCCTCCGTGCGCTCGCCATTGGGCCGCAGGAAGATGTTTTCGCGACCGTCGATCAGGATACGCGCTTCGGACTTGTAACGCGGCGTAACGAGGTTGACCGCGGCGATCGAGACCAAGGCCGCCAGCAATGTTGGGACGATGATCCAACGCTTCCTGCGCAACAACGCCTGGCCGAGCGCAGGCAAATCCAGGTCGCCGGCAATGGAACCAGCCGCGGGCGCATAGGCAGCCGGCGCGGGTTTCGACACCACCCGCTCCACTGCCGGTTTTTCTTCGGCAGAAGTGACGCTATCGGCACGCCAGAACGCCAGACGCATCTCACACTCCCGCAGACGCCACAGTTCCACTGAACGCGGTCGACTACACTCCATTAAGGTTGCTGCGGGGTTAACCGGGCGGGAACCCGGCTGCCGGTTGAGGCTATTACCCCGGCGGGTCATGCTTTGTTAACCATGGCAGCCCTTAATCGGAATCAACCCTCCTTCTGGGCTTTTCGATGCAAGGCGCGTGCGCCGCTCTTTCCTGTTCATCGGTGGTGCTCGCTCTGCCGGGCCGCATTCGCGCGGACACTGCACCCGGCAACAGCGCGCCCGTCGCGGAACGCTGGTTCTGATCATGCCCGAGATTCCCGAACAGCCGCTTCGTATCCTGCACGCGGTGCGCGCGCCCGTTGGCGGAATTTTCCGCCATATTCTCGACGTCGCCAACGGTCAGGCCGACCGCGGTCACCATGTCGGCCTGATCGCCGATAGCCTGACCGGCGGCGAACGCGGCACCGCGGCGCTGGCCGAGATCGCGCCGCGCCTGAAACTTGGCGTGCACCGCATCCCCATCCACCGCGAACCGCACCCCACGGATGCCGTGGTGTGGGGACGGATGGCGCGACTGATCCGGCGTTTGAAACCGGACGTGCTGCACGGCCATGGCGCCAAAGCTGGCGCTTTCGTGCGGTTGAAGAGTGCCTCGAAGCGTATCGTCCGGGTCTACACTCCGCATGGCGGTTCGCTGCACTACCCACCGAACACGATGATGGGCGCGTTCTACAGCCGACTCGAGCGCGCATTGATGAACCGGACCGACCTGTTCCTGTTCGAAAGCGCATTTGCCCGCGACACCTATCAACGCATAATCGGCACGCCAAAAGGCCTGGTGCGCTGCGTCTTCAATGGCGTGACCGCCGCCGAGTTCGATCCGATCGCGAAAGCGCAAGACGCCACGGATGTCGTCTATGTCGGCGAGTTCCGGCACATTAAGGGGGCGGACCTCCTGGTCGACGCAATCGCGCGGTTGCGCAGCGACCGCCGACCGGTGACGCTGACGCTGGCCGGCGACGGCGAGGAAACCGAGGCGATCAAGGCACAAATCCAGCGACTGGGTCTTGGCGAAATTGTGCGCTTCATCGGTCACGTCAAGGCGCGTTACGGCTTTTCGAAGGGGTCGCTGCTGGTCGTGCCGTCGCGCGGGGATTCGATGCCCTATGTAGTGATCGAGGCGGCGGCGGCCGGAATTCCAATGGTGGCGGCCAATGTTGGCGGCATCCCCGAGATTTTCGGACCCTATACCGACGCGCTGTTCGCGCCAAGTATGGCATCAGCCATGGCTGATGCCATCAAGATCGCGCTGGACGATCCCGCTGGCGCACTGATGCGCGCGAAAGCGCTCCGCGAGAGGATTTTCCTGCATTTTTCGCAGAAGGCGATGGTCGAAGGCGTACTGGCCGGCTACCGCGACGCGTTTGCAAATCGTTAACCGTTCTTTACCGACGATAACCGTTTCTTCCGATTTCTCTCCTAGGCTTTGAAGCGGGGCATTGTGCCTCCCCGCATGCATTGGTGGGCTAGAACGGACTAACGTCAGTGGAACCGATCAACCCACGCTCCATGCTAAATGCCGCAGCCGCGGTCGCTGCTACCGACGCGACGGCGGATCGACGACGCGTCGAACGCCGTCGCCGGCTGTCGCAGGCAGCGCTTGCGGTCGTCAATCAGAAAGTCCGCCCGGCCTATCCGGCCGTCGTGATCGTGGGCGCGGTTCGGCTCGCCGATCTGTTGCTGCTGACTATTGTCGGCGTCGCGCTGTATCTGGCCTATGTGGCACCGCTCAAGGGCTTTAGCTGGGAATATATCGCAGCCATCTTCGGCATAAGCATCACCGCTGTGATCTGCTTCCAGGCCTCCGACATCTACGAAGTGCAGGTGTTTCGCGGCCAGCTCCGGCAGATGACGCGGATGATCTCGGCCTGGGCATTCGTGTTCCTGCTGTTCATCGGCGCGTCATTCTTCGTCAAGCTCGGCGGTGAGGTCTCACGGCTCTGGCTCTCGGCGTTCTTCTTCATGGGCCTCGCCGGGTTGATCACCGAGCGGCTGCTGCTGCGCGCGATGGTGCGAAGCTGGGCACGCGAAGGCAGGCTCGATCGCCGTACCATCATCGTCGGCTCGGACCAGAACGGCGAAAAGCTGGTGGAGACGCTGCGGGTGCAGCCCGATTCCGATATCGATATCCTCGGCGTGTTCGACGACCGCAATGACAGTCGCGCGTTCGATACTTGCGCCGGCGCGCCGAAACTTGGCAAGGTCGACGATATCATCGAGTTCGCCCGCCGCACCCGCGTCGATCTCGTGCTGTTCGCACTGCCGATCTCGGCGGAGACCCGCATCCTCGACATGCTGAAGAAGCTGTGGGTGCTGCCGGTCGATATCCGGCTTTCCGCCCATACCAACAAATTGCGCTTCCGGCCCCGCGCCTATTCCTATCTCGGCAAGGTGCCTACCCTCGACGTGTTCGAGCCGCCGATCACCGACTGGGACCTGGTGATGAAATGGCTGTTCGACCATTTCGTCGGCGCGATCGTGCTGTTGCTTGCGGCCCCGGTAATGGCACTGGTCGCGCTTGCGGTCAAACTGGACAGCCCGGGACCGGTGCTGTTTCGCCAGAAGCGGTTCGGCTTCAACAATGAGCGCATCGATGTCTTCAAGTTCCGCTCGCTCTATCACGACCAGGCTGATCCGCTCGCCTCCAGGGTCGTGACCAAGAACGACAGCCGCGTCACCCGCGTCGGGCGCTTCATCCGCAAGACCAGCCTCGACGAGCTGCCGCAGCTCCTCAACGTGGTGTTCAAGAGCAATCTCTCGCTGGTCGGCCCGAGGCCGCACGCGGTTCAGGGCAAGGTACGGACCCAGTTGTTCGACGAAGCCGTCGACGGCTATTTCGCCCGCCACCGCGTCAAGCCCGGCATTACCGGCTGGGCGCAGATCAACGGCTGGCGCGGCGAGATCGATAACGAGGAAAAGATCCAGAAGCGCGTCGAGTTCGACCTCTATTACATCGAGAACTGGTCGGTGCTGTTCGATCTCTACATTCTCTTCAAGACGCCGCTGGCGTTGATCGCAAATAACGAGAACGCCTACTAGGCGCTCGGCCGGCCTGTCAGCCGGGTCAGGTACAAGTCGTGTTGCGTTTGCGTAGGGTTGCGGGTGTGTGATGGCGTATGCGGCGACCGGCAATACAATTCTGCCGTCGGCGGCGCCTGGCGTTCTCGCCTTGCAACGCGCGCTGCTATGGCTGGTCGGCGCATCCGGTGCAATCGTCTTCATCGAGCCCAGCCCCTACGAATTCTCCACGCTTGTCGCCATCGTGATCTTTTTTGCCACGGGCATGCGGCTGCGGCTGGTTTTCATGCCGTTGCTGGCGTTACTGATCCTGCTCAACATCGGATATTCGATCGGCGCCATTCCGTTTTTCGATCACTCCGAGGTCGCCAACTGGATCGCGACATCCTGGTACATGTCCGTGACCGTGATGTTCTTCGCCATGGTGCTGGCAGAGGATACCGCGGCGCGGCTCGATATGCTGCGCCGTGGGTTGGTGGTGGGCGGCATGATCGCATCGCTTGCGGCAATCGCCGGCTATTTCAATCTCGTGCCGGGCGGGCATGATCTGCTGACTTTGTATGAACGCGCGCGCGGTACCTTCAAGGACCCCAACGTGCTGGGCGCGTTCCTGATCCTGCCCGCGCTATTCGCGTTGCAAAGCGTGGTCTGCGACCGGTTCGGCAAATCCTTCCGCAGCACAATCGCGCTCGGCATCATAGCGCTGGCGATTCTGCTGGCGTTTTCGCGCGCGGCATGGGGCGGGCTTATTCTCACTTCGGTCTTCATGCTGGCGATGATGGTGGTCACCAGTCCGCTGCCCGCGCAGCGCTCACGCATCGTGCTAATGACAATCGCAGCCGTTATTGTCGTCGCCGTATTGCTGGCGGTGCTGTTGTCGTTCGACTCCATCAGCGAGATGTTCAAGCAGCGTGCGAGCTTCGACCAAAGCTATGACGAGGGCCGCTTCGGTCGGTTCGGCCGGTATATCCTCGGCGCCCAGATGGCGCTCGACCTGCCGTTGGGTATTGGTCCGCTCCAGTTCCACACCTATTTTCCGGAGGACACGCACAATTCCTATTTGAACGCGTTCATGTCCGGCGGCTGGCTGTCGGGCGTCTGCTACCCCGCGCTGGTGTTCATCACTGTCATCATCGGGTTCCGGCATATCTTCGTCCGCGTGCCCTGGCAGCGCACCTATCTGGCGATCTTCGCGGCCTTCCTCGCCACGGTCGGCGAAGCGTTCATTATCGATACCGACCACTGGCGGCACTTCTGGATGATGCTGGGGGCGATGTGGGGCATGTTCGCCGCCGCGCAGCGCTACAGCACCGCGGCCCGCGCAGAACAGGTGCGCTAGGACTTTCCGGCGCGGGCGCGGCGGACGAAGCCGGCCTTCTCCAGACGGTCGACGACGCCGGTGATCGCACCGGTGGTCAAAGCGCCGCAACGGCAACAGCAAGGGCGAATTCAGCGCCACTGGCGCCTGGACCCGCAACCGCATGCTACAATTGCTGATGCCGCTCACGTCGAAGGCAATGGACTGGATGTACGCCTATAACCCTTGCACCGTCATTCCTCGACCTGAAACGTCAGGCCGGCGTGATCGACAAGCCGCTTGATCAGCCTGTGCTGCATCGCTGCGCCCGGCGTCCAGATCCCCGCTGGCACGTCGGGCGCATCACGCAACAGGCAGATTGCACATTCCGCGATCATCTTCGAGGTCGAGCCGTAACCGGGATCGCGGTCGCCCTTCACCGAGGCGCGGGCCTGACGGCCGTCGGGTGCAATCGCGACGTAAAGGAGATCATAGAGTCCGTTCTCGCGCTCTTCTTTCGATGGGCCCTCCCCCGGCTTGGGGATAGCCGAGGATGCCATCCTGTTGCTCGCCGCCAACATACGCCTGGCCTCGGCCTCGCCTTCCTCGCCGGGCCCGGTGATCTGCATCTCGTCGTAAACGAAGTCGCGTCCATATGGAAAGCCGAGCAGCATGTTGGACCGGTGCACGTTCCGCGAGTTGATGTTCGCCATGAAAAACGGCGTCAGCCACGTCTTGAGGTCCTCATCGTAGACCGGCTTGTTGGCCGGTGGCTGCTTTGGCCCGACAAATCCCGGCGTCAACGCAAAGGGGTCGCGCACCAGCGCCAACAAGCTCGGATCCTTCGCAGCCGCCTCGAAGATCGCCCTGCCGCTTGCCGCCGTGCCGCCGGAAAACGTGCCCCGCATCTGCCGCACCCGGCCTTTAACCCGCGCGGTTGGCGCGCCGAACACACGCCTGGCTTCCTCCTGAACGAAAAACGCGCCGAGTTCGAACGGCACGGAGTCATAGCCGCAGGAAAACATGATCCGCGCGCCCGAGCGTTTTGCCGTGTCGAGATGCGCGTCGATCATCCGCCGCATCCATGGCACCTCGCCGCACAGGTCGAAATAGTCGGTGCCCGAAGCCGCGCATGCCGCCACCAGTTCGTTGCCGTAGAGCAGATAAGGCCCGACAGTGGTCACCACGGACCGGGTCCGGTCGATCATGACCTTGAGCGAGGCAGGATCGTTGGCATCGGCGACGATCAAGGGAATATCCGCCGGTGCGCCGATCGCATCGCGAACCGATTTGAGCTTGTCGAGGCTGCGCCCCGCCATCGCCCATTTCAACGCCTTGTCGTTCCGGTAATGCTCGCCGAGATATTCGGCGACGAGCTGACCGGTGAAACCGGTGGCGCCGTAGACAACGATGTCGAACTTCGACGAGGACATATCCTGTTCCCTTGAAAAGTCTCCTCGTCATTGCGAGGAGCGAAGCGACGAAGCAATCCAGTGCGCCACGTGCGACTTCTGGATTGCTTCGCTACGCTCGCAATGACGGTTTGGAACTAATTCCGCAATAGCTATTTCTTCCCGTACGATGCGCCCATGCCGGCGCGGACGTCGTTCTGGATGCCATAGGGCGCGACCGGATAGCGCAGGCCATTCTTGGCGAGCTGCTTCATGCCGACAATCGCCTTGGCAAGATGCGGAGGCTGTAGCGCCATCGGCATCTCCTCATCCGGTACGCCGCCATAACGCCGTTCGGCAAAGCAAGGTAGCGAAAGCGGGGGGCTCGCCGGTCTTCAACGCCCGTCCCCAGGAATCCGCGCATGCGGTTTCGCCGACCACGCCCCATTCGAATTTCTTGTAACCGGTATATTGCAGGCCGTTGATCAGGATGATCATCTGGCCAGTCGTTGCGTAGACGAGACAGATGTCCGGCGGATTGAGCCGGCCACTGGAGAGCAGGCTCACCGCCAGCGCCTGATATTGCCCGAACGGAACCACATCCAGCGCCTGCTGGCGCTTGCGTGCATCCTTCGCCGTGCCATGCCATACCCCGACATAGGACTTGCCCTCGAGCCACGTCTCGTCCTGCGGCGCGAGGCCGATCACGGCGTAGCATTGCGTACCGACCAGATCGTCCGCGGTGATGCCGACCGTCCAGCCCAGTCGCGAAAGCCATGCTGACGATCCGGTCGGTGGTGTGGACCGCGCTCAGACGTCGAATTTTCGGGATCGCGGCCATGTCCTCGACGCGAGCGAACATCTTCATGCCGGTCACGGTCGTCTACAGTCGCAGCAGGCTGTTCAGATCGGCCACGAGACCTGCCATATCGAACTGTTCCGGCGGCGTTTGCTGTTGCATGGCGCGGGTTCCCAGGCGATTGGTCTTACAGCCCTTTGCCACAATCCTAGCCGGATTGCGTCGCAGTTGCGACAGGTGTCTCGACCGACGGTTGGACCGATCAGATGACCACGGCGTATAAGATGGACGAGGTCAAAGTTCACGCATGAGTTTGTCTAGTCCGTTCATCCGTCGGCCTGTCGCCACCACGTTGCTGACGTTCGGGCTGGTTGTCGCCGGAATGGTCGCTTTTTTCAAGCTGCCGGTCTCGCCGCTGCCGGATGTCGATATCCCCACCATTTCGGTGCAGGCGATATTGCCGGGCGCCAGTCCGGCTGATGTCGCGACCACCGTTGCCAGTCCGCTGGAGCGTCACCTCGGCCAAATTGCCGATGTCAACGAGATGACGTCGTCCAGCTCGCTCGGCTCTGCGCGTATCAACCTGCAATTCAGTATCAATCGCGACATCAACGGCGCGGCGCGCGATGTACAGGCGGCGATCAATGCCTCGCGCGCCGACCTGCCGACCTCGCTGCGGAACAATCCCACCTACCGCAAGTTCAACCCTGCCTCGGCGCCAATCCTGATCTACACACTGACATCGGACACCCTGCCTCCCGCTGAACTATACGACGCAGCTTCCACCGTGCTGGCGCAGAAGCTGTCGCAGGTCGAAGGCGTTGGTGAGGTGAGTGTCAGCGGCGGATCGCTTCCCGCTGTTCGTGTCGAGCTCGCGCCGCAGGCGCTCTACAAATACGGCATTGGTCTGGAGGACGTTCGCGCCGCACTCGGCAGCGCCAATGCGCACAGCCCCAAGGGCGGCATCGACGTCGGCGCGCAGCGCTACCAGATCTACTCCAATGATCAGGCTCTCAAGGCTGTCGACTACAAACCGCTGGTAGTCGCCTATCGCAATGGCGCGGCAGTGCGCCTGACCGATGTCGGCGAGGTGCTTAATTCCGTGGAGAATTTGCACACGCTCGGCCTCTCCAACGGCAAGCGCGCGGTGATGATGATCGTGTATCGTCAGCCGGGCGCCAACATCATCCAGATGGTCGACCGCGTGAAGGCGCTGATCCCGCAATTGCGGGCTTCGGTGTCGCCAGCGATCGACATCAACCTTGCGATCGACCGCTCGACCACGATCAGAACCTCGCTGTTCGACGTCGAAATCACGCTGATCATCGCCGTAGTCCTGGTGATTCTTGTCGTGTTTGCGTTTCTGCGCAGCGCGAGGGCGACGCTGGTTCCGGTAGTGACGATATCGGTGTCGCTGATTGCGACATTCGCGGTGATGTATCTGCTCGGATACAGCCTGAACATTTTCTCGCTGATGGCGCTCACGGTCGCGACCGGATTCGTGGTCGATGACACCATCGTGGTGCTGGAAAACATTACCCGTCATCTGGATGCGGGAGAGACGCCGTTGCAGGCCGCCCTTCTGGGATCGCGGGAGGTCGGTTTCACGGTGCTGTCGATGAGCGTGTCGTTGATCGCGGTGTTCGTCCCGATCCTGCTGATGAGCGGGCTGGTCGGCCGGCTGTTCCGCGAATTCTCCATGACAATCGCCGTTGCCATCGTGATCTCTCTGGTAGTTTCGCTGACGACCACGCCGATGATGTGCGCCAGGCTACTG
Source organism: Pseudomonadota bacterium (assembly GCA_018971625.1). Classification (GTDB taxonomy): domain Bacteria; phylum Pseudomonadota; class Alphaproteobacteria; order Rhizobiales; family Xanthobacteraceae; genus Bradyrhizobium. The sequence continues at coordinate 17,163 of JAGXAJ010000020.1, forward strand.
CGCGGAGAGCGCGGCCTGCAACGCGGACGGATCTATCGTGCGTGCGAGCGCGTGTTCGAGGCCTCGCTGGCCTTTTATCGGCGCACCCTTACCGTGGCGTTGCGTTATCCTGGCCTGGTAATGCTGGTACTGGCGGCCGTGCTCGGCCTGAATTTTTACCTCTATGCCACCGTTCCCAAGGGGTTTGTGCCACAACAGGATACGGGATTGCTGATCGGATCGATCCAGGCCGATCAAAGCATCTCGTTTCAACTGATGGAGAAGAAACTTACGCAACTCGTGGACATTGTGAGGAAGAATCCGGCTGTCAACGTTGCCGTTGGCTTTACCGGCGGAGGTGTGGGCCCCGGCAGCGGCTCGACCAACACCGGCACCGTGTTCGTTTCCCTAAAGCCGCGTCGGCAGCGGGAATTGACCGCCGATCAGGTGATAGGCCAGTTGCGCGGCGAACTCGGTGGCGTACCGGGCGCCACCATGTTCCTGCAGTCGGTCGGCGATCTCGGCCCCGGCGGACGCACTGGCAATGCGCAATACCAGTACACGCTGCAGGGATCGACCTTCGAGGAGCTGGATGAGTGGACGCCGAAGATCGTCGCCGCGCTTCAGGGCGTGCCGGCGCTCGCCGACGTCAGCAGCGACCAGCAGGACAAGGGACTTCAAGCCGGGGTGACCATCAACCGTGATACCGCCGCACGCCTCGGCATCAGCGTCAGTCAGATCGACAATACGCTCTATGACGCGTTCGGCCAGCGGCAGGTTTCGACCATTTACGTGGCGCGCAACCAATACCACGTGGTCATGGAGGTGGCGCCGGAATACTGGCAGGACCCACAGACATTGCGGGATGTCTATGTCAGTACCTCGGCGGCCCCTGCCAGCGGTTCGCAGGCGACCAATGCCGTGGCGGGAACGATCGCCTCGTCGGCGCAGACCACGTCGGCGAACTCGATCGCAGCCAGCGCGGTGCGCAATCAGGCGACCAACTCGATCGGCGCCACCGGCAAGGCGGCAGCCTCGACCGGCACCGCGGTCAGCACCAGCCAGGAGACGATGATCCCGTTGTCGAGCGTCGCCGCTTTCGGACAGGGCCGCACATCGCTGGTCGTCAACCACCAGGATGGGCTGGTCGCCAACACCATCTCGTTCAATCTGCCGCAGGGCGTATCGCTCAGCACGGCGGTTGCGGCGATCGAGGCGACCATGGGCCGGATCGGAGTGCCCTCAACGATCCGAGGCTCTTTCCAGGGCGTCGCCAAGATTTTCCAGCAATCGGTCAGCAGCGAACCGTTTCTCATTCTCGCGGCGTTCGCCACGATCTACATCTCTCTCGGCATGCTTTATGAGAGCTTTGTCCATCCGCTGACGATCCTGTCCACCCTGCCCTCGGCGGGCGTCGGCGCTGTGCTGGCCTTGATGCTATTTCATACCCAGTTCGACATCATAGGCATGATCGGAGTGATACTTCTGATCGGGATCGTGAAGAAAAACGCCATCATGATGATCGATTTCGCGCTCGATGCCGAGCGCGGTCGCGGCCTGTCGCCGGCGGAAGCGATTTACGAAGCCTGCCTGCTGCGATTCCGGCCGATCATGATGACTACCATGGCGTCGCTGCTCGGCGCGGTGCCGCTGATCATCGGGATGGGCGAAGGCAGTGAATTCCGCCAACCGCTCGGCATAACGATCATCGGTGGGCTGGTGTTGAGCCAGATCCTGACCCTGTACACCACGCCAGTGGTCTATCTCTATCTCGACCGTTTCCGGCATTGGAGCATGCGGGCGCGACGGCGTAACGTGTCGCCAGAAGTGCGCTCCTGACTTTACGGCTTGACGCCTTGGCTCGTCGCCGGTCCCGGGAAGGGCTCGTCGATCTTGCCGGTCAGCCAATAGACTAGAAGCCCGATCCATTCGCGCAGGCCGGTATCGGTGGATTCTAGCCCCTTGCCGGCAATGGCGGAGAATGCCCGGAGATCAGCGCGGCCGCCGATCCGCCAATCCACCGGATAAGCCTCGACCGCAAAGCCGGCCTTGCGAAACAGGCCGATCGAGCGCGGCATATGATAGGCGGACGTCACCAGCAGCCAGCGCTGCCCGCTTGCCGTCGCTGCAAGCGCCTTGGAAAATTCGGCGTTCTCCTGGGTGTTGCGCGAGCGTCGCTCCATCGTGAGCCGCGCCTTGTCCACACCGAGGTTTTCAAATAGCGCACCGGCATAGTCAGCTTCTCGGGCGTCGTTCGAGACCAGATTCCCGCTGCCGCCGGTGAAGATGACGCGAGCGTCCGGATATCGGCGCGCCAGCACGGCAGCGGCGATGATGCGGTCGGCCGCGCTTCGAACCACGGCGCCGTCATGCGCCGCCGAAAGATCCGCATCGATCGATCCTCCCAGCACGATGATGCCGTAAGGCGCGCCGCGCGCGGCCTCCCAAGGTGGAAATCGCTGCTCCAGCGGATAAAGCAACCAATTGCCCAACGGCGAAAAACCCGCGATCGCAAGCAGCAGGATGGAGAAGACCATCAGCCGGCGCCCGGCGCGCGCATATCGCGTGGCCAGCAACGCTACGCCAAGCACGCCAGCCCCAATCAGGAAATTGGTCGGCAGCAAGCCGTATCCGATGGTTTTGGAGAGAAAAAAGAACAATGCGAAAGTCCTCGACTATCGTTAGCGTCATACGCGGGCTTGATCCCCGTATCCATCCGCCTTCAAAAAAATAACACTCCGGACCCGCCGTGACGCATCACCTGCGGTCCAGCCAAAAAACCTGCCATTGGGGCTGCTTCGAATGCCCATGCGTGATGCGCGGCATTCGGCAGCGCCGAAGGCAGGGCAGCCGCGGCCGATGTGCAGAAATTCGCGACCGGCGGCACCGATATGATCCTGTTCGACACCCCGGAGGGGTGACCCCGAGTGGTCACGCGCGTTGAGTCGCGCATCGGGCGTGGAAATAAAGGCCGAGGTGTCACAAGCGGCCAGCCGACGCCGCTAGTCAGTATTGGCGGCTTTCCGCGCCTTGGCCGACGCAGCCTTGGCGGCGGATTTGGCCATCGGCTTGGCGGCGCTCTTGGGCGCGTCCGTGCTGCGCGCGTTGCTCCAGGGGTCGACGGGCCCCTGGTCGGGGATATTGTTGAGTGAATTCTGGTAAGCTCTCGCAGCAGCTTTGTCCGCGTTGATTTCCGCCTGCGACTTCTCTTTCGGCTTCTCGCGGTATCGCGGGACGTGGTCGTCCTGGGCGAGAACGGGCCCTACCAACGAAGCGACGATCAGCGCTGCGCAGAAAACTCTCATGTCCGTCCTCCCCTGCGATGTGCCTACATATCACTGGCGCCGCCAGAACGCCAAGCCAATAGAACACGGACTTCGGGCGGCGCTTAATCGGCGCGGCCGATGAAACTCACGGTCGGCAGCGGAACGACGAACTTGCCGCCATCGGCAAAGTAACGCGCATGTTTCGCCCGGATCGGATTGACGTAACGCCAGGCGAACACGACGACCACCGCCGGTTTGCGCTCGTAGAGCGCGGCAGGCGGCAGGATCGGAATGTCGTAGCCCGGGCCGGCCATCACCTTGCCCTTCCGCGGATCGTCGTCGACCAGGAAATCGATTTTGTTTTCGAGCCCGAACTGCGGCAACAATGTCGTGGTGCCCACGGAGATGCCATAGCCGGCCACCTGCTGTCCCCGCGCATGACAGGCGTCAGCCAGCGCCACCAGCTCGTCGCGAATAGCCGCGATCTTGCGCAGGTAGGCCGCGTAGTAAGCCGGCTGGTCGACACCGAGGCGATCTTCCTCGGCGATGAAACGCGCGACTTCAGCTGACGGCTTGCGCGGCCCGCCCGCGAGCTGAACGGTGACACGGATCGAACCGCCCTTGGTCCAGATGTGCTGGACGTCGATCAGCTCCATGCCCAGCCGCGCGAAGAAGCGCTGCAGCGGCTTAATGTTAAAATACGACAGATGCTCGTGATAGATGGTATCGAGGAGGTTCCTCTCGGTGACGTCAAGGCCGTATTGCGTTTCGAACACGAACAGGCCATCGGGCGCCAGTACGTTGCGGATTCCGGTTACCAGCGAGTCGAGATTGTCGACATTCGCGATCATGTTGTTGGCGATCACAACGCTGGCGGCGCCGTGTGTTTTCCGGATCTGGGCGCCGACCGCGTCGCTGAAGAAGTCCGGAATCGTCTCAACGCCGTTGGCGGTCGCGCGTTTGGCGATATCCACAGCCGGGTCGACGCCGAGCACCTTCATGCCGCGCTCCTTGAAAAAGCCGAGCAGCGATCCGTCGTTGCTACCTAGCTCGACAATCAGCGAATTCGGTGCCACCGCATGACGTTGAATGACGTCGTCGGCATAGGTCGCAAAATGCTCACGCAGCCCGAGTGAGATCGAGGTGGTGTAGACGTAATGCCGGTACTGGATCTCGGGGTTGCCGACATGAAGGATATGCAGATCGCCGCAGTCGCGGCAGAGATACAGTTCGAGCGGGACAGCGGTCCGGAACACCGGATCGTCGACGCCAGCGTCGGGCACCTGAAAATTGGGCGTTCCGATCGGCATGCCCGCCAACGGCACCACCAGTTCTTGCCGGCTGGAATGGCAGAGCCGGCAGGTATCTCGCTTGTGGAACAGGCTTTTCATAGCGGGGCTCGAAGATCTTTGAATGGGGACGGCGCGCTCGATTTGCCAAAAAGTTGGCTGCTCACGGACTGCTTTGCATCTCGCTTGTTTGCTCCAGCCCACGATCCAGCAATGGCGCGCTGGCACCTTCCGCCAGGGCAACCGCCTGGGCCGCGGTGAACCTGCCGCGCTCGGGACTGACGAGCCAGACGACACCGCCGGCCACACCGATTATCACGCTGATGACGCCCAGCAACAGCGAAACAGCAAGCGATTTCGCCGGGTCGACCCCGGCCAGCGCGAGGCAGGCCACCATTGCACCTTCCCGAACCCCCCATCCGCTGATCGAAATCGGCACGGCGGTCAGCAGGATAACGGGCGGGAAGAAAATCAATGCATCGAGCACCGTGAGATTCGCTTGCAACCCTCTTGCCAGCACGTAGCAGGATGCAGTCGTCATGACATGAATCAGGATCGCCGAGCCGAACAGCAGTTCGCGCTGCCGGAACTCCAGAAGCAGGAACCTGACGAGCGTCCCGAAGCGCACAAAACTGCCGATCGGACCGAGTGCGATGATGCGAGCCGGCCAGCGATCGAGCGTCAGCAGGAATATTGTGCCCGCCACGCCCGCTGCGGCCAGACCGCCGATCGCGAGTTCCGCTGCGGAATTGTGCACGCGCATGAACAGAAACGGCAATCCTAGCACCATCAGCGCGATGAGGCCGAGCAGCGCGGTAAACCGGTCAGCCACCACGCCCTTTACCGCCTGCGACCACTGCACGCCGCGGCGGCGCAACAGCCAGATACGGACCACGTCGCCGCCGGCGGATGACGGCAGCACCTGGTTGAACCACAGGCTGATCATCAGGATGCGCATCCCCGCCAGCCACTCGATCGCCACGCCGAGCGAGCGCATGATCAGCATCCAGCGGCCGTTGAGGATGACCGTCTGCAAGCTGACCAGCGCAAGGGCCAGCAGAAATGTCCATGGATCGACGGCGAAAAGGTTGACACGCAGCTGCTGAAGGTCGAGGCGGCGCACCAGATAGACGATGACGCCAATCGAAAGCAGCAGTTTTGCTGCAAACAACGCCGCTTTCTTGGCATGCGACGACATCAGGAAATGCCGTCCGATGCCGGATATTCGGGGCGGCCGATGATGAGGTCGATCACAGCCATCATCCAGAATTGATGCGCGGTCTCGACGATGTTGTAGCTGCGGCTATCGGCCCAGTAATTGATGTCGCCGAGCTTGCGCAGCGGATTGTCGGCGCTCATGCCCGACAGCGTGACCACCTCGAGCCCGATCTCGCGCGCCTTGGCCACCGCGTTGATGATGTTCTTCGAACGGCCCGACGAACTGATCGCGACGAGGCAGTCCTCCGCATGCGCGTTCAGACGTACTGCATGCGAGATCCACTCTTCGAAACCATAGTCATTGGCAAGGCAGGTGATCAGGCTGGCATCATTGAAGCACAACGAGGGAATCGCCGCATTCTTCGAGAGGTCGATGGTCAGGTGGGATGCAATTCCGGCCGAGCCGCCATTGCCGATGAAAATCACCCGGCCGCCCCGCTCCCGGGTTCGCAACCAGGCCGCGCGCGTTGCGGATATCTGTGCGAACAGCGCGTCATCCGTCGTGATCACACGGTGCAGACGTCCCACATAATCGTCGAGAAACGCCTTTTGGTCGGGATCGATAGACATGTTCTGAGAACTCGTCCGCAGCATTGCCGTTTGATAAAGAGATTGCCCGGGAATTGCAAAGGCTTAAGGCTGACTTCTCAACCGCTGTTTTGGTGATCTCGATCCCCACCGGAAATTGCAGGAACAGCTTGGTACGCTTGCAGAATCCTCCGTCCGCTGATAGTCCGCCCCTGCAAAAAACTGATATGGCAACGCCTCCTTGGCCTGCTTCGCAATGGATATATCCGATCATGAAATGCGTCGTTACCGGCGGCGCCGGTTTCATCGGAAGTCATCTGGTCGACCATCTGCTCGGTGACGGCCATGACGTCGTCGTCATCGACAATTTCGCGATCGGACGTCCCGAGAATCTTGCGTCGCATTCGTCTTCGCCCCCATTCAAGCTGGTCAAGGCCGACGTCACCGATCTCACGGCGATCCGGCCGCTGTTCGACGGTATCGACTGGGTGTTTCATCTGGCCGCTCTGGCAGATATCGTACCCTCCATCGAGCAACCGATCCCCTATCACCGCGCCAATGTCGACGGCACCGTGAGCGTGCTGGAAGCCGCTCGCCACGCCAACGTCAAACGCTTCGTCTACGCCGCGTCATCATCCTGCTACGGCATCCCCGACGTCTATCCGACGCCGGAGAACGCCGAGATCCGCCCGATGTACCCATACGCCCTCACCAAGTATCTGGGCGAGCAATGCGTGATGCATTGGTGCAAGGTCTACAAGCTACCTGCAATCTCCTTGCGCCTGTTCAACGTGTTCGGCCCGCGTCATCGCACGACTGGAACCTATGGCGCCGTGTTTGGTGTCTTCCTCGCGCAAAAACTCGCAGGCAAACCGTTCACCGTGGTCGGCGATGGCGAGCAGACCCGTGATTTCACCTTTGTCAGCGACGTCGCCGATGCCTTTGTCACCGCGGCGAAGTCCGGCATCTCCGGCGAGATATTCAACGTCGGCTCAGACAACACCTACAGCGTGAACCGGCTCGTCGGACTGCTCGGCGGCGAAAAGGTCCACATTCCCAAGCGGCCCGGCGAACCCGATTGTACCCATGCCGATATTTCCAAGATCAAACGCATGCTGCAATGGAACCCGAAGGTCCGGTTCGACGACGGTGTTGCCGTGATGCTGCAATCGATCGACCAATGGGGCGACGCACCGATATGGACTGTCGACAAGATTGCCAACGCCACCAAAGACTGGTTCAGATATCTGGGTAACGACGAAAAGACTGGCAGCAATCCTTCCTAGACGACATCCAATCTGAGCGGTTCAAGATCAAATGAAATTGGCCAGCGATCCCTACGATCACGTGCTGGCCGACTCTGCAGGATCCGGCAGCGATTTGGGCACCTCACATGAGTAATGTGGCAGCGAGTATTCCGATCCCGTCTGCGCCGCTCCCGGCCCACGCGAAGATCAAGACAATCGAGGAGCTTAGCGAGATCGCGCGGGCTGCCCAAACGCGTGGCCAACGTGTTGCGCTGTGTCATGGCGTGTTCGACCTGGTGCACCTCGGCCATGTCAAGCACATCCAGGCAGCGCGCAACGAGGGCGACGTCGTGATGGTGACGATCACGGCAGATCGCTACGTCAACAAGGGCCCCGGCAGGCCGATCTTCCCGGAGAACATGCGGGCGGAAATGCTGGCCTCGCTTGCCAATGTCGATTGGGTCGGGATCAATCACACCACCAGCGCCGAACCGGTGCTCGATACCGTCCGGCCCGACATCTATGTCAAGGGCTCGGATTACGAGAATCCCGAAGACGATGTTACCGGCAAGATCAAGTCCGAGCGCGATGCGGTCGAACGTCACGGGGGGCGTATCGTGTTCACGCGGGACGTGACGTTCAGTTCGTCATCGCTAGTTAACCGCTATTTCGATATCTACGATCCCCCGCTGCGCGACTATCTGCAGCAGGTGCGCGAGACCGGCGGCGCGGAGCGGCTCCTTAGACTTATCGATAGCGTACAAGACATGCATGTCGTGCTGGTCGGCGATACCATCATCGACGAATACCAGTATGTTTCAGCGCTCGGAAAGCCCTCCAAGGAAAATATCGTCGCTACCCAATTCAAGAATCGAGAGCAGTTCGCCGGCGGCGTGCTCGCCGCGGCCAACCATGTGGCCAGCTTCTGCAAGTCGGTGGAAATCGTTACCGTTCTGGGAGGCGACGACTATCCGACAGAATTCATCCAAGCGCACCTGCGCCCGAACGTCAGGCTGACGCCGATCCGGGTCGAAGGACGCCCGACAACCCGCAAACTGCGCTTTGTCGAGCTCGGCTATCTGCACAAGCTGTTCGAGGTGTATACCATGAACGACACGCCGTTCGGGGAAGCCGAGCGAGCCGAGATCGACCGGGTCACCAAGGATCGCGTTCGCGGTGCCGACGTCGTCATCGCGACCGATTTTGGTCATGGCATGATTGCGTCAAGCACGATCGACGCGCTGATCGCGAATTCGAAATTCCTCGCCGTCAATGCCCAGAGCAACGGCGGCAATTTCGGCTACAATCTGGTCACGCGTTATCCAAAGGCCAACTATATCTGTATCGACGCGCCGGAAGCGCGCCTCGCCACCGCCGACAAATTCAGCGACATCGCTACGGTGATCGAGAAGCAACTGCATGGTAGGATCGACTGCGACAATATTATTGTGACCCATGGGTCATTCGGCTGCTACCCCTACTCGGCGAAAACGGGCGTCGCGCGCGTACCTGCCTTCACCAAGACCGTGATCGATACGGTGGGTGCAGGCGACGCTTTCCTGACCATCACATCGCCGCTGGTCGCCGCCGGCGGCGACATCAAGGACGTCGCCTTTGTCGGAAATGCTGCCGGAGCAATCAAGGTCGGCATCGTCGGCCACCGCAGTTCCGTCGAAAAGGTGCCGCTGGTGAAATTCATTACCGCGCTGCTCAAATAAGCGCCAACAAGTCTGAAGGAACACAGAGATGAGCGACCAGCAGTGGAACGTGATGGTGACCGGCGGCGCCGGTTATGTCGGCAGCGTGCTGATTCCGAAACTGCTCGCCGCCGGCCACAAGGCCACTGTTCTCGATCTCTTCATGTATGGTCCGGTGTTCGATGAGATCCGCAACAATCCCAATCTGCGGCTGGTCAAGGGCGACATCCGGGATCCCGCGGCGGTCGACGAAGCCTTGCGCGGCAATAATGCAGTAATTCATCTTGCCTGCATTTCCAACGACCCCTCTTTCGAACTTGATCCCGCACTCGGCAAATCGATCAACTACGACTGTTTTCGTCCGCTCGTGCGCGCCTCGAAAAAGGCAGGCATTAAACGCTTCATCTATGCGTCGTCTTCCAGCGTCTATGGTGTCAAGAACGAGCCGGAGGTGACCGAAGAGCTTGCCTGCGAGCCGCTGACCGACTATTCGAAATTCAAGGCGATGTGCGAGGTCGACCTGGCGGAAGAAGCCGCCTCCGGCTTCGTGACCTGCACCGTACGCCCGGCCACCGTGTGCGGTTACGCGCCGCGACAACGGCTCGACGTCGTCGTCAACATCCTCACCAACCTTGCCGTCAACACCGGCCGCATCAGGGTGTTCGGCGGCACGCAGCGGCGACCCAACCTGCACATTGACGATATGGCGGATGCGTATCTGTTCCTGCTGCAGCAGGACGACCGCAAGATCGACGGCAAGTTCTACAACATCGGCTACGAAAACCATTCGCTGATGAAGATTGCCGACATCGTCAAATCGGTCGTCGGCGGTGACATCGGCATTGTCGTCGAGCCGACCGACGATCTCCGCTCCTATCACGTGTCCTCGGAAAAGATTCGCCGCGAACTGGGATTTGAGCCGAAGCGCACCATCGAGCAGGCGGTGTCCGGACTGGTCGATGCGTTCAAAACCGGCCGCCTGCCCGATTCGCTCAACGACCCCCGTTATTTCAACATCAAGATGATGCAGAACCTCAGCCTGAAGTGAGCGGCGTGCGGATCGGGATCGATTTCGACAACACGATCATCTGCTACGACGAGGTGTTCGCGGCTGCCGCGCGGCAGCGTGGACTGGTACCGGACGGATGGACGAGTCTGAAAAGCCAGTTGCGGGACTATCTCCGTGCCAAACCCGGCGGCGAACTGGCCTGGCAAAGTTTGCAGGGCTGGGTTTACGGCAAGGGAATCGGGAACGCTACGATCTTTCCCGGCCTGCTTGACTTCCTCGCCGCCTGCCGCAGGGCATGCGCAGACGTCTATATCGTCAGCCACAAAACCCGGTACGGTCACCAGGACCCGGATCGCACCGACCTCCGGATCGCCGCGCGGGATTGGATACGAGGAGCAGGGTTGATCGGCGCCGCGGACTCCACGTTGCATCTCGACCGCATTTATTTCGAGGACACGCTCGCCGCAAAAATCGACCGGCTCGCAAGCCTCGACCTCGATGTGTTCATCGACGATCTCATCGAGGTATTCGAGCAGCCGCATTTCCCGCAGCAAACCCGGCCTATTCTGTTTGCGAGCCCCCCGGCGGCATCGCACGGCCGCTACCGATCGACGCCGACCTGGGCGGCAGTCCAGCGTGAGGTTTTCGCGACATGAGCGCGGCTGAGTTCGACAGTAAGCGCGCCGCTGAGACCGGCAGCCGCCTTGCGGGACAGCGCGTGACTGCGGTCATTCCTACCCGGCCCGGCGGCAACAACCGGGTGTTCTGTCTCGACCTGGCCGATGGATCGCGGCGCGCGCTCAAATATTATCCCGTCGACCAGCGCGACCGCCTGGGGCAGGAATATGAGGCGCTGTCATTTCTCTCGCAGCTTGGCATCGGCCTGACGCCGCGACCGTTTGCCAGCGATCGCGGCGAGAACTGTGCGCTGTATGAATGGTTCGACGGCGAGGCCGCGGTGCTGCGGCCGCAAGCCAACGACATCGATCAATTGGCGGATTTCCTGATCGGCCTGCGGAAGTTGCGCGATGCATCTGGCGCCAGCCGCCTACGCACCGCGTCCGCGGGCATTTTTTCGCCGGCGGAGGCCGTCGCTCAATGTGAGCAGCGGTTACGCCGGTTGCTCGAACAGGCTCTCAACGATCCCGATCTGCGCAAGTTCATCAACCGCGATCTCGGCCCAAGTGCGATCCGCGCACACGAACGCGTGGAAGAACGCTATGCGCGGCTCGGCCTTGATCCGGCAACCGAGCTCGCGCCGGGCCAGCGCGCCCTGAGTCCATCGGATTTCGGTCTGCACAACGCCATGCGCGACCAGACCGGACAGTTGCGCTTCATCGATTTCGAATATTTTGGCTGGGACGATCCGGTCAAAATGGTGTCCGACACCGCGCTTCATCCCGGCAGCCAGTTTTCCGAGGATCGCGCAAAGCGGCTGATCCAGCGGCTTTCTCGCGAATTCGAAGCTGGGGACAGCGTGTTTGCGGTCCGCCTAGACGTGCTATATCCTGTATTCGGGTTGATTTGGTGCCTGATCATCCTGAACGATTTTCTGCCGGAAAGCCGATCCCGGCATGTCATGGCCGGACGAGGCGACGAACTGGGGGCCATCCTGGCCGGCCAGCTCGACAAGGCTCGGCGGCTCCATCGAGCGATTTGCCAACGTGATCCAGATCTCGCCTCACGCTGAAGCCGCCCAGACCTGCACGCTCGACGAGCGCAGCCTTTATTTGCGTCGGCTAGTGCTCGGCGCGGTGCGTTCCGCCGGGCGCGGCCACGTCGGCCCGGCGCTGTCGCTGATCGAAATGGTCCGCGTGCTGTACGACGACATCTTGCGGATCGATCCGAAGAACCCGCGCGATCCCGAACGCGACCGCGCGATCCTGAGCAAAGGACACGGCTGCCTTGCCCTCTATGCCCTGCTGGCCGATCGCGGATTTTTCCCGCTGTCGGAACTGGAAGGGTTCTGCGGTACCAACAGCATTCTCGGCGGTCATCCGGAATACGGCATGGTGCCGGGCGTCGAGGCCTCGACCGGCGCGCTCGGCCATGGCCTGTCGATCGGCGTTGGCCTTGCGCTCGCCGCGCGGATGCGCGGCCGTGCCTATCGCACATTCGTGCTGCTCGGCGACGGCGAGATCAATGAAGGTTCGGTGTGGGAGGCGGCGATGGGCGCCGCCAAGCACGGGCTGGATAATCTCGTGGCGCTGATCGACTACAACAAGCTGCAGAGCTACGGGCCGACCGACTATGTGCTGCCACTGGAACCGCTTACGGAGAAATGGCGCAGCTTCGGCTTTGTGGTGGAAGAGCTGAACGGCCATGACGTCGGCGCATTGCGCAGTGCACTGGGCAAGGTTCCGGCGACGATGGGCCGCCCGACCGCTATCATCTGCCACACCGTGAAGGGCAAGGGCTTGCCGGCCGCGGAATCCAACGCCGACTGGCATCACAAGAACAAATTGTCGGAACCCGAGCTGGACGCCATTCGCGTCGCGGTCGGCGATTTTTGATCGGCTGTACGCATGCGCAATACCGCGATGAACATGGTTCACAAGCTGGCCGCGCGCGACGAGCGGGTCCTCTATATCGGCTCCGATCCGGGCGCAGGTACGCTGCGAGCGATGAGCAAGGAATTTCCCTCGCGCCATCTGATCGAGGGCATTTCGGAAGCGCACATTATCGGCATGTCGGCTGGCCTCGCGATGGAGGGCTATGTGCCGTACGTCAACACCATCGCGACGTTTTTGACCCGACGCTGCTACGAGCAGGTCGCCGTCGACCTGTGCTTGCACAATCTGCCGGTGCGGTTGATCGCCAATGGCGGCGGGCTGGTATATGCGCCACTCGGCCCGACGCACCAGGCGATCGAAGACATCGCGATCATGCGGGCGCTGCCGAACATGACGGTGGTGTGCCCGGCCGACGCCGACGAAACCACGCGGCTGATGGAACAGACGCTCGACTGGCTCGGACCGATCTATATCCGCCTCGCCAAGGGCGGCGATGCGATCGTTTCCAGGGCCGAGAACGGTTTCAGGATCGGCCGCGCCATCCTGATGCGCGCCCCTGGCGACGTGCTAATGGTCACCACGGGCATCATGCTGCAACGGGCGCTGGCCGCCGCCGATCTTTTGGCATCGCAGGATATCAAGGCTGGCATCCTGCATATGCACACCGTCAAACCGCTCGACGTCGATGCCCTTGTGCAGACGATCCGCGGCGTCAAACTGCTGGTTTCGCTCGAAGAGCACGTATCGACCGGTGGACTTGGCAGCGCGATCGCTGAAGGCTTGATCGATCGCCTCGGCCACGGTCTGCCGGCCATGCTACGGCTTTCGCTGCCCGACGCGTTCATGCACAATTACGGCTCGCAGGACAGCCTGATGAAAAAACACGACCTGGCTCCGCCCGGCATCGCCGCCGCAATCGAGCGTGCGCTTGCACGGCCCGTTATGCCTTCTTCGCAACTTCACTCGACGTGAACTGACAAATGACCGCTATCTACGACGTTCGCTATTCCTATCTGCTCGAGCAGTTTTCGGACCCCGCCCCTATTCTGGCTGAGATCGGTCGGCTGGTCGCGACCGGCGACTTCACGTTGGGCAAGCCGGTCGCGGAATTCGAGAAGCGCTTCGCAGAGCTGATCGGAACCCGCCACGCCATCGGCGTCGGCTCCGGCACCGACGCGTTGAAGCTGCCGCTGAAAGCGCTCGGTATAGGCCACGGCGACGAGGTGATTACCGCCGCGAATACTTTCATCGCGACCGTCGGCGCGATCGCGGAGACCGGTGCGACGCCGGTACTGGTCGATTGCGACGATTCATTCTGCATGAATGTCGACTACGTCGAGGCCGCGATCACAGCGAAGACCAAGGCGATCATGCCAGTGCAGCTAACCGGCGAGGTCACCGACATGGTCCGCCTGATGAAGATCGCAGAGCGGCACAATATTCCCGTGGTCGAGGACGCCTGCCAGGGCATCCTGTCGGAATTCGCCGGCAGGCGCTCCGGCACCTACGGCATCGCCGCGGGCTTCTCGCTGCATCCGCTCAAGAACCTCAACGTCTGGGGCGACGCCGGCGTCGTCGTCACCAATGACGATGCGATGAACGAGAAGCTGCGGCTGATCCGCAATCATGGCATGAAGAACCGCGACGAGATCGCGATCCTCGGCTGCAACTCGAGGCTCGACTCCGTGCAGGCCGTGGTTGGCAACTGGCTGGTCGGCCAGACCCACGAGATCACCCGGCGGCGGATCGAGAACGCCGCCTATTACGACCAGGGATTTGCGAAAATCCGCGGCCTGCGAGTGCCGCCGCGGCGCCCCAACGTCCGCCACGTCTATCATCTCTACATGTTGTTCGCCGAACGGCGCGACGCACTCTACCAATATTGCCTCGACCACGGAGTCGAGGCCAAGATTCACTACCCGATCCCGCTCTATCAGCAGGAGGGCCTCAAGCATCTCGGCTATCCTGCCGGCCACTTCCCGGTCACCGATCGCCATGCGCGCGAAGTCATCAGCTTCCCCGTCGACCAGCATCTGACACGTGCACAGCAGGATCGCGTGCTCGACACCGTCCGGAAGTTCTATGATGGACGCTGACATCACCACACGCCGGATCGGCTACGTCAACCTTCCCGCTCAGTTCGAGGAGGAGCGCACCGAAATCATGCGGGCGGTGGAAGGCGTATTCCGCCGTGGCGACTTCATCGGCGGCGAAGCGGTCGGCAAGCTGGAACAGGAGCTGACCGCCTATCTTGGAATTCCCCACGTCGTGACGCTGAATTCCGGCACCGATGCACTGGTGCTCGCCATGAAAGCGCTCGACATCGGCCCAGGCGACGAAGTGATCACGCCGCCGAATTCGTTTGTTGCCTCCACCGCGTCGATCGTCGCGGTTGGCGCCACGCCTGTTTTCGCCGATGTGCTGCCGGACCAGAATATCGACCCAGCCGCAGTCGAGGCGGCCGTGACGCCACGAACCAAGGCAATCATGCCGGTTCATTTGACCGGCCGGATGGCCGATATGAATCCGCTGATGGCGATTGCCCGAAAGCACAAACTCGCCGTGATCGAAGACAGCGCGCAGGCGGTCGGCTCGACCTATGACGGCCGCATGAGCGGAACGATCGGAACGCTAGGCTGCTTTTCCGGTCATCCGCTGAAGAACCTCAACGCCGCCGGGGACGCCGGCTTCGTCGTGACCGCGGATGCGGCCCTGGCCGATCGGATCAAACGCCTGCGCAATCACGGCCTGATCAACCGCAGCGACGTCACCGAATGGGGAACGGTCTCACGGCTCGATACGCTGCAAGCCGAGGTGCTGCGGATCAGATTGCGTCATTTGCCGTCCGTGATCGAGCGGCGGCGGCGCAACGCGGCACAATACCGCGACGAATTGGCCGACACGCCGCTGTTCATGCCGCCGTGCCGCAATATCGAGTTCAACACCTTCCACACTTTCGTGGTGCAGACCGACCGTCGCGACGAATTGCAGAAGTTTCTCGCCGCCAAGGGCGTCGAAACCACGATCCACTACCCGGTTCCGATCCACCTGCAGCCCGCCGCCGCCCATCTCGGCCACGGCAAGGGCTCGTTTCCCGTTGCCGAACGTCAAGCCGGGCAGATCCTCACCTTCCCGATCAACCAGTTCCTCTCGACCGCCGATATCAGCTATATCTGCGCCATGGTGCGGGAGTTCTTCGCATGATCGATACCGTCTTTCTGCAGCCAGAGGAGCAGGCGCTCACCAATCGCTTCATCAATGAGGGTTTTGTCACCGCGCCCGCGGACGACCGCACAGGCCTCGACCGGATCCAGCGCCGCGCCGCCGAACTCACCGCGGATTACCTGAAGCTGCCGCATTCCAACGATCCGCTGGATTTTCTCGATACCGTGCATTCCCGCGTCAGCGTCGAGGATCTCAACGGCCTGCGCATGCACGTGATCGGCGGCCTCAACGCCGAACCCTGGCTGCGGCCGACCTATTTCCGGCTCGCGCGGTCGACCATCGAGACCATCGTCGGCAACGAGCTTTGCATGCAGCGGCGGATCAATCTCAGCGTTCAGATGCCAGCCGACGACAGTTCGTTGCTGGCAACCCATTCCGACGTCTGGGCGGGCGACTCGCCGTTCGAGGTGGTGGTTTGGGTGCCGCTGGTTGACGTGTTCCGCACCAAATCGATGTACTTGCTGCCGCCGTCGGTAAACGGCGAGATGCAGGACCGGATGGCGAGCCTGCGCAGCGCCGAGGAACTCTACAAGACCATCAAGCCGCATCTGGTCTGGATCGATATTCCTTACGGCCATGTACTGGTGTTCAACCAGACCCTCATGCATGGCAACCGCGTCAACGAAGAATCCGGTACGCGCTGGACCATGAACTGCCGGTTCAAGAGCATCATGTCGCCTTACGCCGACAAGCGCTTCGGCGAGTTCTTTGAGCCGATCTCGCTGCGGCCGGCGACCAGGATCGGCATGCAATACAAATTGCCCGGTGGCTTCGATGCCTGAACGCGGCGGCCATCGCGGCTATATCGGCGCGCGCGCGCTCAACGGCAGCCGCACGCCGCAGCACGTCCAGAATATCGTTATTCGCGATTACGCCAAGCGCAAGAACCTGCAATATCTGCTCAGCGCCGTCGAGCACATCATGCCCGGCAGCTACATGATCCTCGAGGATCTGCTCGACGAATTGCCGAAGCTCAACGGCATCATCTGCTACAGCATCTTCATGCTGCCGCCCGACAAGGCGCGACGGCGGGCGGTCTACGATCGGGTGCTGGGCGAAGGGTGTGACCTGCACGCAGCCGTCGAGGAGGTTTCGCTCGCCACGAAAGACGATATCCAGGCGATCGAGGATATCCTGATGGTGCAGAAATACGCCACGATCCTGTCATGATGCCACAGCGGGCCGCCCAGCGACCATGACCGAAATCAATCTCGTACAATCGATGCATGCCTCCACCAAGCGTAACTACGTCCAGCGCGTGGTCGAGCACGACAAGGCGGAATCCGCCGAGGTGGCGCGACAATTCGGCCGCGACTATTGGGATGGCGAACGGCGCTATGGCTATGGCGGCTATCGCTATGACGGCCGCTGGCGGCCGCTGGCGCAGACCCTGATCGAACGCTACGGCATCAAGCCCGGCATGAGCGTGCTTGACGTCGGCTGCGGCAAGGGATTCCTGCTCTACGAATTTACCCAGCTGGTTCCTGACTTGAAGATCGCCGGCATCGACATCTCGCAATACGGCGTCGATAACGCCAAAGAGGAAGTTCGTCCCTTCCTCAAGGTTGGAAGCGCGGCCGAATTGTCCTACCCCGACCACAGTTTTGACCTCGTCGTCTCACTGGGGGTACTGCACAATCTGC
Organism: Pseudomonadota bacterium; assembly: GCA_018971625.1. GTDB lineage: Bacteria > Pseudomonadota > Alphaproteobacteria > Rhizobiales > Xanthobacteraceae > Bradyrhizobium. The sequence continues at coordinate 34,777 of JAGXAJ010000020.1, forward strand.
CACTGGAAGACGTGTGGCGGGCGGTCGCGGAGATCGAGCGGGTCGGCCGCGGCGCATCGAAATACCTGATGGTGGAGTCATTTCGCAACGAACGCGAAAAGGCCAATTTGCTGTATTGGCAACTCACCTGTCTGAGTTTCCACAGCCCGGAAACCTGGGCGTGGATCTACGCAAAATGCGGGTATACTGGCGATCATGGCTTCATCTTCTTCGAATAGCGCTGGTGCGCATCCGCCTCTGCGCGCGCAAAATCCGGAAGTCTATTATTCGGATGCCGCGATCGTCACGGCAGATGACGGCGTGATTGCCGAACTCAAGCGGATCGCCGCCAACAACCCGCGACTGCGCAGCCGGCTTTGCACCCATCCCGATCCTTCCTCTTCCCTGCACGAGATGCTAATCGTGCACCACCGCGACGCCTATGTCCGCCCGCACAAGCATCTCGGCAAGCCCGAATCGTTCCACGTCATCGAGGGCACCGCGCGTGTGGTGGTTTTCGAGGATGATGGCAAAATCCGCGACGTGCTCGACATGGCGCCCTACGGCCAGGGCAAACTCTGCTATTACCGGATGCCCGACCAGGTGTTCCACTCGATCCTGATCACGTCGGAATGGCTGGTGTTCCACGAGACCACCGCCGGCCCATTCGATCCCTCCCGTACCGAGTTTCCCGATTGGGCGCCGGACGGGAGTGATGCGGATGCGGTAAGGAGTTTCACCGCGAACGTTGCAACCTTTGCAGCGACGCATCAAAACAAACATTCACAGCGGACGTAGACGTCGTGATGAACCTTTCGGAACCCGGCGACGGGACATCGCCGCCGCCGTCTGGTCTCGCTTATGTGTGGGTCGCCGGAATCCTCGCCTTCCTGACAAGTGCTCCCGCGTTGTTTACGCGCGGCCTAATTGGCGATGACTGGACCAGCTACTACGTTTTCTGGACCGAAGGGCCCAGCGGATTTGTGCACTGGATGCGCGAAGTGGCTCATGTCGGCTATTCGATCCCCATGCTGCTGTTCTCTTACCTCGGCCGCGATACGCCGAACGTTTGGGCACGGATCATCGGATTGACCTGTCATTGTTTGAACGGCGTCCTGCTTTACAGGATTTTGAGTCAATCCCCGCACACGCGCCGGATCGCCGCTCTGACGTCAGCATTCTTCCTACTGACGCCATTTTACGTCATTCGCCTGACGCTAAACGCTGCCTACGATTTTTTTCTGGTCTTCTACCTCATGTCGTATGTAGCGATGAACTCATCGTCGCGATATCTGCGTTGGTTGGCTCCTCTCAGCCTGTTTTTCTCGCTTTCGCTAGAAACACTGATCGCGCTTGAGCCGTTTCGTCTGTTGCTCGCCAGCCGAAGCGAGCAATCGTGGTGGACATGGTTTACGAAGCTGGTACCATTTGGCTTGACAGTCGTGCTTGTCGTCGCGTTGCGCATCACGATCTTGGGAAAGAGTGGCCATTACGCCGGGCAATATGCTCCGGTGAATGATTTCGCGGTCACCATGGCGGCTTTGTCGCGCCACCTAGACGCTTTCCCAGCTGGATTATCCTATGCGTTCAATCATGGTATCCGTTTTCTTGGATACACGGCCTCTGCGATAGTTCTGTTTGTCAGCGTCACGGGTTCCGTCTTTCTCGGCACCCGAACGTTTCGAACCCCATGGCTCTTGAAGTCTTCGGCAGTTGCAAAAAATACCGCCTTGCTGATTTTGACGGGAGCTCTGGTCATATTGCTCGGTGCCCTGCCCTATGCGCTAGCGGGAGTTTATGGCGATGTAACGCGAGCCGAGTCGCGCCTACTCTTTCCTTCACAATTTGGCATCCTGCTGCTGCTGGCAATAACCACGCAGTGCTTTCCAACGCCACGATTGCGTGCCGGTATCGCCGGAGGTGCAATCGCGGTGTTCGCGCTATCGATGGCCCACGACGCAAAATGGCTCCTCTATGACGGCCTCGTCACCAGCGATCTGCTGCGTCAGACTAGGGCAGCCCTGCTTGTTGATCCGACACCGAAAGTCGTCAAGCTCAAAATCTCCGATAGCGGCCTGCTGTTTTTCCGGAACCGCTGCCTTGGTGCACCGGACATGAACAGCGCGCAGACGCTCCTTCGAGACGACCAGACGCCGCCATCGTATATCTACACGGACACGTGCGGGGATTTCACCAACCCCAACATTGTCCCCCGGGGCTACTGTCCCGTTTCGTATCTCGACGATCACCGCTGTCCGCCGCATCGCGAGACGTGGCTCTATACAGCAGCACCTGGCATTCCGCTGCTCGACGACATCGGAATGATCGAGCTACTGTCCGCCGTCATCGACCGATCATCGTCGGCGACTGATGGGCGCGGCAAACTTGTAAAACTCACGGACGAACTGCAGTCGCCGATTGGCCGTGCTGAATTCCGTCCCCCATGTCACCGCACGGCTGTGCAAGCTTTGCTCTGGTTGCTTGCACTACCCGTTTCAAGCTGCGAAAATATCCGTTCGGGAGGTTGAATTGCACGATAGCTAATCGCTGTTGGCATCACGCGATGTCGGATCATGTTAATAGTTAAGGCTGACTCGGCCATCAATCAGCACCTGATCAATGGATCAGAAGGACTGAAGGGGTAGATCGGTCATCACGAAACGGCGCGCAATTCCGGTTCGAGGAATCTTCATCGTCGAGCGCCAAGAGATTGAACCAGACATGGCTTACGACAAGCTGTTTCAGTATTACGCGCACGAACAGTTCTTGCCGACATTCGGCAATTTCGAGGACGCCAGCAAGCTCGCCCAGTACACAGCGGCGCGACGAACCGTGTTCGCCGAAAAGCTGTTGCTACCGATCCGGATATTCGAAGGCGCCGACGTATTGGAGTTCGGTCCGGATACCGGCGAGAACGCGCTGGTGTTTGCTCAATGGGGCGCCACGCTGACGCTGGCCGAACCCAATCTGCACGCCCATGGCCAGATCCGTCAGTATTTCAAGCGCTTCGGTCTGAACGACCGTATCACCAACCTGCGCAGCGACGATATCGAGGCCTTCGCCAGTGATCGCAAATACGACCTGATCGATGCTGAAGGCTTTATTTATACGGTGCAGCCTACCAGCCTCTGGCTCAGCACGTTTAGCCGCAATCTCAAACCGGGTGGCTATGCCGTCGTCTCCTACTACGAGACCCGCGGCACGTTTATCGAACTGGTTCTGAAGGCTATCCATTCATCTTGCAAGCAATTGACGGCGCTCGAACCCGTCGCAGCAGCGGAAAAACTCTACCGGGTCAAATGGGATAGCATCCCGCACACGCGGGCATTTAGCTCGTGGGTCCGCGACGTACTGGAAAATCCTTTTGTCCGGCTGCGCTATTTCCTGGATGCTGCGGATCTCTGCCGGCAGGCCAACGATCACGATTTCGACGTGCATTCTTCATGGCCGCTGTATCGCGACTTGCTCGATATCTATTGGCACAAGAAAGCTCTTGCGGCTGAAGAGTTGCTTCGGCGGAATATCAGCCACCTCAAGCGAAGCCCAATCAGCTTTCTTTCGGGACAAAAGTTGTATTTGGTCGGAAAGACCGAGGAAATCGAGACTGTGACGGCGTTGGTCGATTCGCTGGTTGCAGAGGTCGATGCCCTGATCGACAATCCATTCGGCGATCGGCTTCGTCCTTTTTTGTTGGGGCTGCAGCAACTCCGGCGATTGATGAGGACAGCGAATATCCTGGTCGACGAACCGAAGGCGATTGACGAATTCGACGCGCTGCTGGAGTCGCTCGAGCTCATTTTTGGCGCTGTCAAAACCCGGAACGTCGACGAAATCAGCAGGTTGACTAGCGAAAATCCGGCCTTCATCGCGGCATGGGGGATGCCAACCCATTTCCTGGTGTTACGCAAACGATTTGCGCCACAACAGGCGCCTTCGAGTTGACCGTCGGCATCGGCATCATCGGCGCCGGTATGGTAGGCCAGATGTGTCATCTCGCAAATTACGTCGCCAATCCTCAATGCCGCGTCGTCGCGCTGGCCGATCTTCGGCCGGACTTGGCGGCGGCCGCAGCGACGAAATTCGGCGTCAATCGGGTCTATCGCACACATCTGGAATTGTTGGCGAATCCTGAGGTGACTGCCGTCGTGGTCGTGACCCGGCGGCGCGCCACCGGCCCGATCGTATTGGACGCGCTCAACAGCGGCCGGCACGTATTGTCGGAAAAGCCAATGGCTTACACGACGGAACAGGCACGTACCCTGGCTGGGGCCGCCCGGCAACGCAACCTGGTCTATGGCATCGGCTACATGAAGCGCCATGACGCCGGGGTGGCGCGAGCAATGACGCTCCTAAAGCGGCTACGCGCAGATCGATCGCTTGGCGACATCATCAGTGCGCATGGTTGGTGTTTTGCCGGCGAGACCGGTGGTCAACAAGGCGCCTTCACCATGACCGCCGAGCCACGACCTGACGGGCTCGTGCTGTGGCCGGACGGTCCGGACTGGATGCCAACGCCAATGCGGACTGCTTACGACACCTTCTTGAATGTCTACAGCCACATCATCAACCTCGCCCGCTATGTGCTGGGCGATTCGCCAAAGCTCGTCGAAAGCAGTATCTCCGCTTCTCCAACCGCGGCGGTAAGCCTCGATTTCAATGGCATCCCCTGCACGCTACAACTCGCCAATGAGGCTTCGGGCGTGTGGCGTGAAGGCCTTGTCGTCACTTTCGAACGCGGCTCGTTGACGATCGAGCTGCCACCTCCCTTCGCCGACGGCGCCGAGGCGCGTGTCATCCTGGAAGACGGCCGCCAAACAAGCGAACTGCCCTGCGGCGATAGCTGGGCATTCCGTCGACAGGCGGACGCGTTCGTGACCAACATCCTGCATGGAACAATACCGCTCGCCTCCGGCGAAGACTCGGTCGAGGATATCGCGCTCGCCGAGACGGTTTGGCAACGGCACGCCGCTACCTGATCACAACGCTGCGCCGCCCCAATGGCGAAATCTATTTCGAGCCCGTCGCCGGCAGAACACCTGCAATTGGCCCCACATCGATTTTCACGTTCGCAAGCTGTGCAAGAAATTCCGTAGCATCGCATCGTCCCAACAACCGGCAAGCATAATAGTGTCGGACCAGCCTGCTGTTGGGCGCAGCGGCAGATCCTGGCTCGAGCACAATCGTGGCCTGCGGTCCGGACGGATCCATGTGATGGAACGCGCTACCCTCGATATTTCGGGCGGCTTCCATTTCCTGTAGGATGGTTGGCCGTTCGCCCTGCTGGCTATAGCCAAAAAAAGGGTGATCGCCCCAGGCCAGCTGCAACATGCCGGTGACCTCCGCGAGACCGAACGGGACATGCTGTGACGTATGGTCGGCGAAGCCGTCATTCAGATCGTATACGATAGCCGTCGGCATCGGCATTTTCGCCAGATGGCTGAACAAGGATTCTTGCTTCAAGGCCCTCGCCTGCAGGAAAAAGTAGCTGCTCCAAAGCGCCGCGAGCGACACGATCGCAGCCAAACCGAATACGCCGACGAAAGCAGCCTTGCGGCCGACAATGCTTTCTCCAACGCGCTTGGCCGCGAGGACGAAGAACGCCCCCGGCAGACCGAACAACAGCAAATGACGGGTCTCGTAGAAATGCAGATTTGGCCGAATGCCCGCAATGAGATAGGGCAGCGCGAGCGCAAAGAATAGCAGCACACTCAACAATAAGGGCACACCGATGCGAAAGATCGACCAGCGCGATCGTCTGCCCTTGAAAGCCAGAACAAGGCTAACGACCAGTATCACCGCGATTGGAATCAGCAACAGCTTGAAATCGAGTGCTGCCCGGCCCGCCCTGGCAATAACGTTCATGTACCCGACCTCAAAGAAACTGTGCCATCCGTCGAGTAGATCGGAGAACGTCGGCTGACGGATTTCGTAATAGCTTGCATATGCACCCACGCGCCTGAACCAGGTGTTGAGCGCTCCCCAATACAACAGAGGAAGGACGACGAATTCCGGATATCCCGCGATACAGCGCCAACCCGACAACAAGAGCCGACGGATCGCGCCCGACTTCCGGTTGCAGTCGCGCCAAGCGGCCACGAACAGGCCGAACATTGCAAACACATAGAGCGCCATCAGCGAATTCAGCTCGAAGCTGAGGAAGAACACCGAGGCCGACGCCAGCCGGAGTGCGGCATGCCCGATGCCTTTGGCTTTGAAGGCCAGCACCAACAGCCACATGCCGACGAAAAACAGCCCGAAGCTGAAGACATAAACGGCGTTCGCCTTGCCGGCCCACATCTGATAGCCGGGATAAATCCAGACAAGCAGTGCGACCCCGGCAGCTTCCGCCCGGCTCAGCAGGCCGGTGCGCGCCCCCGCCAGAAAAAGGCAGATCGCTCCCGTGAGAATGGCCGCGATCGCCATTGTCTTCATCACAAGAACTGGAACCCCGGTCATATTGGCGAAGCTGTAATACGCAAAGAACACCGGGTGACCAGCGCCCTTGAACAGGAAATCGATATCGACTGGATAGTTTGGACCCGGCTTAAGCACCAGCCAATCATCCATGAACATGCTGCCGTTCAAAAAAAGCGGCGCGTGCGCCAGCAGCAACAGGGCTACCACGATCGCGATGGCTCGAACCGGGGACAGCTCCCAATTGCCAGCGGAAAAAGGCATAGCTATTCCCCGAGTAAGCCGCATGCTCATTTGAGGCGAGAATCGCAATGCACCGATAAATCCATCGTCAGGAGGTCATTGACCAGGAAAACCCGCCCTCATATAGCTGCCGACGTCGAAAACCAGAAGCCGCCAATACCATCGACGCTCCGATCAGCTCATTTTCAAATCCCGTCGCTTAGGTGACCCAATGAGCATTTTGCCAGGGCCGCTGCAAATCACAGGCATCGTGCTGAGCGTCACTCTGCCGCTTGTTTTGTACGTTTATGCCCGGATCGGCGCCTTTGGTGGTCCAGGCAGGCTATTCCGGGCCGCCTGCATCACTGTTGTCGGCCTCTTGGTGCTCGCCTGCCTTGCGCTGCCAGGCCCGCGAGCGCTCGACGATGTGTTCGGCGGTGCGCTGCTTCTGCTCACCGCAATCCTGCTCTGTCACGTTTTGTGGAGCCTCCTTGCCTGGGGCTTTACGGTCACGCTGCTGACCGCGATCGCCAGCGCCGCGCGACCTATGACCCTCGAGCAATGGATTTCGGCTTACATGCAGGGCGGCGATCTCGGCGGGTTCGCGCATAACCGGCTGCGTCTGCTGGTCGGCTCCGGCATGGTGGTTGCGCGAAGCGGCAAGATCACAGTCACTTCGTTTGGCCTGCTCACGGCGAGGCTGGTCAGGCTTATTCGTTTGGCGACCGGCATGGGATAGATGGCAATGATGTCGTTCGTCTGTGGACTTGGCGGCGTTTTACTGTTCACGATCCTGGCGCCAGCCCTGCAGGCCATTGCGCGACGAGCGGGATCGTCGGTTGCGCCGGTGGCTCTGCTCGCGATTGCCGCCGTGATGTCGCATATGATCTGCGTAGCGTTGGGCGCCTTCAGCTTGCAACACTTCCAGTACTGGAATACCGCATCAATCTTTGCTTTCGGCGTCATGTTGTACGTTTTCGCCTTCGGCGCGGTTTATAAATCCGTGTCGCTTGAAATCCTGCTTGACCTTGCGCAGCGGCCAGAACGCGCGGCTCCCCTTGCCGATATTGTCGGTCGCAAGGTTCCCGAAATATTCCGCGGGCGAACCGATATCCTGGTCAGCGGCGGCCAGATCGAGCGTACCGACACGCGTTTTGCTGTAACCACCGCCGGTCGCGCGACCGCAGGCCGGATTGCAATGCTGCGCCACATATTCGCGATCGGCGACACCGGACTTTACGACTTTGCTGAACCGACAACGGGATCTGAAAAAGCGCCGAATTCGTGAAAAGTCCCGGAGGCTCACCCAAAGCTGTGTATGTTGTATTGTTCGCAACGGCAGGATGCCGTAGACCGTCATGGCAGCCAATTTGGCGATGGAACCCCCGTCAAAGTCATTTGGAAGTATAGCAAAATGCCCTCAAACGGACCGGACAAACGGCTCACCATCGTCATTCCCGCTCTCAACGAGCAGGAGAAGATCGCAGAAACGATCGAAGGCGTGCTCCCGCTCGCGCGCGCGAGCTGCTCGACGATTTTGAAATTATTCTGATCGACGATGGCAGCACCGACAATACCGGCGCGATCATGGATCGTTTTGCCGCCGAAGAGCCACGGATACTCGTCGTGCATCACGCGCAGCGACAGGGGGTGGGCGCCGGATTCAAATCAGCCTTGCAGCGTGCGAAGTTCGGCGCCATCACGCTGATCCCGGGCGATCACGCCTTCCAGAACAAAGGCATAGCCCGGATGTTCAAGGCCGCCGGCGCGGCCGATATCGTGATCACCTATCGCGACAACCAATCCGACCGCTCACTCAACCGGTCGTTTCAGTCGCACGCACTACGGTTCGTGCTGAATTGCATATTCGGCTTCTGGCTGTTCGATTATCACAGCATGATCATCTACCCGGTGAAATGGCTGCGGCAGATCCCGGTCAAGGCCGACGGTTACGGCTACCAGATTTGTTCCTTGATCTCGCTGTTGCAACTCGGACTCACCCATGTGCAAGTTCCCGTGAGTCTCAATGCAGAACTGAGGGGGTCCTCCCGGGCACTCCGGCCGCGTACTTATCTTGAACTCGGCATGACCGTATTCTCCCTGCTCCGCCGGGCTCCGATTCGTCATATCGATGCCTCGCAGGTGCCGGCGCAGACCGAGCGCGGGCCGCGCTAACAGCCCAGCCGTCCGCGTGCTGAAGGGGCGGCTTTCTTGGGCACCGGGTTCTTGCGCCCGCCCGTGATCGCGGCTAAGGGAACGGCATCGGAGCGTGGCGCAGCCCGGTTAGCGCACTAGTCTGGGAGACTAGGGGTCGGAGGTTCAAATCCTCTCGCTCCGACCAATTCCCACTCCACGATGTCAGCCTTGGTTCCTTGAACCGCACACCGGAGGCCAAGGACGAGAAGATCTAGCCCTTCTCCATTGCCTGATCCAGCAATTGCCGGCAGGCAATCAGATCATCCAGCACGGCCTTGAGCCTGGCGGTATCGAGCTTGTACGCCGCGACGCCATTATCGACCCCGAAAGCGGCTGGGGCCCGAGGCAGAGCCGACGGATCGGCCAGCCGCGGGGCCCGCACGAATTCCGGCGCGCGCCGCGCCATGGCCGGCACTTCGTCATCCTGGTCGGTGATCTCTTCCTCGTCTTCCTGGTCCTCATCATCGGTCTCGAGATCGAGCAAACCGTCCTCGTAATCCGAAGGCTCGCGCAGCGCGTCCCCGATTCCGGCCTCGATCCCTGCAAAAGCAGCACTGGAGAACGTCGATCCTTCGCTCAGCCCCTGCACCGCCTTGATGCCGTATTCCTTGAGAATGCGCTGCACCCCGCGGATGGTATAGCCTTCGCCGTACAAGAGCCGGCGGATGCCGCGGAGCAGGTCGACGTCGTCGGGCCGATAATAACGACGGCCGCCGCTTCGCTTCATCGGCTTGATCTGGGTGAACCGGGTCTCCCAGAACCTCAGGACGTGTTGGGGAATGTCGAGGTCGTCGGCGACCTCGCTGATGGTTCGGAACGCATCCGGCGCCTTATCCAATGCGCGCTCCTCCTCGGTCGACCTGTTGGACCTTTGCTCAATCGGCCGATCTTCAATCGGCCCAATCTCTAATCAGTCTTGGCGTCGCCGCTACCGTTACCGTTGATTCGCTGCTTTAGAATCGCCGACGGCTTGAATACCATCACACGCCGCGGTGAAATAGGTACTTCGGTGCCGGTCTTCGGATTGCGGCCGATACGCTGGCCTTTCTTACGCACCATGAACGATCCGAACGATGACAACTTCACCGTCTCGCCCTTCTCAAGGCAATCGGTAATCTCCTTCAACACCAGTTCGACAAAGGCCGACGACTCCGTGCGCGACAGGCCTACCTTCTGGTAAACCGCTTCGCACAGATCGACACGTGTGACTGTCTTTCCGGTTCCGGTCATCGCCTGCCCCGCACTCTCGGCGAACAATTTATTCCCTAAAATTAGGAGCTTAACGCGCAATGGTCAACAGCGCTCATCAATGCAATGGCATGAAACGAGCTACAAACGGATGGGCTTTTCTGACAGGGCGCTTACCAGCGCAGCAGCACCGAACCCCAGGTGAAGCCGCCGCCCATTGCTTCCAGTAGCACCAGGTCGCCCTTCTTGACCCGCCTGTCCTTCACTGCAACCGAGATCGCCAGCGGGATTGAGGCCGCCGACGTATTGCCATGCATGTCGACGGTCAGCACGACCTTTTGCGGCGCAATATGCAACTTGTGCGCTGAAGCATCAATGATCCGCTTGTTGGCCTGGTGCGGGATGAACCAATCGATATCCTCGGCGGTGGTACCACTGGCCTTGAAGGCATCCACAATCACATCCGTAATCATGCCGACGGCATGCTTGAAGACTTCACGGCCTTCCATCCGCAAATGACCAACTTGCTGCGTCGAGGATGGTCCGCCATCGACGTATAGCTTCGCTTTATGCCGGCCATCAGAACGTAAATGCGAGGTCAGGATGCCACGGTCGGAGAGCTTTCCGGGCTGCTCCTGCGCCTCAACCACGAGAGCGCCCGCGCCGTCGCCGAACAGCACGCAGGTACCCCGGTCGTTCCAGTCCAGGATACGCGAAAAGGTTTCGGCGCCGATCACCAACGCGCGCTTGAAGGCGCCGGTTCGCAGGAAGTTGTCAGCGGTAGCCAACGCGAAAACGAATCCCGAGCAAACCGCCTGCAGGTCGAATGCCGCGCCATGCGTGATGCCGAGGCCGTTCTGCACTGCAACTGCGGTGGCGGGAAACGTATTGTCCGGCGTCGACGTCGCCAGTACGATCAGGTCGATCGCCTGTGCGTCAATTCCGGCATCGGCAAGCGCCGCGCGGGCGGCATTGATCGCCAAATGCGAGGTGAATTCGCCGTCGGCGGCGATATGACGCTGCCGGATACCGGTGCGCTGCACGATCCACTCGTCAGAGGTGTCAACCCGCGCCGCCAGTTCGGCATTGGTCAGGATCTGCTGCGGCAAATAGGAGCCGCAGCCGAGCACCACCGAACGTATCGTAGTCACGAGACAGCCTCCTGCGCGGTCGGCGCAAGCGCGCTCCCTTCGCGATTGAGCATTTGATTGATCTTGGTCAGGAGATCGTAGTGGACCATCTCATAGCCAACGTCGACCGCATAAGCAAAGCCTTCGGCATCGGTTCCGCCGTGGCTCTTGACCACGATCCCCTGTAGACCCAGCAACACGCCGCCGTTGGACTTGTTGGGGTCCAGTTTGTCCCGTAACAGCCTGAAGGCGCTTCTGGCGAACAGATAGCCGATACGGGAACGCCAGGTCTGCGCCATGGCATTGCGCAGGAATTCCGAAATCTGCCGGGCGGTACCCTCAGCAGTCTTCAGCGCAATGTTGCCACTAAAACCCTCGGTGACGATGACGTCGGCGGCGCCCTTGCCTATACTGTCGCCTTCGACGAAGCCGATATATTCGAGCTGGGGCAGGTTCATCGCGCGGAGCAACTCGGCCGCCTCGCGGATTTCCTCACCTCCCTTGACCTCCTCAACCCCAATATTGAGCAAACCGACGGTTGGCCGATCGAGATCGAACAACACGCTCGCCATCGCGCTACCCATCACCGCCAGCCTCATCAAATGATGCCCGTCGCCACCGATCGTAGCACCGAGATCAAGCACCACGGAATCACCCCGGGCCGTTGGCCACACCGCCGCGATGGCCGGACGATCAATCCCGGGCAGCATGCGCAGATTGAACCGCGCCATCGCCATCAGAGCGCCGGTATTGCCGGCGGATATCGCAACGTCGGCTTCTCCTTTCTTGACGGCATCGATGGCGAGCCACATCGACGAGGTCTTGCGGCCACGACGCAATGCCTGGCTCGGCTTATCGTCCATCCTGACGGCCACATCGGTATGAAAGACCCGAGAAACCGCCTTCATCGCCGGATGCCTGCAGAGCTGCGCGTCGATCGACGCGCGATCGCCGAACAACAGAAATTCAGTATCGGGATGTCGAGACAGCGAAATGGCGGCGCCGGGAATCACGACCGATGCGCCGACATCGCCACCCATGGCGTCAAGCGCGATTCGAACCTTTTGAGGCATGCCCGTCCCGGAAACCTGATCTTGTGCGGACTAGAAGCGCTTGGCCGCAGCCTGAATCGTCGCAGATAGCGCTGATCGGCGAAGTGCACACCTGCGCCTCGGCCGGGCCGCGACAATAGCGTGTCCGCGCTCCGACACAACCTCTTGACCACGCCCTTCGCAAGGTGACAGCGCCATCAAGCAGAAGCGAACTTGGCATATAACGCTATGTAATTCAATGCCTTAGATCGGACTCCAAGCCAGACCCGGAATTGCACCAATGAGAATACGGGCCGAATTGGCGGCAAGTCATGCCCAAGGCGTCCTCAAGCCACGTTTGAGCGCGGCCTCTCAACGCTTTTTTGACTTCGGTGCAGGCAACGGTTTCGCGTCGAGCTTGAGGGCCTTCAGCGCCGCAAATGGATGATCCTCTGGATCGGCGGCGGTGATTACAGGCTCGAACACCGCGTCGGGCTTGCGCGGATATGGATCAATCGCCAAAAACAGCACGTCGGTCGCAAGGCGGCCCAAGTCGATTACGCCATCTTTAATCGGCTCCGGCGGGTCCGGAATTTCGCTGTCCTCGTCCGCGGCCTCGTCGACCAGATCGGCCAGCACGGGAATTTGCTCGGGCGGCGCAAACATCAAATCGATCGGCTCATCGATATCGTTCTCGATCGGGTCGAGCGTCACCACACAGGTTTGTCCGATCCTTGCTCGAACGCGACCGGTGACATGAAAACGGCCACCGCTGTTGGGCGCCACGTCAAAAGAAGCGCTTGCCGACAGAATTTCGCGCAAGCCAGCTACCTCGGCCATCGCGGTCCGGGCGGTCTGGTCAGCTTCAAGATCACGATGCAGCCCTGTGTCCGGTATCTGCGGCACAGTAATCGGAACGCTCCAGGGATCAGTTGTGTCTATCATGCTCTATATTCTGTTCGCGGCCCTGCGCTGCGTGGCCTGTTGGGGGTGGGAATTTCCACGATCCAGCCAATAATGCCGCTTCGCGCTGTCCGCTCAGGAAAGCCCTGGCCGCTTTGGCATAAAGGGCCAATCGGCGTGCGTTTTCGATGGCCTCCCCATTCAATATATTCTTGCACAGCGCCTGCGCAAACGCCTCCTCGCCCGCATCCAGAGCCTGATCGTAGGCCGCTGCTCGGCCGTAGAAAGCCTCCCCAAAAGCCCTCATGCGTTTTGGCACGGTCAGGTCGCCGACGCCCATCTCCCGCAGATTGTCGTCCATATCGTTGCAGAAGCGATCAAATAGCGCCTGGGAAAGACCGAACGCCGCCTCGGTCGCCCTCAATCGCCGCAGCGCCAGCCACAGATGCAGCACCAGCAGGTCAAAACGGCCGTCGACGGTATCCGGAACACCTAAATCCCGGTAAAATAAGGGTTCTCGCGCCTGCGTCACGATCGTGCCATAGATGGCCTCAATGGTGCGCTGCGGAGCGACCCGGGGTTTTCTGAAGTGATTGAACGGCCAAGGCATCGTGGGTTCCGCAAAAGAGCCCTTTGAGGCGCGCGCGTGTTGCAATCCGGCGTGCTGGCCGGTACGTCAACCCCGCACTGGATGCAAGGGAATGGACCGATTCCGCAATGACTGAAACGAGCCCGACATGCTCACGCACGCGTGCTCCGCACGGCCTGGCTTCGCGCTGGTGTGGTTTGCGCACAGTGGCCGCCGTCGTTTTGGCGTGCATGACGCTGGGCGGCTGCCTTACCGGCGAACAGTTCCAGAAGGGCTATATCCTGCCTCCGGGTGCGCTCGAGCAAATCCCGATCGGCGCCAGCCAGGACCAGGTATTGATCGTGATGGGAACGCCCTCCACGGTCGCGACCCTCGACGGTGAGGTGTTTTATTACATTTCGCAGCGTTCCGAGCGCCCGGTCATGTTCATGAAGCAGCATGTCTATGACCAGCGCGTGATCGCCATTTATTTCGACAAGAATCGACAGGTCCGGCGGCTTGCCAATTACGGGCTGCAGGATGGCAAGATCTTCGACTTCGTCAGTCGCACCACGCCGACCTCGGGCCAGGAACTCAGTTACCTCACACCGCTGTTCAAGCTCTTGAGCTTCAACTAACGCTTGAGCCGGCAGGACGTGCAAGGCGCGCACTCGAAAGGCGCCTTCTGTCGTACCAATGAAAAGCCCCGCGGCTCACAACGCGGGGCTTTTGTATTGAGCATGTGGACCTGGCTTAATGTGCCAGGATCGCCAGCAAGAGCAGCGCCACGATGTTGGTGATCTTGATCATCGGGTTGACCGCGGGACCCGCGGTGTCCTTGTAGGGATCGCCAACGGTGTCGCCAGTCACCGCAGCCTTGTGGGCATCGGAACCCTTGCCGCCGTAATGACCATCCTCAATGTACTTTTTGGCGTTGTCCCAGGCGCCGCCGCCCGAGGTCATCGAAATCGCGACGAACAAGCCGGTCACGATCACGCCCAGCAGCATCGCGCCCACGGCCGAGAACGCCGCCGACTTGCCGGCCGCGCCGCCACCAGCGATCGCATAGATGATGAAATAGACCACGATCGGCGACAGCACCGGCAACAGCGACGGAATGATCATTTCCTTGATCGCGGCCCTGGTCAGAAGGTCGACTGCCTTGCCATAGTCTGGCTTGTCGGTGCCCTGCATGATGCCTGGCTTCTCGCGGAACTGACGCCGGACTTCCTCAACGATCGCGCCCGCCGCACGGCCGACTGCGGTCATGCCGAGCGCGCCGAACAGATACGGCAGCAGGCCGCCGAACAGCAGGCCCACCACCACATAGGGGTTGTTGAGCGAGAAGTCCGGATTGACGTTCTGGAAATAGACGTGATTAGCCGCATCCCCAATGAAGAACTTCAGATCCTGATTGTAGGCCGCGAACAGCACCAGCGCGCCGAGACCGGCGGAGCCGATCGCGTAGCCCTTGGTGACCGCCTTGGTGGTGTTGCCGACAGCGTCCAGCGCGTCGGTCGACTTGCGGACTTCCTTGGGCAGGCCCGCCATTTCCGCAATGCCGCCGGCATTGTCGGTGACCGGACCGAAGGCGTCGAGCGCTACGACCATGCCGGCCAGCGCCAGCATCGTCGTGGTCGCGATCGCGATCCCGAACAGGCCAGCAAGGCTGTAGGTGACGAGAATGCCGGCGATGATGACGATCGCCGGCATCGCGGTTGCCTCCATCGAGATGGCGAGACCCTGGATCACGTTGGTGCCGTGGCCGGTGACTGAGGATGCCGCGATCGACTTTACCGGACGATAGTCGGTGCCGGTGTAGTATTCGGTGATCCAGATGATCAGCCCGGTCACCACCAGACCGACGACACCGCATTCGAACAGCGCCAGGCCCGTATAGCCGATATCGCCGAGCGAGCCGAAGCCGATCAGCCACTGAATCGCAGCGGCGACGCCGACCAGCGACAGGATGCCGGTGGCAATCAGGCCCTTGTACAGCGCGCCCATGATCGACTGGCTGGAGCCCAGCTTGACGAAGAAGGTGCCGATGATCGAGGTGATGATGCAGATACCACCGATCGCGAGCGGCAGCGTCATCATGTTGGCGAGCAGCGGCGACTTGGCGAAGAAGATCGTCGCCAGAACCATCGTTGCGACCGAGGTCACCGCGTAGGTCTCGAACAGGTCGGCCGCCATGCCGGCGCAGTCGCCGACATTGTCGCCGACGTTGTCGGCGATGGTGGCGGGGTTGCGCGGATCGTCCTCGGGAATGCCGGCCTCGACCTTGCCGACGAGGTCACCGCCGACATCAGCGCCCTTGGTGAAGATGCCGCCGCCGAGACGTGCGAAGATCGAAATCAGCGATGCGCCGAAGCCAAGCGCAACCATCGCGTCGACCACCGTGCGGTCGTTCGGCGCCAGGTTCATCACATGAGTGAGGTAGCCGAAGTAGATGGTGACGCCGAGCAGCGCCAGACCCGCGACCAGCAGGCCGGTGATGGCGCCCGCCTTGAAGGCGAGCTCAAGACCGCCGGCGAGCGAGGTGGTCGCCGCCTGCGCGGTGCGCACGTTGGCGCGAACCGAAACGTTCATGCCGATGAAACCGGCAGCGCCCGACAGCACCGCGCCGATCAGGAAGCCGACCGCGACCAGGGCGCCGAGCAGGTAGGCCAGTAGCGCGAAGATCACGATACCGACCACTCCGATCGTGGTGTACTGGCGCTTGAGATAGGCCTGCGCACCCTCCCGCACGGCTGCCGCGATTTCTTGCATCCGCGGATTGCCGGCATCGGATTTCAACACCGACGACGTCGCCCAGATGGCGTAAACGATGGAGAGCGCCCCGCAGAGCACAATCACCCACAATGCTGTCATTGAATTTGCCTCAAGATCCTGATTTGGCCCACGCCATTACCGCAGGACGCGGCGGGCGCATAAAAAGGAGGCTCACCCTGCCCAAAGGGGGCGGCCTCAAATCGGGCGGGACCATGCCAAAATCGCTCCCCCGGCGCAACTTCGCGAAAGGGCTGAAGCGGCGTTTTTGTAGCCCTAAGAACCGGGTTTTGCGTCGGATTTACCATTTCCTGCATTGACGCTGCGGGTCTGCCTGGAACAACCGGAACCCACCGGCACGGAATCAGAAATGGCTGTAGGACAACCGCGGCAACGTGATCCTGTCACCTCTCTTGTCCAGAAAGCACGGCGCTGACGAACCCGCCACGATCTTTCCGATCGCAGTGATCTCAATGCCGGCCGTCTGCCCGGCGTGCCTGAAAGCTTCAAGGCCGGCTGGTGGAATGGCGCACAGGATCTCGTAATCGTCGCCACCGGAAACGATCGCCTCGACGCCAACAACGCCTCGCGCAAGCAGTGTCGCGGCGGCAGCCGACAGCGGGATGCTCCCTGCTTCGATCACCGCGGATACCCCCGATACCTTGCACAGCTTGGCGAGGTCGCCAGCCAGGCCGTCCGACACATCCATGGCCGCATGCGCGTGATCGCGAACCGCCTTGGCGAGCGCCGTGCGAGGCTGCGGCACGCGATAACGCCCGACCAGCATTTCTCCGGCCGCGACATCATCAGCCAAAGCTGCCGCGGCCGCGCCGCGCTTGAGCACATCAAGGCCAAGCGCTGCGTCGCCGATCGTTCCCGTCACCACGACGACATCGCCTGCTATGGCCCCGGTGCGATGCAGCATCCTGCCGAGCGGAACGCGGCCGAACGCCGTGATCGAGATCATCAGCGGACCCGGAGTCGAAACCGTGTCGCCACCCAATAGCGGGCAGCCGAACTGGATCGCATCCCAACCCAGCGCATAGGCGAATGGCTTGAGCCAGGCTTCCTCCGCTGCTCGCAACGCCAGCGTCAGTACAAACCCGGCTGGCGTAGC
Source organism: Pseudomonadota bacterium (assembly GCA_018971625.1). GTDB lineage: Bacteria > Pseudomonadota > Alphaproteobacteria > Rhizobiales > Xanthobacteraceae > Bradyrhizobium. The sequence continues at coordinate 52,297 of JAGXAJ010000020.1, forward strand.
CCCTTTTGCCGCGAGATCCGACAGGTTTACCCGCAACGCCTTGCGCGCGATCGTATCGGGCGGATCATCGGGCAGAAAATGCACGCCTTCGACGATGGCATCGGTGGTCACGACGATATCATCGCCGTGCGACTTGAGGATTGCCGCGTCATCGCCGAGATCGAATGCGCCGGGATCGGTCGCCAATGGCTTGAAATAGCGCGCGATCAGTGCGTCCTCGGCGGAAGAGCTATTCTGTTGATCTGTCATGACGCAGCATCCGTCGCACGATCGTCATTAGCTTCTCGCGTGCGAGAACTCATCGCCGCGAAATTGCCGCGCGATCTGGTCAAGCACCGCATTTACCATGCCGGTTTCGTCCGCTTCCACAAAGGCGTGTGCAACATCGACATATTCCGACACCACCACCCGTCCGGGCACGTCCTTGCGGTGCTCCAGTTCATAGGAACCAGCGCGCAGCACGGCACGCAGGATGGCGTCGATCCGCTTCAGCGGCCAGCCTTTTGACAACGCCTCGTCGATCAGGGGATCGAGTTTCGCCTGATCGCGCACCACGCCGGATACTACATCGCGAAAGAAGGCGGCTTCCGCCGGCAAATACTTGTCGCCCTCGACTTCGTTGCCGAGCCAATGGCTCTCGAATTCGGCAAAAATATCGTTCAAGCCGGCGCCGGCGATGTCCATTTGATAAAGCGCCTGCACCGCGGCGAGCCGCGCGGCGCCGCGCCGGTTAGCCTTCTTGTCCGGGATTTTCGCAGGTCTCCTGTCACCGCTGTTCTTGTTGTCTGCCATGGTCAGGCCCGCGCCAGCCGACGCTTGATGCGCAGCATCGCGAGCGCCGCGCGCGCGGCGTCGCCGCCCTTGTTGAGTTCGCCAGCGCGCGCCCGCGCCCAGGCCTGTGCATCGGTGTTGACAGTAATGATACCGTTGCCGAGCGGAATTTTCCTGGCTACTGCAAGTTCCATCAGCGCGCGCGCGGATTCCATCGAAACGATCTCGAAATGGATGGTGTCGCCCCGGACCACGCAGCCCAGCGCAATCACGGCATCATAGGGCTTGCCATGGTTCTCGGCGGCATCGAGCGCGATGGCAATCGCCGCCGGGATTTCCAGCGCGCCGGGAACGGTGACGATGTCGTGGCTAACGCCCGCGTTCTTCAGCTCGGCGAGCGCGCCTTCCAGCAGAGCATCCTGGATGTCGTCATAAAAGCGCGCCTCGACGATCAGCGCGCGCGCGCCGGAAACGTCGGTCTGATCTTTGAGAATTGCGCGGCGCGCATCTGCCATTTTTTATTTCCGCTTCAATCAAGCTCCTCATCCTGAGGAGCGGCCGCTTGGCCGCGTCTCGAAGGATGAGCTACATCATCATGGTTCGAGACCATGAGGAAGTGCCGGGTTGTAGGCGCAGTGGCCGCCGATGCCAACCCCGCCTCACTTCATTTCCGACAGCCGCGCGGCGTAACGCGCCATCAGATCGACCTCGAGGTTGACCTCGCTGCCGGCGCGCCAGGCACCCAGCGTCGTGACATTGAGCGTGTGAGGAATGATCAGAACCGAAAACAGCACGTCATGCACCGTGTTCACCGTCAATGACACCCCGTCCAGCGTCACCGAGCCTTTGGCGGCGATGAAACGCGCCAGCTCGCGGGTGGTTTTCAGCTCGAACCGCGCCATGTCAGGCAAATCGTCGCGCTGGACGATACCGGCGATGCCGTCGACGTGACCGGCCACAATGTGACCGCCGAGTTCGTCGCCGATCTTGAGGGGCCGTTCAAGGTTGAGTTTGCTGCCGACCTTCCAGTGTTTTGCCGTGGTCGCGCCGAGCGTCTCGGCACCGGCATCGACGTCGAACCAGGTCCTTCCAGCAGAGTCCTTGCCGTCGCTCATGCCCGAGGCAATGACGGTGAGGCAAACGCCGTTGCAGGCGATCGAGGCGCCATCGGCAATGGTCGCACGGTCGTAGCCGCATGCGATCCGCAGCCGGTGCAGCTGGCTCTGCGCGGTCGGCGTGAAAGCCGTGATCTCGCCGATGTCGCTGACAATGCCGGTGAACATTAGAAATCCGCTCTTTTAGAGAGCACGAACGCTGCAACAGCGACAGCAGCACTCCCTCTCCCACTCAACTCGGGTTTACCCGAGTTGAGCATCGAATTTTGTTGAAGTCGGATATATCCGACTTCAATGGGAGAGGGTTGGGGTGAAGGGGTACGCCCTATCGTTAGGCCGAAGCTCACCCGGATCGCAAGGGCGATCCGACCTCTCTCAATGGGAGAGGTGAAGTTAGAAGCCTTGCCGTCTTCAAACATGGCTAGCCGCGTCCGTAGATGATCAGTGTGTCGCTACCGAAGCTCTGGCTAGCACGAACGGAAAACCCCGGCGACTGCGTGATGGTCGTGAGCGGCAGTGCGTCCAGCGCAGCGATGCCGTCGGCGCCAATCGCCTGCGGCCCGCGCAGCAACCAGAATTCATCGACGAGATCGGCTGACACAAAGGAAGACGCCACTTTGGCGCCTCCCTCCACCATCAGCCGCGTAATGCCCCGGTCCGCCAGCGCATGCAGCACGGCCGCGAGATCAAGCCCTGACCCACTGGTGGGCGCCACCCGGATTACCTGCGCACCGGCGGCGCCGAGCTTCGTCGCGGCGGATGCTTCCGCAAGCTCCGAGGTGACAACCCATAGCGGCGTCTGGCGGGCGGAATGAACCAGCCGGCTCGCACCCGATAGCCGCAGCGCGCGGTCCAGCACTATCCGCACCGGCGAACGCCCGGCCATGCCGGGCAGCCGGCATGTCAGCAACGGATCGTCGGCCTGTACCGTACTGATCCCGACCAGGATGGCGTCGCATTGCGCGCGCAACAGATGCACACGCGCCTTGGCCGCGTCGCCCGTGATGGCGGCCCGCTGGCCGCCGGCCGCGCCGATCTTGTCGTCTGCGGAAACTGCGAGTTTGAGGATGACATGCGGACGCTTGTCGCGAACCCGCCGGAAGTGCCCGGCATGATCGTGCGCCGCTTCTGCCCCACACAGGCCAATGTCCACCGCGATGCCGGCGGCGCGAAGCCGTGCATGGCCCTTGCCCGCTACTTCCGGATTTGGATCCTCGATCGCCGACACCACGCGAGCAATGCCTGCGGCAATCACCGCATCGGCGCAGGGCGGCGACTTGCCCAAGTGCGAACAGGGCTCGAGCGTCACATAGAGTGTGGCGCCGCGCGCGGCCTCGCCGGCGCGCCCAAGCGCCTCCGGCTCGGCGTGGGGGCGGCCGCCCGGCTGGGTCCAGCCGCGGCCGACAATGACGTCATCCTTCACCACGACCGCGCCCACGGCAGGATTGGGCCATGTCCGCCCCTGCCCGCGCCGTCCGAGCGCCAGCGCAAGCTGCATGAAGCGCTGGTCGGCCGCTTTCGACAGTCTGGATTTTTCCGCCAACTGGTCTTCCAGAATCCGGAAGATCATTTTCGCAACAAGGCCGGGCGGGCGTCGTCGTCGCCGGAGAGCTCGCCGAGCACGGCCTCGAAATCCTTTGCCTCGCGAAAATTGCGATAGACCGAAGCGAAGCGGACATAAGCGACGTCGTCGAGCTGACGCAGATGCTCCATCACGATCTCGCCGATCGCCTCCGACGAGACTTCCGCCTCGCCGCCGCTCTCAAGCTCGCGCACGATCGCCGAGACCGTCTTCTCGACCCGCTCGGCATCGACCGGGCGCTTGCGCAAGGAGATCTGCAGCGAGCGCACCAATTTATCGCGATCGAACGGCACCCGGCGGCCGTTGCGCTTGATCACGGTGAGCTCGCGCAACTGCACGCGTTCGAAGGTGGTGAAACGGAAATTGCAGGCGATGCATACCCGCCGCCGCCGGATCACGGCCGAATCCTCGGTCGGACGCGAATCCTTCACCTGCGTATCGAGGCTGTTGCAGCTGGGGCATCGCATCGGCCGAAACCTCTATCCTGCAAGGCCTTATTGATAGATCGGGAAGCGATCGGTAAGCGCCTTCACGCGTTCCTTGATGGCAGCTTCCACCAACGGCGCCTTGCCGTCCTGGGACTGCGCGATCGCGTTGAGCACTTCGGCGATCAGCCCGCCGACCTGCTTGAATTCGGTGACGCCAAAGCCGCGCGTAGTCGCCGCCGGCGTGCCCAGCCGAAGCCCCGAAGTAACGAACGGCTTTTCCGGATCGAAGGGGATGCCGTTCTTGTTGCAGGTGATCGCCGCGCGCACCAGCGCCTTTTCCGAGACGTTGCCTTTCAGGCCCTTGGGCCGAAGATCGACCAGCATCAGATGGTTGTCGGTGCCGCCGGAAACGATATCGAGGCCATGGCCACGCAGCGATTGCGCCAGCACCTTGGCATTTTCGACCACATTCTTCGCGTAGACCTTGAAGTCCGGTCGCAGCGCTTCGGCGAACGCCACCGCCTTGGCGGCGATCACATGCATCAGCGGGCCACCCTGCAAGCCCGGGAAAATCGCCGAGTTCAGCTTCTTGGCCAGCGCCTCGTCGTTGCACAGGATCAAGCCGCCGCGCGGGCCGCGCAGCGATTTATGCGTGGTGGTGGTGGTGACATGGGCGTGCGGCACCGGCGAGGCGTGCACGCCGCCGGCGACTAGGCCGGCGAAATGAGCCATGTCAACCAGCAGATACGCGCCGACGCTATCGGCGATCTCGCGGAAGCGCTTGAAATCCCAGGCGCGCGAATAGGCCGATCCGCCGGCGATGATGAGCTTCGGCTTGACCTGCTCGGCCTGCCTGGCAACCTCATCCATGTCGATGAGCTGGTCCTCCCGCCGCACCGTGTAGTGCTTGGCCGTGAACCATTTGCCGGACATGTTGACCGGCGAGCCGTGGGTGAGATGACCGCCGGCGGCGAGATCGAGGCCCATGAAGGTATCGCCGGGCCGCAGCAGCGCCAGAAACACTGCCTGGTTCATCTGGCTGCCGGAGTTCGGCTGCACGTTGGCGAATTGCGCGCCGAACAGCTTCTTGGCGCGCTCGATCGCAAGCGTTTCAGCGACGTCGACCCACTCGCAGCCGCCGTAGTAGCGACTGCTCGGATAGCCCTCAGCGTATTTGTTCGTCATCACTGAGCCCTGCGCTTCCAGTACAGCGCGGCTGACGATGTTTTCCGACGCAATCAGTTCGATCTCGTGCCGCTGCCGGCCGAGCTCGCCGCGGATCGCAGCCGCGATTTCGGGATCGGCTTCAATGAGCGGGGCTGTGAAGAACGAGCCGGGAGCGGAAACGGGCGTTTCGCTGGAAGATTTGGCGCTGGCGGAAAGGCTCATGGACGAAATATCTCCACCGCCGCAACCAGTTAACTGTTGTTGCGGGCGGTCACGTGTGGCGATCGATAGCGGCACTGGCGGGATACCATATCGGGGCATAATGGCCAAGCAATTGCGGTAGCCGCCTGATATTTATGCAAGATATGGTGGGGAATGGCGGCGGTTCCAATGGTCTGGCCGAGCTTGCCTCCCCTGGGTCTTCCCCGCGAACACGGGAGCCATAGCCCCCGTCATTCCGGGACACGCCTCTTGGCGTGAGCCCGGAATCAATAAGCCCTGTATACGTTGTTCCGCGATGGCGTAGTCACAGGATGAACACGAGCACTGGGCGTATAGATTCCTGTATCTGATTGATTGTCACTGTCATAGTGGCTGCGGCGGAGATAGCTCGTTGGATTCCTGGTCGCCTGCCGACCGCAGTCCCGGCATGGGCGTCTCTGCCTGCTTTGTCTGATCGAACAGTCGCATGGGCGCCGGCTTCGGT
>JAGXAJ010000091.1 GCA_018971625.1 Pseudomonadota bacterium
AATTTCTTGCGCAGCCGCTTGATGTGGCTGTCGATGGTACGATCGTCGACATAGACCTGGTCATCATAGGCGGCATCCATCAGCGCGTTGCGGCTTTTCACCACGCCGGGCCGCGTCGCCAGCGCCTGCAGGATCAGGAATTCCGTCACCGTCAGCGTCACCGGCTCGTTCTTCCAGGTACAGGTATGGCGCTCGGGGTCCATCCGCAGCAGCCCGCGATCGAGAGCCTTGGCATCGGTCTCCTTGGGTACCGCGGTCGGGTCCTTCGGCGCGGCGCGGCGCAGCACGGCCTTGACACGCTCGACCAGAAGACGTTGCGAGAACGGCTTGCGGATGAAATCGTCGGCGCCCATTTTGAGGCCGAACAATTCATCGATCTCCTCGTCCTTCGAGGTCAGGAAGATCACCGGCAGATCCGATTTCTGCCGTAGCCGCCGCAGCGTCTCCATGCCGTCCATGCGCGGCATCGTGATCTCGAGGATCGCAAGGTCGGGCTGGCTGGTGCGAAAGCCGTCGAGCGCCGAGGCGCCATCGGTATAGGTCATGATACGATAGCCTTCGGCTTCCAGCGCGATCGAGACCGATGTAAGAATGTTGCGGTCGTCATCGACCAAGGCGATTGTGGGCATGAGCCTGCTTTCGAAAAACGTGTGGCTGGTGCGGCGGGCTATCCTGCAATGCGCCGCGCAAGTGGGTTGCGAACCCGGTCAACGAGCAGTGCAAGCTGGGCTGAAGTGTGACCAAGTTCCGCAAAACGTCGGATGCGGCGCAATAGTTCAGCCTTATATATATAGTAGTTTAGCTGAAAAGGGCTCGTTTTGCAATGAGATACCGGGAAGGGATCAATGCAACCCACCGCAGATTTTAACCCCTCTAGGCTGGCGCGTTCCCTGCTGCGGCGAAGCCGCCAAGGTGCGCTGGCGACTTTGATGGCCGGCAGCGGCAGCCCCTATTGCTCGCTGGTCAATCTCGCAAGCTACCCCGATGCCTCGCCCATCCTGCTGATTTCGCGTCTGGCGCTGCATACCAAGAACATCCTCGAGGATTCCAGGGTCTCGCTGATGTTGGATGAGCGGGTTGCAGGCGACCCGCTGGAAGGGGCCCGCATTATGTTGGCGGGTCGCGCGGAGCCTGCCAGTGACGAGGACAAGCCGCTCTTGCGCCGGCGTTACCTTAACGCTCATCCCTCGGCGGAAGCCTTTGCAGATTTTAACGATTTTTCGTTCTTCCGAATTCGGCCCAGCGGTACGCATTTGGTGGCCGGATTTGGCCGAATTGTGGATCTTGTGCCCGAGCGGTTCCTGACCGATCTGACGGGTGCTGCCGAGCTGCTGCAGACCGAACAGGACGCGGTCGACCATATGAACGCCGATCATCGCGAGGCCATGAACCTCTACGCGACGCGACTATTGGGCGCGGAGCCCGCGGACTGGCGTTGCACCGGCTGCGACCCCGACGGTATCGACATGCAGGCCGGCAACGCGACATTGCGACTGGATTTCCCGAATCGGATCACTACCCCTGCCGCGCTGCGGCAAACGCTAAAGCAGCTTGCCGATCAGGCCCGGCTACAGCAGGCGCCCGAGTAAACCGGAACGGCCCCGAATAAACCAAATATCGCGGGATCGCCTTGGCAGGGTCCGGCGTTCATCAATACCAGTCGCCTGACCAGCGCCAGAAGGCTATATTGAAGGTTACCGCGACAACAGGCGCTCTCGCGCCGCAGAAACGCGGGTTCGAGGAGGTTCTTGGTGCAAGAGAACGGCATACATAACGGTGCCTTCGGCGCCGATAAGTTCGGCTTGAGAAATCTCAAGAGCGTCAACTGGAATTTCAGCGCGCCACAGCTGTGCGAGCATTCGCTGCAGTCAGGCGAAGCGGTGCTGTCTTCCGACGGCGCACTATGCGCGGACACCGGCGTGTTCACCGGCCGCAGTCCGAAGGACAAGTTCACGGTCCGCGACGCCACCACCGACAAGAGCGTGTGGTGGAGCGGCAACCAGTCGATCACGTCGGATCAGTTCGCGGCGCTTTACGCCGATTTCCTCAAGCATGCCGAGGGCATGACGCTGTTCGCGCAGGATCTGTACGGCGGCGCCGATCCTACTCATCAAATCAAGACCCGGATCTTTACGGAGCTAGCCTGGCACTCGCTGTTCATCCGCACGCTCTTGATCCGTCCCGAGGCTTCCGAGCTTGCGAGCTTCGTGCCGGAATTGACTGTCATCGATTTGCCGAGCTTCCGCGCCGATCCCAAACTTCACGGCTGCAAGTCCGAGAACGTCGTCGCCATCGATTTCGCCCGCAAGATCGTCCTGATCGGCGGCTCCTATTATGCCGGCGAGATGAAGAAGTCGGTGTTCACGACGCTGAACTACTATTTGCCTGAAAAGGGCGTAATGCCGATGCACTGCTCGGCCAACGTCGGCCCCGACGGCGATACCGCGATCTTCTTCGGCCTGTCCGGCACCGGCAAAACCACGCTCTCGGCCGATCCCAAGCGCACGCTGATCGGCGACGATGAGCACGGCTGGAGCGAGAACGGCATCTTCAACTTTGAAGGCGGCTGCTACGCCAAATGCATCAGGCTGTCGGAAGAGGCCGAACCCGAGATCTATGCCGCCAGCAAGCGCTTCGGCGCGGTGCTGGAAAACGTGGTGCTGGATCCGAACACCCGTTCGCCTGATTTCGACGACGGCTCGAAGACCGAAAATACTCGTTCGGCCTATCCGCTCGACTTCATTCCCAACGCTTCGCGCACAGGCCGCGCCGGCCATCCGAAGAATCTGGTGATGCTCGCGGCCGATGCCTTCGGCGTGATGCCGCCGATCGCCAAACTGACACCGGCGCAGGCGATGTACCACTTCCTGTCTGGTTACACCGCGAAGGTCGCGGGAACCGAACGTGGCCTTGGCAACGAGCCGCAGCCGGAGTTTTCGACCTGCTTCGGTTCGCCGTTTCTGCCGCGCGATCCCTCCGTCTATGGCAATCTGCTGCGCAACCTGATCGCCAGGCATGATGTCGATTGCTGGCTGGTCAACACCGGCTGGACCGGCGGCAAATACGGCACTGGCCGGCGCATGCCGATCAAGGTGACACGGGCGCTGTTGACCGCGGCGCTGAACGGTTCGCTGCGCAACGCCGATTTCCGCACCGATCGCTATTTCGGCTTTGCTGTGCCGACCTCGTTGCCCGGCGTCGAGCCCCACATCCTCGATCCGGTCAAGACCTGGGCCGACAAGGCGGAGTTCGAAAAGACCGCGCGTGCGCTGGTCGGCATGTTCCAGAAAAATTTTGCCAAGTTCGAAGCACAGGTCGATGCCGATGTTCGCGCCGCCGCGCCCGAAGTGAAACTCGCGGCTGAATAAAGAAAGCGAATGGCGAATGGGGAGTAGCGAATAGGGATTGCACGCGCGATCCGCCAGGATTTCCTTCGCTACTCGCGCTACTTCCTTCAGTCCGGCAGCACCGCATTGCTGGGCGTTGCCCGGTCGGTAATCTGCAAGCCGAACAGGCTGCCGATCAGTTCCACCGCGACGCGCGCGGTGCGTCCGCGTTCGTCGAGGAACGGGTTGAGCTCCACGATGTCGGCCGATCGGATCAGGCCTGAGTCGTGCAGTAGCTCCATGATCAGATGCGCCTCGCGATAGGTTGCGCCTCCCTGCACCGTGGTGCCGACGCCGGGCGCGATCGCGGGATCCAGGAAATCGATGTCGAAACTGAGATGCAGCACGCCGTTGCGCGCCCTGACCCGTTCGACCACCCGGCGGATCAGCACACCGACGCCAAACTCGTCGATCGCGCGCATATCGGCGATCGCGATGCGGCGATCGCGCACGAGATTCTTTTCCAGCGGATCGATCGAGCGAATGCCGAACAGATCGAGCTGGTCCGGCGCGATGGAAACGCGCGGGCCACCGCCCAGCAGGCCATCGAGGCCGGGTTCGCCGCAGAGGAACGCCGCTGACATGCCGTGCATGTTGCCGGTCAGCGTGGTCGCGGGCGTGTTGTAGTCGGCGTGCGCATCGAGCCAAAGCACGAACAGCGGTCGCTTCTGTTCCTGCTGCCAGTAGCGCGCGACGCCGTTCACCGATCCCATCGCAAGAGAGTGATCGCCGCCCATGAAGATCGGGATCGCACCGCTGCAGGCGATCGAGAAGGCGCGTTTACCGAGCGCGCCGACCCAGGCTCTGACCTCATCGTAATATCTGGCATTGGCGGGTGGAGTATCCACGACGGTAATCGCGGGCCGCACCATATCGCCATGGTCCTCGACCGTGTGCCCCAATTGCTCCAGCACCCGCGCGATGCCGGCGGTGCGCAGCGCCGCAGGTCCCATCAGCGTGCCGGGCTGCGCGGCTCCGATCTCGATCGGGACGCCGAGCAGCGTGATTTTCGCATGAGAGGGGAGTTCCGTGTCAGCCATCCGCTGCCTTACGCCTTGCATCCGCCGGCGGTGATCCGGGTAGTGTCATCGAAAACGTGAGTGGTCGAGAGCGGCATGAAATTTCTCAGATTGTGGGGAAAGCAGCTTAGCGCATCTTTTCCTCATTGCGGCCACAGCGACGAAGCCATCCAGGGAAGCCATCCAAGGCTGCGCGCGCAGAATTGCTTCGCGGAACCTTGTCACCGGACCGGCATTCGCCGACCGGTGGGTCGCTGAAATTATCTAACGGGTCGCGCCGAACTGCGCGGTTGGTTCCTGCAACGCGGTCGACTGCGGTACCGGCACGTCCCAGATATCCTCCGCATATTCCCGGATGGTGCGATCGGACGAGAACCACGGCATCCTCGCGACATTGAGGATGCTGGCGCGGGTCCACGCCGATATCACCTGCCAGCGCGCGTCGATGCCGCGCTGAGCCTCATAATAGGAATCAAAATCCGCACTCACCATGTAATGGTCGAGATAGCGCAGCGCGTGTGCGATCGATTCGAACCGGCCGGGATCGTCAGGCGAGAATTCGCCGCTGCCAATCGCGTTGATGGCGCGCGACAGCCGCGGCGAACGCCGGATCACGTCGGTGGCGTCAAGGCCCTGCTCGCGCCGCTTCACCACATCGATCGCCTCCATGCCGAAGATCGCGATATTCTCGGCGCCGACATGGTCACGGATCTCGATATTGGCGCCGTCGAGCGTGCCGATGGTCAGCGCGCCGTTGAGCGCAAGCTTCATATTGCCGGTGCCGGAGGCCTCCATGCCGGCGGTCGATATCTGCTCGGATATATCGGCGGCGGGGATGATCACCTCGGCAAGGCTGACGTTGTAATCAGCGAGGAATGCGATCTTCAGCCGGCCTGCCACGACGGGATCGTTGTTGACGACCGTCGCCACATCGTTGATCAGCTTGATGATCAGCTTGGCGTAGCGATAGCTCGCCGCCGCCTTGCCGGCAAAGATTTTTACCCGCGGTACCCAGTCGCGCTGTGGCTCGTCCTTGATCGCCTGGTATAGCGCGATCGCTCCCAGGATGTTGAGCAGCTGGCGCTTGTATTCGTGAATCCGCTTGATCTGGACGTCGAACAGCGCCGCCGGATCGACCGTGACGTGAAGGCGCTCGCCGATCAATCGCGCCAATGCGATCTTGTTTTGATATTTCACATTACGGAACTGCCGCTGGAACGCATTGTCGCTGGCCAGCGCCTCGAGGCGCTTGAGGCGTGAGGGATCGTCGAGTACGGCATCGCCGCAAGCCCGGCGCAGCAGGTCGGTCAGCCTCGGATTGGCCAGCATCAGCCAGCGGCGGAAGGTGATGCCATTGGTCTTGTTGGTGATGCGCTGCGGGTAAAGATGATTGAGATCGTGGAACACGGTCTCCTTCATCAGCTCGGAATGCATCGCCGAGACGCCATTGATCCGGTGTGATCCGACAAAGGCGAGCTGCCCCATTCGCACCCTGCGACCGGACCTCTCGTCGATCAGGGATACCGAGGCGCGGAAATCGAGGTCGCCGGGCCGGCGCGCTTCCGCCAGCGCCAGATGCGCGACGTTGATGCGGTAGATGATTTCGAGATGCCGCGGCAACAGCCGCTCGAACAGCTCGACCGGCCAGGTCTCCAGCGCCTCGGGCAGCAGTGTGTGGTTGGTGTAGGACAGCGTATCGACCGTGATCTTCCAGGCCTCGTCCCAGCCGACATTGTGCTGGTCGACCAGAATGCGCATCAATTCGGTGACGGCAAGGCTCGGATGGGTATCATTGAGCTGCACCGCTGCCTTGGATGCCAGGTTGCGCAACTGGCCGTCGGAAGCGAGATGGCGATTGACCAGATCCTGCAGCGAGGCCGAGACGAAGAAATATTCCTGGCGCAGCCGCAGTTCGCGTCCCGCCAGGCTTTCGTCGTTGGGATAGAGGAATTTGCAGATCGCTTCCGCGCGGGCTTCCTCGGCCACGGCGCCGAGATAGTCGCCGGTGTTGAAGACGTCGAGTTTGAGCGGGTCCGGCGAGCGCGCCGACCACAGCCGTAACGCGTTGACGTGCTGGCCGCGCCAGCCGACGATCGGCGTATCATAGGCAACCGCCTGGATGGTTTCCGCGGGATGCCAGATGATGCGTTCGCCGCCCCTGGCGTCGACCATGCGTTCGAGACTGCCGCCGAAATGCACATGATAGACCACCGCTGGCCGCTGGAATTCCCAGGGGTTGCCAAAGCCCAGCCATTCGTCCGGATATTCCTGCTGCCAACCTTGCGCGATGATCTGGCGGAACAGGCCGAAATCGTAGCGGATGCCATAGCCGATGGCGGGGATTGCAAGCGTCGCCATGCTCTCCATGAAGCACGCCGCGAGCCGTCCCAAGCCGCCATTGCCGAGCGCGGCGTCAGGTTCGCATTTGCGCAAATCCGACAAGGAGACGCCGAGATCGCCCAACGCCGCCTCGAACACCGGGAGCAGGCCCATATTGTTCAAGGCATCGGTAAACAGCCGGCCGATCAGGAATTCCAGGCTGAGATAGTAGACCCGTTTGCGCCCCGCGTCATAGCTGTGCTTATCGACCGTGAGCCAGTGGTGCACGATACGGTCGCGCAGCGCCAGCGCTGCCGCCTGATACCAGTCGTGCCGGGTCGCCATGCCGGCGTCTTTGCCGATCGCAAGCCGGAGCTTCGCGAGGATGGCGCTCTTGATCTCGGCCAGGGCCAGCTCGTCGACAGGTTGGTCGAGCGCGGGAAAATTGGCCGGAAAAGATGGATTGGGCAACCTTCAACCTCACAACATGAGACCCGACTGAATGATACCCGCCTTGCACCGGGATCGAAACCCGCCGAAAGTTCCGTTTGTGCGAGCTTATGCATGATTTTAGGCAAGTACTGGGTCGATTCGCCACCATCGGCGGGGGTGCAGCTTTGGTGATATAAGCAGCTATCCACGCCCCGCTATGGCGTGGGCTACAGAGAAGGGAACCGGCCATGAGATTGCTGATCGAAATCGTTGCCGCCGCACTTCTGCTGATCTGCATCAGCGCGTCCAGCGCAGCTTTCGCTGCGGGGAAGGTGGGCCACAGCGCCGATGGGTTGAACTGCTCGTTTAGCGCGCCGGCGAACGCATCGCCCGCGGCGCGCTGCGCCGCGATCCGCCATCAATGCGGCGGAAAATTCTACGCCAATTATTGCGGCGACAAGCTGCTGTCGGGCATGTGAGTGTCCGGGAACGCGGGTAATTTTATCTCGTCCTGGCCTTGAGCCGGGACCCAGACAGCGCCTGAAGCGAATGGGATAGATCGCTCCATTCGCAATTGTCGTTCGGCCTCATGAAAACGCTGACACTGATGGGTCCCGGCTCGGTGGCCGGGACGACGAATACAGTCAGTTCTTCAGGTTAACCCCGCCGTAGCGATATTTGCGAAGGTCCCCGTAGCTCTCGATCCAATCCATTTCGGCTGGCCGTTGGATCGTGCGCCGATGGTATGTTCGTCGTCCCGGCCTTGAGCCGGGACCCATACGGTGCCTAAAGCGAGTGGGACAGATCACCCCATTCGCAATTGTTCTTCTCGATCAGCCGGATCTTCCAGTCGCGCCAGTTCTTCAGTTGCTTCTCGCGAGCGATGGCTTCTTGCGGCGACGCGAATTCCTCACATTTTTTGACGAACTCCGAGCCGCCTCCCTGGCGATGCTGATCGAGTCTCACAGGCAGGTTGTTGGTAACGCCAATGTAGAGCGTACCGTGACGCCAGCTGGCGAGAATGTAGACGTAGTAGCCGCCAGCTGTGCCCATAGTCTCGTTCTCCCGACCTCTGGCGTTGATGGGTCCCGGCTCGGTGGCCGGGACGACGAGCAGGGTCAAGCTTTCAACGCGATCTCGCTGTGGCGCCATTTGCGAACGTCGCCGAAGCTCTCGATGCGATCGACGTCGTCGAGCCAGCGGATTCGCGCACCAATCACGTCAAGATCGATCGGTAGTCCTCGTTCTTCAAAGACTTTCCCGACATCTGTGATCACCTTCGCTACCTTCAGGGAGCGCGGCTTGAGCTTCGAAAGGATGACGGCATCAAGATCGGCGGCGGAAATGGAATCGGGTAGCGTCACCTCTTTCCATCGCAAATCGCAGACAATCGTGAGCCGTTCGCCAGGCCAATCCTCGGACGAGGGATGCTGCTCGTAGACCAGTCGAAAAACATCCGAATGCAGGCTGTCCAAAAGCTTATGCAACGGGGCAGTCAACATCTCCTGATCCGCCGACGGAAGATGGGAAACGGCGGCGATTGCTTCCTCGAGAGTGAACGCGACGTACAGCAAATGATCCTCGATTTCGCTCGCTTGTGCCTTGTCCATTCTGTTCTCCGCCCTTTCTTCATGGTTGAAATTCATTTCGATTGGAACAAATTAAGAACACTTTAGCAAGCCTTTGATATATCGTTGTGATTCGGCGCAAGGCCGACACAACATCTGGGGTCTATCCAAGAATTCGAGGACTACATGTCCACTATCGCCTTCGATCAATTCGCTCTCACCCGCATCGCCGATTTCGCGCGCTCGTTGTCGCGCCTGCACCAGGCGTCACGCCACCGGCTGGTCGAGGACGACCAGATCGACCGCGAATTCAACGCGGTCTGCATGTCGGTGTGGGGCTATACGACTGACGATTTCAGCGACGATCTGTTTTCCGATGCCGACCACGCCTGGCTCGACACACTTGACGAGACCCATGCGCGCATCTTCGCCGCCGAGCAGGGCTACGACCTGATCGATGACAACGGGATGCTGACGGACTGGTGGGGTTATTGCTGGATGATCCTCGCCGAGAAGCGCGGGTTGCTGACGCCGGAAAATCGTGCAGCGACGCGCGCGGCGATCGAGGAAAAATACCTTTCCGCGCCCAACGTGATCGGCGTCATCGTCGGACGGTGATTGGTTGGCGTCCGCGGTCTGAGAAGGTACGTCCTCGCCTGAGAGGATGGCGACCCTAATTCGCCTCGGCGCGCCGGTCTCGGGCCAGCGCGGATTTCGGCGTGGCGGGCAGGGGACTGGCCGCGGGCGACAATACCTCATCGGCAATCGTGTCCGCGCTCACCGGCGCCACCTTCATCTCGCCAAGACGCGCGCGGACTTGCGCGGTGAGGCCCGGATAGGATGCGATCGGCGTGAATTCGGCGGTCTGGCTATTGCCGACCCGGATGCCGGAATAGGCCACCAGCCCGTCCGTGGTGGCGATCAGGTCGCCGGCGCGCAATGAGGTATCGAGCGTCGGATCGACCGGGGCCAGGCCGGCCGGATCGCGCCCGTTGCAGGTGCAATCGGCGCGCAGCGCCTTGCGGTAGGCAAAGGCGTTCTCGCTGTCGGCGTAGCGTTCGCCGCTTGCGGACGATGCGCTGTCGATATGGCTGCCATAGAAAACCTTGGTCGGGCTTGCCGGACAAAACGCCTGGCACATCTGCACCGGGGAAGCGTTACCGCGCGACAGCGGGAAATAGCGGCCGTCGCAGCTTCGCACGCAGAACGCAGGTCCCGAACCGCCCGTGCGGGCCGGCACCGGCGCGGCCTGCTGCGGCGACGGGTCGGCGAAGAAACTCGCCAGCCTCGGGGCTTGATGCTGCTGTTTCTGCAGGCCGCTGAACAGGAAATCGAACAGCCCTTCAGCGGACGCCGCGCGCGGCGCGACCGTAACTACGCCGGCAAATGCAAATGCGGCAACGAGCCTCGCGCAGCGCCGCATGCGCCGTTCATTCCACTCTGTACGCAACGCGAACTCCACCGAAACGCAACGAACCGTATCTTCAACCCTGATTCACCTTAATGCGGGATAGTAAACGAGCGGTTGAGCAGGCGGCTCCGCGATGAAAAGAAACGCCCTTTCACCTCGCCTCGCTTTGCGGGAGAGGTCGGATCGCTCTTGCGATCCGGGTGAGGGGCGAGGCACTGGACTTATTCCGTCGTCGGGATTTGCGGGTCGAAGAACTCCTCACCCAACCCTCTCCCCGCAAGAGCGGGGCGAGGGCAAGACAAAGCGATCGTCAATCTTTCAGAAATTCCGCCGCTGTGTAGAGCGCGCGGAAGGCGAGGCCGGCCTCCGCAAAGGCTTCGGTGGCGCCTTCCTCGCGGTCGATCATGGACAGCACCAGCACGACATTGCCGCCAGTTTCCTTGACGGCTTCCGCCGCCTTCAACGCCGAGCCGCCGGTGGTGGTGACGTCCTCGACGATGACGATGCGCTTGCCCAGCAGGCCCTCGCCCTTGGCAAGGCCCTCGACCGCAAGACGCGCGCCGTGCTCTTTCGGCTTCTTGCGGACGAAGAATGCCGCGATCGGATGGCCCTTGAGCCAGGACAGTTGCGCGATCGCGCCGGCCAACGGTACCGCGCCCATTTCGAGGCCACCGATATAATCGAGGCGGTCGTCCTTCAGCGTTTCATAGGTCAACTCCGCCAGCAGCGCGGCGCCTTCGGGATCCAGCATCGTCGGCTTGAGGTTGAAGTAGAAATCGCTCTTGCGTCCCGAGGCCAGCGTGATCTCGCCGCGGCCAAACGAGCGCTTGCGGATGATCTCGGCGAGGCGGGCGCGGGAGGCTGACTTGGACAAATGCATTTTCCTTCGGAGCGGGCGCAATCTATCGGCGTCCACAGCGACATTCCAGAGCCGATATCGCGCCGTCAACAGCGCGCAAAGCAACGGGAACGCCCAACTAAACGGCGGTTATCGCACCAGAAGGTTCCCTGTACGGCATACGCCGCGTTCGCAGGATCAAAAAAATGACCATCGAACTCCACACCTGGAACATGCCGAACGGCCGCAAGATCAGCGTCGCGCTGGAGGAGATAGGGCTGCCCTACAAAGTGATCCCGATCAACATCGCCGAGGGCGAACAGATGGCGCTCACGTTCATCCAGATCAGTCCCAACAACAAAGATCCCGGTGATCGTCGATCCCGACGAGCCCGGCGGCAAGCGCGCCAGCGTTTTCGAATCCGGTGCGATCCTGCTTTATCTCGGCGAGAAGACCGGAAAGTTTCTGCCGAAACCGCTGATCGAGCGCATCCCGGTGCTGGAATGGCTGATGTCGCAGATGGGCGGCTTTGGGCCGATGCCGGGACAGGTGCATCATTTCATCGCGCTGGAGAACGAGCGGGACCGCGCCTACGGCCTGAAGCGCTCCATGGCCGAGACCCGCCGGCTCTATGGCGTGCTCGACCGCCCGCGCGCCAATCATGAATTCGTGGCAGGTGAACTGTCGATTGCGGATTTCGCAATCCTCGGCTGGCGGGACGGCATCCGCGCCACAAGGTGGAATTGTCCGACTTCCCGCATATCGGGCGCTGGTACAAGACGCTGATGGCGCGCCCCGCCACCAAGCGCGGCATGGAAGCGAAGCTGGATTGAGTTCTCCTTCCTCTGCTCCTGCAGGAAGAGGAAGAACTAATGCGCCTCGTCCCAATTGTTCGCCGCCCGCGCATCCACCTGCAACGGCAGCGACAGTAATACCGCCGGGAATGGCGCGTCCTGCATCACGTGTTGCACCACAGGCAGCGTCGCCGCGACCTCGCCGTCGGGCACCTCGAAGATCAATTCGTCGTGCACCTGCAGCAGCATCTGCGCTGAAAGTTTGTGCTCGGCGAGCGCCTCTTCCATCCGGATCATGGCCCGGCGGATGATGTCGGCGGCGGTGCCTTGCAGCCGCGCGTTGATCGAAGCGCGCTCATTGAAGGCGCGGACGGAAGCGTTGGACGCCTTGATGTCAGGGTAATACATCTTCCTGCCGAACAGCGTGGTGACGTAGCCGTTCCTGCGGCAGGATTCCTTGGTGTCATCCATGTATGCGCGGATGCCCGGAAAGCGCTCGAAATACTTCTTGATATAGGTCGAAGCTTCCTCGCGCGCGATGCCGAGCTGATTGGCGAGCCCGAAGGCCGAGATGCCGTAGATGATGCCGAAATTGATTGCCTTCGCCCGGCGCCGCACCTCGCTCGGCATATCCTTGATCGGCACGCCGAACATTTCCGACGCGGTCATGGCGTGAATGTCGAGGCCGTCACGAAATGCCTGCTTCAGCACGGCAATGTCGGCGATCTCGGCCAGCAGCCGCAGTTCGATCTGCGAATAATCCGCCGACACCAGCTTGTGGCCGAAAGATGCGATGAAGGCGCGACGGATCTTGCGGCCGTCCTCGGTGCGCACCGGGATGTTCTGCAAATTGGGTTCGTTCGACGACAGCCGGCCGGTTGTGGTCGCGGCCAGCGCGTAGGTGGTGTGAACGCGATGGGTCTGCGGATGCACGTAGGTCGGCAGCGCGTCGGTGTAGGTCGATTTCAGCTTTGAGACCTGTCGCCATTCCAGGATCTTCTTCGGGAATTCATGGCCCTGTTCGGCGAGGTCGTCGAGGATTTGCGCCGAGGTCGACCAGGCGCCGGTCTTGGTCTTGGTGCCGCCGGGAATGCCCATCTTGCCGAAGATGATATCGCCGATCTGCTTGGGGCTGCCGACATTGACCGGTTCGCCGGCGATCTCCTGGATCTCGGCCTCGACCCGCGCCGCGGTCTGGGCGAAATCGCCCGACAGCCGGGCCAACACCTGGCGGTCGATCGAGATGCCGCGCCGTTCCATTCGTGCCAGCACCGAGATCAGTGGTCTTTCCAGCGTTTCGTAGACGGTCGTCATGCGTTCCGCGACCAGGCGTGGTTTCAACACGCCCCACAGGCGAATGATCACATCGGCATCTTCGGCCGAGTACGCCGTGGCCCTGTCGATCGCGACCTGGTCGAAGGTAAGCTTCGCCTTGCCGCTACCAGTCAATTCGCCATGGGTTAGCGTCGCATGGCCGAGCCACAATTCGGCCAGCATATCGAGCCCGTGCGCGTTGCGGCCAGCATCGAGCGCATACGACATCAACTGCGCGTCATCATGGTTACGGATGGTGATGCCGTGCTGCGCTAACAGCACGGCGTTGAACTTGACGTTGAAGCCGATCTTCAGGATACCCGTCGATTCCAGCACCGGACGCAGCGCGGCAAGCGCATCGGCCGCCTTGATCTGGTCCGGCGCGAGGCCCGCATCGAACAGTCCGGCGCCGCCGCCGGATTGCTTATGGGAGAGTGGGACATAACAGGCGTCGTTGGGCGCGAGCGCCAGCGCAATGCCGCAGATTTCGGCCTGCATCGGATCGATGCTGGTGGCCTTGGCGTCGATGGCGAGATGGCCGGTGTCATGGATTCGCGCGATCCAGGCCTTGAGCTGATCGAGGCTTTGGATGGTCTGGTATTTGCTGCGATCGACCGCCAATTTGCGCGCGGCTTCCGCGCGCGCCGCAGCGAGCGAGACGGGCGTTCCCTTCGGGCTTGACGCCTTGTCCTGCTTGTCGGCTCCCGGCTTGGACATGGCCGGCGCGGCAAACAGATCGCCGGACCCATCGGATGATTTGGCGGGGACGGGCGACGACGCGCCGCCACTCTTGTTGCTGGCATCCGCCTCCACGTCGGCGGGATCGACCTGTGAATATTCGGCGACGCGGCGGGTGAGGGTGGAAAACTCCATCGCTTTCAGGAACGCGATCAGCCTGCGCGCGTCCGGCTCGTGCACCGCGAGGTCGTCGAGCGGCACTTCAAGCTTGACCTTGTCGTCGAGCAGCACCAATTGCCGCGAGATCCGCGCTTTCTCGGCGTTCTCGATCAGCGCCTCGCGCCGCTTCGGCTGCTTGATCTCGCCGGCCCGCTTGAGCAATGTTTCGAGATCGCCATATTCGACGATCAGTTGCGCCGCGGTCTTGATGCCGATGCCGGGCACGCCCGGCACGTTGTCGGTGGAATCGCCCGCCAAGGCCTGCACCTCGACCACTTTTTCGGGCGGCACGCCGAATTTCTCGATCACCTCGGCGACGCCGATGCGGCGATCCTTCATGGTGTCGTACATGACGACGCAGTCGGTCACGAGCTGCATCAGATCTTTGTCCGAGGACACGATGGTCGCGGTCGCGCCGCGCTCGCAGGCTTGGCGCACGTAGGTCGCGATCAGATCGTCCGCCTCGAAACCGGCTTGCTCCAGGCAGGGCAGGTCGAACGCGCGCACCGCCTCGCGGATCAGGGCGAATTGCGGGATCAGGTCATCCGGCGCCGGCGGACGGTGCGCCTTGTAGTCGGGATAAAGCGTGTTGCGGAACGTGACCTCGGATTTGTCGAACACGATGGCAAGATGGGTCGGCCGGTTGTCCGGCGGCATATCGCGCAACAGCTTCCACAGCATGTTGCAGAAACCGAGCACGGCATTGACCTGCAACCCGTCGGATTTGCGGTTCAGCGGCGGCAGCGCGTGATAGGCGCGAAAAATGTAGGAGGAGCCGTCGACCAGAAAGACGTGGTCGCCTTTCGCGGCGGCCTTGGCAGCAACAGGTTTCACGGCGACGGGTTTGGATGCGGCTTGGGGGGCTGATTTCGGCATGGCCGAAACTTAAGGAGTTTTGCGCGGATTGACAGCCTCGGGAGAGGGTTTTTCGGGCCGGGTTTCACGCTATCCACGCCCTTCAATAACGGCCGTCATCATCGATGCTCACGGTCATCACCCGCGAAAATGTTTAGCCCGGATAGATTGCTGACGGGTGTTCGGAGACATCGCTGACACATCAGACTGGCTGGATTGGTCCGATTCGGGAGGCCGTCCATGCCATGGAATGAGGTGTCGGTGATGGATCAACGCCGGGAGTTTGTGGAGTTGGCCTTG
>JAGXAJ010000092.1 GCA_018971625.1 Pseudomonadota bacterium
GTATCCAAGGCACCGCGCCCGGTCTGCGCCTGCGGCTGAAACGACGCGAGACGGACAACGTCGCTGTTCTGAACGAAGAACGCCACCATGTTAGGAATCTGATCGAAGTTCCCGTCAAAGACCGTTGTGTTGAAGAACACCGACAGCGGCAGCCCGCGAGCCCGCTCGATGTAAGTGCGTCGAAGTTCATTAAGGTCGCCTTCGGTTTGATAGCCGCGGCGGCCTTGCGTCAAATCGACATGGAAAGCCACATCGACGAGGCCAGCCTCGACAAGGCGTACGAGAAGGTCGCGGGTCGCCCTGATGCCGTTCGTGAATAGCGTGGGCCGCATACCGACTTCCCGGAGACGCCGCACGATGGCGACCAGCTCGTCCTGCTTGCGCAAGGTCGGATCCCCACCAGTGACCTGGACATCGACGTCCGAACCATAGGTGTCGCGGATCATATCGATCCGGCGATAAACCTCCTCGAGCGGCAGATCCCTGACCGCTTCCGAATGCTCGGAGAGGTAGCATGCGCCGCAATCAAGATTGCAGCGCTGGGTGATCTCAAGAGCGACGCAGCCGATAGGCCAACGCCGGCCCATTGACTGAGCGGCGTCCCATTGCCCCGTCTCGGTCATCGTCTGCCGCGCTCGATCCAGTGCCGTTCTTGCGACGCTTGCCACGATACGCGGGCTCATAGCATGTAACCGATGTCGGAGCCGGCGGTCGGATAGGCGAAAATGGTCTCTTTCAATCGCGACGCGGGCAGGCCGGCGCGGATGGCCAGCGCAAAGATATTGATGACCTCCTCCGCATGCGGTCCGATAAGGTGGGCACCGAGAATGCGTTCCGTCTCTTCCTCGATCAAAAGCTTGAAGCCTGAACAATCCTCGTTGACACGCCGCGCCGTGTACCAGTCGGAGGTCTTCTCGTGTCGGACGCGATAGCGTAGGTTGCGCCGCCGCGCCTCGTCTTCAAGCAATCCGACTTGCGCAAGCGGAGGGATCGTGAACACCACGCTTGCAACTGCCGCATAGTCAGGGTGCCGATGATTGCCTTTCGTCATGTTGGCAGCCACGACCGCTCCATCGCGGCTTGCGACCGGGGTCAAGGGCGGCCCGCTCGATGCAGCATCGCCAGCGGCGTAGACCGCTGAATTGGAGGTGCTCTGCAGGAACTCGTTGAGCGCGAGGCGCCCTTTCTCCTGCGCGACGTTTCCTGCGGCGAGATCGAGCGAATCGACGTCCGGAATACGGCCGGCCGCGTGGACGACGAGATCCGCATCAAGACTCGTCGTGTCACCATGGGACGCGACCGTGACCTTGAAGCCGACCCCGCTTTTCTCGACGCTCTGCACACGCACATTCACGCGAATATCGATTCCCAACGAGGCGGACTTCGCCTGCAGCCAGCTTACGAGGTCCTGATCAAACTGCCCCAGAATGCGATCCGACTGCTCGAGAACGACTACCGAGGCGCCGGCACGCGCCGCGACATGCGAGAATTCCTGCGCGATGAATCCGCCACCGACAAACACCAGCCGCTTCGGCAGCTCTTTGAGTTCCAGAAAATCGGTACTGCTCGCGAGGTGATCCTCGCCTGCAATGCCCAGGTGCATCGGCACGGCGCCCGTCGCAATTAGTATGAAACGTGCATCCAAGCTCTCATCACCAACCTCGATTGAGCGCGGGCCGAGGAACCGCGCATGGCCGCGGAACGCGTCAATCCCGTTCTTGGCAAACTCCTCCTCGCGGCGACGCGGCACCGGATCGGTGAAGCTTTGCTTGAACGCGATCAGCCGGCGCCAATCGATGGACGGTTCCCCGCCGCCGATGCCTTCGCCCCGCAACCGCCGGGTTTGGTCCAACGCTTCTGCGACGCCGACCAGAACCTTTTTCGGATCGCAGCCGCGGAGCGCGCAGGTTCCTCCGAATGGTAGATGATCAACGATTGCGACGCGCCAACCGGCGGCGCGGCACCGGAACGCCGCCGTCGTCGCGGCGACTCCCGTGCCCAGGACGACAAGGTCATATTCGCTTGGCATTTGCGATCATCCTATCCCGGTCAGAACTTTGTCCGAGTGTGGCTTGCACGCTTTCGCATCAGGCGTGGACGGGTTGGGCGGGTTCCGGATGCGCCCAGGTTCCGTACAAGGCGCCGAGGACGGCACCATAGATCCAGTGCAAAACGAGCGTCGCGATCGGCGCCATCATGCCTAGGTGGAGGCCAAAGAACCCCGCGCCGGCCATTGGCATCATCACGATCATCATCAGTAGCCAGGCGCCGGTTGCGAAGGTGGCGCCGCGGAACCAGCGTGGTCCCGCCAGGAAAGGATCAAGCCAAGCGTAAGCGACGCCCCACAGAATGATTCCGATAAAGAAGTGCACGAGCCACCCCATGAGCGGAGACCCTGCGCCGCTCATCTGGGTGATCATCCCGATCGGATTGAGCTGCGGCATGAGCCCCATCGCCTGCTTCATCAGCATGATGGCGGAGAGGACGATCGTCGCGACGAAACTGCTACCGATTCCTTTCGCTATGTTTGTTCCGCTGTTCATTGAAGTTGTCCCTGCATCAAACGTGCGAATGCCGATGCCCGATCAAGGGCTGAGGGCCTGATAGGTTCCAGACCATGGCAAATTAAGGCTTTGATATCACTAGATAATCCTCCGCACTCTACCGTTGCCAAACCAACCGGTTTAAGCTTCGCTCCTGCCGATTTTGGCCCCTGCGCTGGCGGACGATCTCACCGA
The DNA here is from genome assembly GCA_018971625.1 of Pseudomonadota bacterium. Classification (GTDB taxonomy): domain Bacteria; phylum Pseudomonadota; class Alphaproteobacteria; order Rhizobiales; family Xanthobacteraceae; genus Bradyrhizobium. The sequence continues at coordinate 2,739 of JAGXAJ010000092.1, forward strand.
CCTACTGTCAGAATCGTCCTGAACGCCTGGCTCTCTTTGAAACGGTTCGCTCGAGGCTGCCGAGAGGTTAGCGATACCGGCCTTCCAGGACTTCCCGATATCCGTTAGAGCCCGGAGCAAAGGCCGGAAACCGCCCGGCAGGGCGGACGGTGCGGAGTTTTATGTTTCAGGAACTTCGGAAAGGCGCCCGCATTCGTGCGTTAAACGATTAGAGGCGATGCATGCCGAAGTGGCTGGTGATCCTGTCTTGGGTCTCGATCATCCTCGGTCTGGCGACCGCGGGCATGATCGCGCTCGACGTCCGGCGCCATCCTCAGAACATGACGATCATGAACATCGTCTGGCCGGTGACCGGGCTGTACTTTCCAGTCGTCGGCTGGTGGCTTTATGCCGCAATGGGTCGTCCGATGGCTGCCGACGCGCCGAAGATGAAACGACAGCAGCCTTACTGGAAAAGCATCTTCCTTTCGGCCACCCATTGCGGGAGCGGCTGCGTGATCGGGGACATTATCGGAGCGCCGATCGTGCTCGCCACGGGCTGGGCGCTGTTCGGCCAACGACTCTACGCCGACTACGTTGTTGAGTTCGGCATCGCTTATCTTTTCGGGATCGCCTTTCAGTATTTCCCGATCCGGGCGATGCGCCAAGTCCCACCGCAAGAGGCCATCATCGATGCCGTGAAGGCCGACACCTTGTCGCTGACGGCTTTCGAAGTCGGCATGTTCGCCTGGATGGCGGTGATCTGGTTCCTGCTCATGGCAACCAACCGGCCAGACGCTTCTAGCATTGTATTCTGGTTCATGATGCAGATCGGCATGGTGCTCGGGTTTCTGACGACTTACCCAGCGAATTGGCTCCTCGTCCGCTGGGGCGTGAAGAGCGCAATGTAGGGCGCAGCCGGGCGCGCGTTCACGCCCGGCATTCCACCGAGCCCACCCAAAGTTTCGCTCAATCGGTCCGCACCGACTTGGGGGCGGCGTGCCGGAATGCATCAAATCAAGATGCGACGACGGCGTCGGGCGGTCGCACGCGCCCGTCGCGGGCCACGCTGAGATTCCCGGGCCTTGACCTTCCAGTAGGTGGAAACCCTACATAGATTCCAGTTTACTGGAAGGAGTATGGTTCCATGGATGAACTGGATGCAGAGAACTCCGGAGGCAACACGCTGTCGATCTCGGGAATGACCTGCAACGGGTGCGCCAACACGGTGACACGGGTCCTTTCACGGGTGCTTGGCGTCGAGAGCGCAAACGTCGATTTTGAAAATGGCCGCGCCGTCGTTACGGGCACAGCGCGCCCCGAAGTTCTGATCAATGCCGTCGAAGCCACCGGCTACGGCGCGCACATCACGCAGGAGAAATCAACAGGAGGACGCAATGAGCGCGGTCGAAGCGGCGGCTGCTGAACGGACGCACGTCGTTCTGCCGATCGAGGGGATGACCTGCGCCACCTGCGCCGGGCGCGTCGAAAAAGCGCTGCGGTCCCTTCCCGGTGTCGAGGCCACGGTCAATCTCACGGCTGAGCGGGCCGATGTGCATTTCGACCCAATGCGACTTGCTCATTCGGAATTGGGTGAGGCGATCGCGTGCGCCGGTTACGATGTGCCGCACGAGACGCGGGAACTCACCGTCTCCGGCATGACCTGCGCGACCTGTGCAGGCCGTGTCGAGAAAGCGCTTTCTGCCGTGCCGGGCGTTACGCGGGCCGAAGTCAACTTGGCGACTGAGAGGGCCTCGGTCGAAGGAATGGCCGGCGTCTTAAAACCCGCCGACCTGATCGCGGCGGTACAGCGCGCCGGTTATGACGCCGAGCTGCTGACCGGCGATGTCGAGCGCGACAAAGCCATGGTCGTCGCCGAAGAGCGCCGCTTCAAGCGCGAGACGTGGCGCATCGCGGCCGCCGTGGTGCTGAGCGCACCGCTGCTGTTGCCCATGTTCGGCGTCATGCTGCCCGCATGGCTGCAACTCGCCTTGGCGACGCCGGTGCAGTTCATCGTCGGCGCGCGTTTCTACGTCGCCGCCTGGAAAGCGCTGCGCGCCTTTACCGGTAACATGGACCTGCTGGTCTCGCTCGGCACGTCGGCGGCCTATTTCTACAGCCTCTACCTGATGCTCGCAGGGCCGCCGGACACGCATCTCTATTTCGAGGCAGCGGCGGTGGTGATGGCACTGATCATGGTCGGCAAATGGCTCGAAGCGCGCGCCAAGCGCTCGACCACTGCGGCGATCCAGGCGCTCATGTCGCTGCGCCCGGACAAGGCCCGCGTCGAGCGCGACGGAACGGAGATTGAAGTGCCGGTCGCAGCGGTTGCGGTCGGCGATATTGTCGTCGTCCGCCCAGGCGAAAAGCTGCCTGTTGATGGGATCGTCATCGGCGGCCGCAGCGAAGTGGACGAAAGCCTGCTCACCGGCGAAAGCCTGCCTGTCGGGAAAACCTCCGGTGACGACGTCACCGGCGGGTCGATTAATGGCAGCGGGCTGTTGCGCATTGAGGCGACAGCGGTCGGCGCGAAATCAATATTGTCGCGCATCATTGCAATGGTCGAAAACGCCCAAGCGAAGAAGCCGCCGGTGCAGCGTTTGGTCGACCGCGTCGCTGCGATCTTTGTTCCTGTCGTCGTGGGCGTGGCGGTTGTGGCGTTCCTCGGCTGGTGGCTGATCGCCGGCAACGTCACGGCCGGAGTCATTGCAGCGGTCGCCGTGATGGTGATCGCTTGCCCATGCTCACTCGGGCTTGCGACGCCCACCGCGCTGATGGTCGGCACCGGCGCTGCGGCAAAGGCTGGCATCCTGATCCGCGATGCCGAGGCGCTCGAACGGGCGCACAAGCTCGATACGGTGGTCCTCGACAAGACCGGAACGGTGACGGAAGGCAAGCCCGCCGTCACCGACCTCGTGCCGAACGGCATCAGTGAAGAGGAGCTGCTCACGCTGGCCGCTGCGGCGCAGAAAGGCAGCGAACACCCGCTGGCGCGCGCCGTCCTGGCAAAAGCCGAAGGCATGGCGCTTCCGGGACTGGCCGAGTTTCAGAGCTATGCCGGCAAGGGTCTGACGGCGCTCGTTGACGGCCGCCAGATCGCGATTGGCAATCGCCGCCTCATGCAGGAGAATGGCGTTCGCACTGACGAGCTGGAAACTCAGGCCGCGCGTCTTGAAGAGCAAGGGCGCACGGTCATGTGGGTCGCCGCGCTCGACATGGCCGCATGTCTCCTCGGCCTGATCGCGGTCGCCGATCCCTTGAAGCCGACGGCCGCGGCGGCGGTCCGCCACCTCCACGCGATCGGCATCGAGACCGTGCTTCTGACTGGTGATAATGAGCGCACCGCCGCCGCGGTCGCGAGCCAACTCGGCATTCGACGCGTGCTGGCCGGAGTGTTGCCGGCGGAAAAGGCGGCGGAGGTACAACGGCTCCAGGCCGAAGGCCGCCACGTCGGGATGGTTGGCGATGGCGTCAATGATGCACCGGCGCTGGCTGTTGCCGATATCGGCATCGCGATGGGCAACGGGGCCGACGTGGCGATGCAGACGGCGGGAATCACGCTCATGCGCGGCGATCCGCTGCTGATCGGCGATGCCATCGCAGTGAGCCGGGCAACCTATGACAAGATCCGCCAGGGCCTGTTCTGGGCGTTCATCTACAATGTGATCGGCATGCCCGTGGCGGCATTGGGCCTGTTGAGCCCGGTGATCGCTGGCGCCGCGATGGCGCTTTCGTCAGTCAGCGTCGTGACGAACGCCTTGTTGCTTCGGCGCTGGCGGCCAGCAGCGCCCGGGAGGACTTAAGACGATGGGCAACGGCCTCATGTCGATCGGCGAAGCCGCATCTCAGTCGGGCGTGCCACCCAAAACCATCCGCTACTACGAGGAGATCGGCCTCATCACGCCGGCGGAGCGGCTGGAAAACCGCTATCGCGCGTATGACGATAATGATGTCCAGACGCTCCGCTTCATTCAGCGTGCTCGTAGCCTCGGCTTCTCGCTTAAGGAGGTGGCCGCGTTGCTGTCGCTCTATCGCGACCGCCGGCGTGCCAGCAGGGATGTCAAGCGGCTCGCGCTCGCCCACGTTGCCGAGCTCGACCGCAAGATCGCCGAGATGAAGGCGATCCGGAACACGATTGCCGATCTGGCCGCACGTTGTCACGGGGATCAGCGGCCGGAGTGCCAGATCCTTGAGGAACTCGAAACGCCCGAGCCATTGAGAGACGGAATTTGTCGAAGCTGACGCATATGGATCAAGGCAAGCGATTCGATCCGAGGAATGGTCCCGCGAACCTAGACCGCTATGAGCGGATCGCGCCGTTATACGATCTACTGGATCTCCCGTTTGAATACGGGCGCTATCGCTCCCTCCGTCAGAACCTGTTTGAAGGCATGAATGGGCACATTCTCGATGCAGGCGTAGGCACCGGCCGGAATTTCTACTTCTATCCAGCCGGCGCGACTGTCACCGGCATCGACATAAGCTCGGCGATGCTTGCGCGCGCGGAACGGAGGCTTTGTCAGTCGCCCGCTTCTTCGATTGAGCTATGCCAGATGGACGTCAGTCGGATGGCTTTTCTCGACTACATGTTCGATGCCGCTGTCGCGAGTTTCCTCTTTTGCGTCCTCCCCGCAGCGCTTCAAGTCCCGGCGCTCAAGGAGCTCCAGCGCGTCGTTCGACCGGGTGGCCTGATTCGGCTTCTCGAATATGTCCGTCCCGAAGGCAAAGTTCGGCGGTTGATTTCTAAGCTTTGGGAACCCTGGATCGCGTGGGCATATGGGGCGAGTTTCGACCGCGAGACGGAAGCGCATGTTCGCGAGGCGGGGCTTTTCACTTTCAGCTCCCGTTTCGTTGTCCCCGATCTCATCAAGCTGATCGAGATTCGTCGATAATGGATATCCAGCCATATCGCGGAGGGGAGCGTCCCGATAGGTCTGGCTTCGAAGATCTTTGGCACCGTGCCTTGCAGGGGTCCGATTTCTATCCCGTCCCAGCCTACAAACCGCCGTCCGATAAGAACAGCTTTTCACTCCTCGCCGCACCCCTCATCCTTCCAACGTGCGTTATCGTGACGGGCTGGTGCCAACGATCCTTGCACGTGATCGAAATCGTTGAGGGCGGCCCTCCCATCACAGTTGATGAGCGCCGCTGCGCCGTCCGTCGAGGAGACGGTCGTGACCGGCTGATGGAGGTGTTCGTGACCGAAAACAAGTATCTAACGACCGAGGAAGTTGCCGAACGCTATCGGGGCGAAATCTCCGTAGGGACTCTTCGTAATTGGCGCGCGCAGCGGGTTGGACCACCCTTCGTGAAAATCGGTAAATCGGTGCTCTACCCGGTGCAGGCCCTCGATGACTGGGATAAAAAGAATCTCGTGATCTGCCGTGCTTCGCGCAAACTCAGCGTCTCCGAAGGTGATGGAGAGTGATCATCATGTTGGCTCACGATGCGCCGATCCCACATTCATACCCCGGCGACTTTTCCACATACCGAAAAGTCTTTTAAGATCAAAATGATGACCGCCACGCGAAGACTGGTGCATAACCATCCGATCCTTGTCCCAACGCCCTCCACGCCCCTACGGCTGCAATGAAGGACTTCCATCGTTCAGCGGCAATCGCTTTCATTTGCCGTGAGTTCGGAAACCCACGGAGACTTGAGATGGCTTCAGCAGCGGAGAAATCTATCAAGCGGACCATCCGTCGACAGCAATTGCGCGAGATGGTGCCGCTTGCCGACAGCACCATTTACGAAATGGAGCAGCGCGGCGAATTTCCGCGGCGCTTCGCTCTCTCGCCGCGTTGCGTCGTCTGGGATTTGGCGGAGGTCGAAGCCTGGCTGGCTTCGCGCCGATCAGCCCCAATTGTCCGGGCGCAGGCTCCTGACGTCAGGCAACGGCGGTCGCGCCCAGTTCAAGAGCCGGGTCGGGTTCAAGCAGCGGCATCGAAGGCGGGATGAGCACCGGGACGCGCTTCTTGCCGGCGACCCAGGCATCGATGATATCCGACCACTCCTGCATCATATGGCGGCGTTGAACTTCGTACTCTGCCTTGTTGTAGACTCCGCGCGACGAGCGGCCGTCCTCGTGCGCGAGGCACTTCTCGATCCAGTCGCTGTTGAAACCCAGTTCATTGAGCAGCGTGGATCCCGTCCGTCGGAGATCGTGAACCGTAAATGGCTCGAGGGGCAAACCCTCCTTCTTCGCCAGCTCGACGACCGAGTAAGTCACACGATTGAACGTCGCGCGAGACATCGGTGCATCCGCATCGTACCGCGATGGCAACAGGTATCGCGAATTCCCTGCGCACGTCTTCAGCGCGATCATGATGTCGAGCGTTTGGCGCGACAGATAGACATTGTGCGCCTTCGAGCGCTTCATCCGCTCCTTCGGGATGGTCCAGACGGCGTTCTCGAAATCGACCTCGTCCCAGATCGCGTCCTGCAGCTCGCTCTTGCGCACCATGGTCTGCAGATAGAGGCGCATGCCGAGCCGGATGGTCGGCAGCGTCGCCACCTTCTCGATCAGCCTGAGCATGATCCTGATCTCGGTCGGCGAGAGCGACCTATCCTTCGGCACGAACGTCGCGATCGAAGCCGGCCCAACATCATCAGCCGGGTTGGCCACCTTCTCGCCGTGCAAGATCGCGAAGCCATAGATCTGCTTGAGGATGTCGCGGACGTGGATCGCCGTCGCTGGCGCGCCGCGCTCGACGATGGCGCCACAATGCGCCCGGAGGTCATCCGGTGTGATTTCGGTCAGCAGCCTGGTGCGCCACCTTGGCAGCAGTTCGCGTTCGAAGACAGCTCGGCGCATCGCCCGTGTGCTGTCCGCCATCGGGGCCGCGGTCAGCCACTTCTCGCCGAACTCGCCAAAGCTCCTCGCTTCTAGCAGCCGGCGCTTCTCCCGCTGCTTTTCGATCGCCGGCGAGCGTCCCTCGCTGATCGCCCGCTTGGCGTCGATGCACAGCTCTCGCGCGCGAGCGAGCGACAACCCGGCCGGGCCGTACTTGCCGAACGTGACGGTCTCGCGCCGCCCATTCATCCGGTAGTCCAGCCGAAATGTGAGCGTCCCCGACGGCTTCACGAGCACATACATGCCGTCCCGGTCCGTCACCTTATAAATTTTGTCTTTTGGTTTCAGGTGCTTAAGGGCTGCATCCGTCAACATTTGGGCCGCCTCCGCGAAAAAAGACCGTCAGGCCATTTTCGAGCGTCCTCGTGACAAAATCTCTTTTTATTACAGCATGTTAGATCGAAAAAAAGACCGTCATAGGCCACCCGGACCCTGACGGTATCGGACAAAATCGGATTTCGCAATGGGGAGACGGACCGTCAGGGAGTACGTCAGCAGTGATCTCTGCCGGCCGATAGTCCTCGAACGTCTATGGATAATTCTATATTATTTATCAGTGTATTATGGATGTTTCCGGACGCTGTGGGATAGCTCCGGATGGGCCTGAATCATTCCCACTCAATCGTGCCCGGCGGCTTTGACGTCACGTCGTAGACCACGCGGTTGACTCCCTTGACCTCGTTGATGATACGGGTCGCGGTTTCACCAAGGAATTTCATCTCGAACGGATAGAAATCCGCGGTCATGCCGTCGGTCGAGGTCACCGCGCGCAGGCCGACGACGTATTCGTAGGTCCGCCCGTCGCCCATCACGCCGACGGTCTTGACCGGCAGCAGCACGGCGAACGCCTGCCAGATATGATCGTAGAGACCATGCTTGCGGATCTGGTCGATATAAACCGCGTCCGCATTGCGCAGGATGTCGAGCTTTTCCTTCGTGATCTCGCCGGGGCAGCGGATCGCGAGACCCGGTCCGGGGAACGGATGACGGCCGACGAAGATTTCCGGCAGGCCGAGTTCGCGGCCGAGAACGCGGACCTCGTCCTTGAACAGTTCGCGCAACGGCTCGACCAGCTTCATCTTCATGCGCGCCGGCAGGCCGCCGACATTGTGGTGCGACTTGATCGTAACCGACGGTCCGCCCGTGAACGATACGCTCTCGATCACGTCGGGATAGAGCGTGCCCTGAGCCAGGAAATCAGCGCCGCCGATTTTCTTCGCCTCTTCGTCGAATACGTCGATGAACAGGCGGCCGATGGTCTTGCGCTTCACCTCGGGGTCGGTGACGCCGGCGAGTTCGCCGAGGAACTGCTTCGAGGCATCAACATGAACCAACGGGATGTTGTAGTGGTGTCGGAACAGGTCGACGACGATCTTGGCTTCATCCAGCCGCAGCAGGCCATGATCGACGAACACGCAGGTGAGCTGGTCGCCGATCGCCTCGTGGATTAGCACGGCGGCCACGGCTGAATCGACGCCACCGGACAGGCCGCAGATCACCCTGCCCTTGCCGACCTGGGCGCGGATCTTCTCGATCGCCTCCTCGCGGAACGCGCGCATGGTCCAGTCGCCGGTTAAACCTGCGACCTTGCGAACGAAATTACGGATAAGCTTGGCGCCATCCGGCGTATGCACCACTTCGGGGTGGAACATCAGCCCATAATATTTGCGCGTCTCGTCCTGAATGACGGCGAATGGCGCATTGGCCGAGACGCCGGCCACCGCAAAGCCCGGCGGCATTTTGGTGATGCGGTCGCCGTGGCTCATCCACACCGGATGCTTTTCGCCCATCGACCAGGTGGAATCGAACAGGTTGCTTGGCGCCTTGACCTCGAGGTCGGCGCGCCCGAATTCTCTATGGTGCCCGCCCTCGACCTCGCCGCCGAGCTGGGCCGCCATGGTCATCTGGCCGTAGCAGATGCCGAGCACTGGCACGCCGGAATCGAAGATCGATTGCGGGGCACGCGGCGAGCCGGCCTCATGCACCGATTCCGGTCCACCGGAGAGGATCACGGCTTTTGGTTTCATCTCCCGGAAGGCGGCTTCCGCCCTCTGGAACGGGACGATCTCGGAATAGACGCCCTCCTCGCGCACCCGGCGCGCGATCAGCTGCGTCACCTGGCTGCCGAAGTCGACAATCAGAATCCTGTCATGCGCCGACGCCACCGAAGGCATCGACTCTGCTGCGGGCTGTGCGGCTGTCATGGCAAGCAGATACGCGACGGGGGTGAGGCTAGCAACCGTCAAAACGCACCAGAACCGGGCCTAAAGTGCGCTTTTGCGCGGCATTTACACAGTTTTCGCCTCAGCGCTCATCCCGAGGGGACGCCATGGGTCCGTGCAAGCGCAGCTCGATGACAGGCTCCGCACCGTCTCGAGGGATGGCCCGGCGCGCGCCCATCCTTCGAGATGCGCGCAAGAGCGCGCTCCCCAGGATGACGCCGTGCTTGCAGTTTTCCGTCATGGCCGGGCTTTGTCCCGGCCGTCCACGTCTTTGTGCCAGCAAAGGAAGTAAGTCGTGGATGCCCGGGACAAGCCCGGGCACGACGATCTTTATGGAGCTTGCTTCCTCAGCACCGACACGAAGAACCCGTCGGTGCCGGTGCGGCGCGGCGTCATCAGCCAGCCCTCGGTGGATTTCAGCGCGGCTTCGGCGAACTGCTCGGCCTTGTCCCACAGCACGCTTGCGGTCTGTTCCGGTGGAACGAGCGCAAATTCCGGATGGCGTTCGATGAACGCGCGCACCTGCCCGCTGTTTTCGGGCGGGAGCACCGAGCAGGTGATATAGGCAATCCGGCCGCCCGGCTTGACCAGTCTTGCTGCGCGATCCAGCACCTCGATCTGATCCTTCAGCCGCACCTCGAGCGCGCCCGGGCGCATCCGCCATTTGGCGTCGGGATTGCGCCGCCAGGTGCCGGTTCCCGTGCACGGCGCGTCGATCAACACGAGATCGGCGGAAGCTCTGATATCACCGAGGGGATCGGCATCGCCCTTCGGCGCGCGCACATCGGCGTTATGGATTCCGGCACGCGACAGCCGCTCATGGATCGGCGCAAGCTGGCGCTTGTCGTGATCGGTCGCGATCAACCGGCCCTTGCCCTGCATCAGCGCCGCCAGCGCCAGCGTCTTGCCGCCGGCGCCGGCGCAGAGATCGATCACCTGCTCGCCAGGCTTTGCCGCCGAGAACAGCGCCGCCAACTGCGAGCCTTCGTCCTGCACCTCGATTGCGCCCTTGAGGAAAGCTTCCTCGGCATGGATGCCCGGGTTGCGCGCATCGGCGCCCAGTTCGATGCGCAGGCCGGTCGGCGACCATGGCGTCGGCCTTGCGCCGAGATGCGCGATCGAGCGCTCTACCTTTTCGCGTTTGGCCTTCAGCGTATTGACGCGCAGGTCGAGCGGCGCGCGGCTCGCCATCGCGGTCGCCTCCGCCATGCGATCTTCGCCGAACGCTTGCGCCAGAAGACCATCGAGCCATTCCGGATAGTCGCCGGCAATGTATGCGGGCGCTTTCTCGAGCGTCCGCGACGCCAACGCGGCGCGCTCGTTCTCGTTGAGCGGCTGCGGCGCAAAGCGGCCGCCATCACAGAATGCCGCGATCGTGTCGACATCCATGCCGCGCTCGAGCCTGAGCATTCCGAGTACGCGCGCGCGCGGCGTATCGGAGTCCATGATCCAGGCGCTCGAGGCGCGGCGGCGCAGCACGTCCCAGACCAGGCCGGAGATCGCGGCACGATCGCCCGAGCCGGCATAGCGGTGCGCGGTGCCCCATTCCTTCAGCGCCTTCGCCGCCGGTACGCGTTGCGTATCGATGGCGTCGATCAGTTCAATGGCCGCGGAAAGTCTCGCTGCGGGAGTCATCCAGAACTTTCAATTCAATTGGTCGAAGGGGACACGTCAGATCAGCAGCAGTATCCGCAACGCGAAATAGATCCACATGGCAAATAGCACCAGCACGCCGGCAAACCATGCCATGCCGCGCTGCTGCACATTGTTCGATGTCACGAAAATGCCGGCATGAATGAACCGGGTCGCGACAAATACCCAGGACATCAGCACGATGAAGAGATCGGCGTGCCGCAGCGGCAGCGCCAGCGCGATCAGGGCGTAGAACAGAACCGGCAGTTCAAACTGGTTGCTGAAGCAATTGCCGATCTGAGTGACCCTTGCCGGCCAGTTCTGTTCGCCCAACGCGATATCCTTGAACCGGGTTTCCCCGCCCTTGAGCGCGCGAGTGCGCGTGGTGGTCATCCCCAACAGCAGCGCAAATGTCAGACCGACCAGCACGAACACCGGCAGCAGCACGAACCGAACGGACATGAAAACCTCCTGACACCCGCTATAGCGACCACGCCCTGCCCTGACAATTGCGATCGCCGCAACACGTCCTCTGGTCTCAACGCGCAGGCTATTGGTCTTGTTCGACGCGGATATGGTAGGAACTTCCGATCAGCCCTGTCCTGTCCGAGAGAACCATGCGGTCCCATCATTTTGTCAGCCCGAGCCGGTCTTCGCTGGTTCGTTGTGTGATGCTGCTCTTGCCCTTGCTGCTGTGGGCAGCCCCTGGCTCGGCGGCGAACGCCATCGTCAAGGATGGCAACACCATCCAGCTTGCCGACGTTACCTACCGGCTCGACGGCATCGACGCGCCGGAGCCAGATCAGATCTGCATCGATGATCACGCCGATCCGTGGGCCTGCGGCATCGACGCCCGCAACCAACTGGCAAAGCAGGTCGGCGGCCACGTGGTGCGATGCGAGGATCTCGGCCCGGATCCGGCCTACAGGAAACGACACCTCGGCATCTGCACCGTGGAGGGCGAGACGACGAGCCTGAACCAGCTCGCGGTCGGTCAGGGTTTTGCGATGAATTCGGCCAACGGCCGCTTCGGTGAAGATGAAGCTGCCGCCAAAGCCGATCGCAAGGGAATCTGGAAAGGCTGTTTTGTCTCGCCAGCCGATTTCCGTCTCGGCAAGAAAGACGGCGCGCTGCTGGGTGGCGCCTGTCCCGCCGACAAGGACCGTGAAATACGCGCGGCGCTGTTTCCGGAACACCCGGCGATGCCGCCCCGCTGCACCATCAAGGCCAAATTCGCGGTGCGCGCCCGCGTCACCGGAAACGTCGGCATCTATCACCTGCAGGGCTGCCGCAGCTATCCGGCGCTGACCAGACCGGACCGCTGGTTCTGCACCGAGGACGACGCCCAAGCGGCCGGCTTTCGCCGCGCCTATAATTGCCGGGCGGGCAAGTAGCGGCGAACTTTGTCGCCACAACGACAGAAGCATGTTCCCTCTCCCATTGTTCAGACCGGGGAGATGGTGGACGGGTGTTCGGAGACATCGTGGACACTTTCGACAGCGAATCAAGGAGGCTGTCGGATGCCATTCCACGAGGTGTCCCGGATGGACGCGAGATTGGAGTTTGTGATGCTGGCCTCGGAAGAAGGAG
>JAGXAJ010000021.1 GCA_018971625.1 Pseudomonadota bacterium
TCGGCGGATTCCGACGAGGCCGCTTACGGCAACGGCACGGGCGACGAGCCGTCCGGCAACAGCGTCGAGCCAGCCCAGGAGGAGTGGCTGAACCACGATCTCGGCAGCCGCACCGAGATCGAGCAGACCCTCGATACCGGTCTCGACAATGTCTTTTCCGAGGAACCGGCCGAAGCCGCTGCGCGCGCGGCGCGGGATGCGGCCCCGACCGCCTATACCGAATGGGGCGGCGGCGCTTCCAACGATGACGAGTACAATCTCGAAGCCTTTGTCGCGGCCGAGGTTACGCTCGGCGATCATCTGGCCGAACAATTGGTGGTGGCATTCGCGGCGCCGGCGCAGCGCATGATCGGGCAATATCTGATCGATTTGGTGGATGACGCCGGCTATCTGCCGCCCGATCTCGGGCAGGCCGGCGAGCGGCTCGGAGCTTCGCAACAGGACGTGGAAGCGGTGCTCGCGGTGTTGCAGAAATTCGATCCGCCGGGCGTCTGCGCGCGAAGCCTGAGCGAGTGCCTGGCGATCCAGCTGCGCGAACTCAATCGCTACGATCCCGCGATGCAGGCGCTGATCGAACATCTCGATCTGCTGGCCAGGCGTGACATCGCAGGCTTGCGCAAACTATGCGGCGTCGATGATGAAGACATCACCGAGATGATCGGCGAGATTCGAAGGCTCGATCCGAAGCCCGGCCTGAAATTCGGCGCGTCGCGGGTGCAGACCGTGGTGCCTGACGTTTACGTGCGGCCCGGGCCCGATGGCGGCTGGCATGTCGAGCTCAACAATGACACGCTGCCGCGGGTGCTGGTCAATCAGGTCTATTACACGCAGCTGTCCAAGATGACCCGCAAGGACGGCGACAAATCCTATTTCATCGACTGCCTGCAGAACGCGACCTGGCTGGTGCGCGCGCTCGACCAGCGCGCCCGCACTATTCTGAAAGTGGCAACCGAGATCGTGCGCCAGCAGGACGGCTTCTTCACCCATGGCGTGGCGCATTTGCGGCCGCTCAACCTCAAGGCTGTGGCCGACGCGATCCAGATGCATGAATCGACGGTGTCGCGGGTAACCGCCAACAAATACATGGCGACCAATCGCGGCAGTTTCGAATTGAAGTATTTTTTCACCGCCTCGATTGCGTCGGCCGACGGAGGCGAAGCCCATTCGGCCGAAGCGGTCCGTCACCACATCAAGCAATTGATCGACGCGGAAGACCCGGCGGCGATCCTCTCCGACGACAGCATTGTGGAACGATTGCGCGAAACGGGTATTGATATCGCCCGCCGCACCGTCGCGAAATACCGCGAGGCGATGCGAATCCCATCCTCGGTGCAGCGTCGCCGCGACAAACAAAGCGTGCTTGGTAATCCCCTTTCCGTCCCGCCGGCTCTTCCGACCGGTCCCGCGACACCGCACCGGCTAGATTGCAAGGCAGCCAAATCGCGATAGTGTCGGCAAGTCCAGAACCAAAAGAGGCTCTCATCATGACCCTTCGGATCTCGGGAAAAAGCATCAGCATCGGCGAAGCGCTGCGTGATCGCGTCAGCGAGCGAACCGAGGAAGTGCTACGCAAATATTTCGACGGCAATTACTCCGGCCACATCACGCTTAGCAAGGATGGGTTCGGCTTCCGAACCGATTGCGCGCTGCATCTGGATTCCGGCATCACGCTGGAAGCCGACTCCAATGCGACCGACGCCTATGCCAGCGCCGACCAGGCGTTGCTGATGATGGAGAAGCGGCTGCGCCGCTACAAGAGCCGGCTGAAGGACCGCTCGGCCCGAAAGGCCTATGCGGCTTCGGCCGCCTTGGCTGAGATGGACGCACCGACGCTGGATGCGCCGAGCTATGTGATCGAGGCGCCGGCGTCCGACGGCGAAGACGAGGTCAACGGCTACAATGCCGTGATCATTGCCGAGGCGACAACGTCGCTGCGGCGGCTTTCGGTCAGCGAAGCGGTGATGGAGCTGGATCTGACCGGCGCTCCCTGCATGGTATTTCAGCATGGCAGCAGCGGCCGGGTGAACATCATCTACCGCCGGGCGGACGGCAATGTCGGCTGGATCGATCCGCCATCGGTCAATGCCGGTTAGGCGGCAACCGACAGTGACGCAGTATTGACGCTTTTTGGCCCTGTTCCTATGGTCTGCGCCTGCAAAGACAGGTCAGGAACAGCCTTGCGGCAGTTGGCACCGGTCATACGTTGGAGTAGAAGCCCCGAGCGGGGACCCGGACAATAACCCGCCTCCCCCGCCGATCTTCTTGACGCCGCCGCTTTAAAACCTATTTCGCAACCTGACGGCTAATTCACCTCGGAACGCCCAATGACGATTACCGACCTGGTCGCACCCGAGGCGATTCTCCCGGCATTGAGGGTTAACAGCAAGAAGCAAGCGCTGCAGGAACTCTCGGCGCGGGCGGCGTTATTGACCGGACAGAACGAGCGCGCCGTGTTCGAGGTGCTGCTGCAGCGGGAGAAGCTGGGAACCACGGCGGTAGGTTATGGCGTCGCCATCCCGCACGGCAAGCTGCCCAAGCTTGAGAAGCTGTTTGGGCTGTTTGCCCGCCTTGAGCGGCCGATCGACTTCGAGGCAATGGACGGCCAGCCAGTCGACCTGATCTTCCTGCTACTGGCGCCGGAAGGCGCCGGCGCCGACCATTTGAAGGCGCTGGCCCGGATCGCGCGCCTGTTACGCGATCAGGACGTCGCCAAGAAATTGCGCGCCTCGCGCGACGCACAGGCGATCTATTCGGTGCTGGCGCTACCACCCGCGAGCGCGGCGTAGAACTGGTCCTCCAGGCAGGCGCCTTCTCGAGCGCCTTTACCCTTCGTAAGGCATCGGACAAAAAAATACGCGGAGTCGGTCCTCGATTTGATCGAGAACATCCCCACGTATTCTGAATTTCGATGGGAAGGCGTCAAAAACAGCAGCAAGCGCTGCCGTCGATGACACCGGAAGGCCTGTTGTCCGTGCCAGGCAAAAGCCGGTTAGTGGACGCTGACGGCCTGCAGTTCGTTGCTCCATGCATTCGCGATCGCCGCTTCGCGGCTATCGGTCAGCATGATCGGCGTGCCGTCGGCGGCATGCAGCGCGAACAACTTCAGGCCGGGTGCGATCCTGGGTGCCTGCGGAAACAGCTCTGGCACGTCCTCGGAACGGACTTGTTTGACATAGGCGATATGGCCTTCGCCCAGATGAGCCAGCGCCTCGGAAGAGACGCTTTCGGGTTCGAATGTCACATTCACATCACTCATGGTCTCGACTCCTGTTTGAACTAAGCGGTCGAGTCCGCTACTCGTTCCATTATTCGTGTTCATTGATAGCGATTGTCTTAACGACTTTTTCCGGCTCCGGCCGGGCGAGGTCGATCGACAACAGCCCGTTTTTCAAATCCGCGCCCAGCACCTGCATCCCCTCCGCCAGCACGAAAGTGCGCTGGAAGTGCCGCGCGGCGATGCCGCGATGGATGTATTGCCGAGGCGTGTCGTCCTGCTGGCGGCCCCGGATCACAAGCTGGTTTTCCTCAATGGTTACATCAAGTTGGTCACGGGTAAAACCCGCCACCGCCAACGTGATGCGAAGCCGCTCAGGCTGGCCATTGCCGCGATCGCAACGCTCGATATTGTAAGGAGGGTAACCGTCGGCGCCTTTGACGACGCGATCAAGCGCACGCTCGATTTCGTCGAACCCAAGCAGGAACGGACTGGATAACGAAGGAACACGTGACATTACAAAGTCCTCTCGAAGCGACTTTGAGGGGCCCTTGCGGCGCCCCATTTTTGGCAGTTCGACGGTCTGCCGCCCGGTCAACAGGCAATATGGGCATGATTTGGTGCGTGTTCAAGCTGCTCCGGAGCCGCGTAAATCGTCACAGGGTTATTGCGACCAACCCGACGCGCCTGGTGCGGAGCGGCCGGGCCGGGGCCTACAGATCGATCCGCTTGCGGCCATCGGCGCTAAACAAATGCAGCTTGTCGGGCGGGGCGACCGCCCGGAGATGCTGGCCGATCCCGGGCGCCTCCGCGCCTGGAATCCGCACGATTACCTCGCCCGGCGGCAGTTCGCCCGGAGTGGCGGTAACGGCTTGTGCGTCACGTTCGCGCGCGCCGTAGATGAAGGTCTCGGCGCCGACCCGCTCGATCGCCTCCACGGTAAGATCGAATGCGATGCCTTTGCCTAACTCATTCGACACCACAAAATCTTCGGGGCGGATCCCCAGGATGCCTCCCTCGCTTGCGCTCGGCAGTTGTGCCTTGATTCCATCCGAGCGAATCGGCAGCAGATTCATCGGCGGCGCGCCAATGAAGGAAGCGACGAAGGTCGTCGCCGGCTTCCGGTAGATATCGAGCGGGTTGCCGATCTGCTCGACCTAGCCGCTATTCATCACCACGAGTATGTCGGCAAGCGTCATCGCCTCGAGCTGGTCGTGGGTCACGCGGATGGAGGTGGTTTTCAAGCGCTGCTGCAATTTGCGGATCTCCACCCGCATCGTGATGCGCAGCTTGGCATCGAGATTGGATAGCGGTTCGTCGAACAGGAACACCTTCGGCTGCCGCACGATGACCCGGCGCCCATTGCGACGCGCTGGCGCTGGCCGCCCGACAACTGACCTGGTTTGCGTTGAAGCATGGCGCCAAGCTCGAGAATCCACGCGGCCTCCTCGACCCGGGTCTTGATCTCGGGCTCGCCGATGCCGCGGTTGCGCAGGCCATAGGCCATGTTGTTGTAAACGCTCATATGCGGATAGAGCGCGTAATTCTGGAACACCATGGTCGCAATCAACGTCTCGATCTCGACTGTGGCATAGCCGAATTCGGAAAGTACTTCCGAGCGGTGTTGACTGAATTTCGGTGGCGTGCGGCGCAGGCCGGGCTGGTTGCGTGCCAACCGGATCGGGAAGGCGACCCCCTCGTACCGATCCTGTTCGATGACGTGGTCGCGATGGGAGGCATTGTGCGCTGGCGAGCGCCGGAAATTGCCATGGCTCGAATTGGCGGTGCGGGTATGCTCGGCGATCCGACGCTTCACACTTGCCTGGCTGCGCCACGCGCAATACGAAAGGAGAAGCGTGGTGGAGCCAGGCGGGATCGAACCGCCGACCTCTTGCATGCCATGCAAGCGCTCTCCCAGCTGAGCTATGGCCCCGTAGCACTATGATCTGAGCACGATCCAGCGGGAAAGACGCTACCGCTTTCGGCTCATGCTCTCCGCACGCCTTGGGCGACGCGCGGGCTAAATTCTGAACACAGTTCAGGACCGATCTCAAGTCTCCTCGTCGCCGCCGACGTCGCCGATGATGTCTGTGACGTCCTCGTCACCTTCTTCCTCGTCGGCGATGAAGGTGGAATCGTCATCGTCGTCGTCTTCGATCGTCTCGTCGATCTCGATGTCGTCTTCCGACTCTGGAACGACGGCCTTGACCTTGCCGGTGTTCTCTTCGGCGTCGGCTTCCTCAAGCGGCACCAACTCTTCGGCTTCGGCGGGCTCCGGCGTGGCTTCGGCAGATGCGGCTGCCGAAGCGGCCGCGGCGCGCGCAGCGGCGTCGGCGCGAGTTCGCGGCGTCGGCACCGGCGCAATCGGCACGACCTCTCCGGTGTAGGGCGAAACCACCGGATTTTTGTTGAGGTCGTAAAACTTCTTACCCGTGGTCGGGCAAATGCGTTTGGTTCCGAGATCGGATTTGGCCACGTGTGGAATCCTGGGAATTTTTTGAAAAACGGTCTTCACTTGGCTAGTTGCCGCGCCGCTGTCAATAGCCGCTTTGCGGATACGGACGGTAGCGTGACGCGGTGCGCCCCATGTGTTACCTGCGGCCCGCGGAGAGGACACAATCTTGACCTATTCAGACCATCCCGCCAATCGCGCGACCCCTCTGGAGGCTCGGTCCAGTGGTCCCCTGTCCGGGAAAATCCGGGTGCCCGGTGACAAGTCGATCTCGCACCGCGCCCTTATCCTGGGCGCGCTAGCAGTCGGCGAAACCAGGATTTCGGGTCTGCTGGAGGGCGAGGACGTCCTCAATACCGCCAAGGCGATGCGGGCGCTTGGCGCCAAGGTCGAACGGTCAGGCGATTTCGCCTGGTCGGTGCGCGGAGTCGGGGTCGCGGGCTTCGCCCAACCACCGGTTCCGCTCGATTTCGGCAATTCCGGCACCGGCTGCCGGCTGGTAATGGGCGCGGTGGCGGGCTGCCCGATCACGGCGATATTTGACGGCGACGCATCGCTGCGTGGCCGGCCGATGCGGCGAATCCTCGATCCCCTCGAATTGATAGGGGCAAAAGCCAGCGCCTGCGGCGAGGGCGGTCGCCTGCCGCTGACCCTGAATGGTGCGCGCGATCCGCTGCCGATCCTCTACCGCACGCCGGTGGCGTCCGCGCAGATCAAATCCGCAGTGCTGCTGGCGGGCTTGGCTGCGCCGGGAGTCACCACGGTGATCGAGGCCGAGGCGAGCCGCGACCATACCGAACGGATGCTGAGACATTTCGGCGCGCAGATCGTCTCGAAGGTGGAAGGCCCGCACGGCCGCAACATTGCACTGACCGGCCAGCCCGAACTGCATGGCGCCGAGGTCGTGGTGCCGGCCGATCCGTCGTCCGCGGCGTTTCCGGTGGTTGCGGCGTTGATCGTCGAGGGCTCCGACGTGATCCTTTCCGACGTCATGACCAATCCGCTGCGCACCGGGCTGTTGACGACGCTGCGCGAGATGGGCGCCTCGATCGAGGAAAGCCACGTTCGTGGCGATGCCGGTGAGCCAATGGCCCAGCTTCGCGTCCGTGCCTCGCAATTGCGCGGCGTCGAGGTACCCGCCGAGCGCGCGCCGTCGATGATCGATGAATATCTGGTGCTGGCGGTCGCGGCCGGTTTTGCCGAAGGCACCACCGTCATGCGCGGCCTGCAGGAACTGCGCGTCAAGGAAAGTGACCGGCTGGAGGCCACGGCCGCGATGCTGCGGGGCAACGGCGTCAAGACCGAGATTGACGGCAACGATTTGATCGTCGAAGGCAAGGGCCATGTCGAAGGCGGCGGTCTCGTCGCCACCCATATGGATCACCGGATCGCGATGTCGGCGCTGGTGATGGGACTGGCATCGGATAAGCCGGTCAGGGTCGATGACACCGCCTTTATCGCCACCAGTTTCCCCGATTTCATTCCGATGATGCGCTCGCTGGGAGCGGAGTTCGCATGATCATCGCCATCGATGGACCGGCCGCTTCCGGAAAGGGCACGTTGGGCAAGCGCCTGGCCCACCATTATGGTTATCGTCATCTCGATACCGGCGTGATCTATCGCGCCGTCGCCAAGGCGTTGCTGGATATCGGCGCTGATCTAACCGATGAGGCCCGCGCGGTTGCCATGGCCCTGGAACTCGACCCGGAAAAATTCGGCGATCCCGTGCTGAAGACGCAAAAAGTAGGCGAGGCCGCCTCGGTGGTGTCGGCAATCCCGACGGTGCGTGCGGCGCTGGTCAATTTCCAACGGCAGTTCGCGGAAGGTCCGCCCGGGGCGGTGCTCGATGGTCGCGACATCGGTACCGTGATCTGCCCGAACGCCGACGTGAAGATTTTCGTCGTTGCTGATCCCAAAGTCCGCGCCCGCCGTCGCACTTTGGAAGCGAGGGCCCGCGGCGAGGATGCCGACGAGGCGCTGGTGCTGGCCGATATCCTCAAACGTGACGAACGCGACCAAAATCGCGCCACCGCGCCTTTAAAGGCGGCTGCCGATGCTCACTTGCTTGATAATTCGCATTTGGATATAGAAGGCGGTGTCCGGGCCGCCATCGACATTATCGAGGCCGTCCGAGCGGGCCGCCAGCGGGTTTGAACGCTTCAGAACAAAGCGCTTCGGGCAAAAACCGTTGTCGTCATTGGAGGAATGCCCGCTCCAGGCTCCTGAAGTCGACAAGCTCGGTTCAGGTTCCGGATCATCAAACGTATCGAACGTGCAGGCATGCTGCCGGCCCGCCTTTGCGCCTTACGCAAAAGGCGGTCGTTAGGGTTTGCGGATCCCTGACACCTCACGTGCGATAGGCCCTTTAACCCGAACGGCCGGCGATCCCGCATGGAGAACAAATGGCTTCGACTGCTTCTTCCTATAATCCAACCCGCGATGACTTTGCCGCGATGCTCGACGAGTCCTTCGCCGGCGGCAACCTCCAGGAAAGCTCCGTTATCAAAGGCAAGGTGGTTGCAATTGAAAAGGACATGGCGGTCATCGACGTCGGTCTGAAGACAGAAGGCCGCGTGGCGCTGCGCGAATTCTCCGGGCCCGGCCGCGAAAACCAGCTCAAGGTCGGCGACGAGGTCGAGGTGTTTCTCGATCGCATCGAGAACGCGCTCGGTGAAGCCGTGCTGTCGCGCGACAAGGCGCGCCGCGAGGAAAGCTGGGGCAAACTCGAGAAGGCCTTCAACAACAACGAGAAGGTTCACGGCGTCATCTTCAACCAGGTCAAGGGCGGCTTTACCGTCGACCTCGATGGTGCGGTGGCCTTCCTGCCGCGCTCACAGGTTGATATCCGCCCGATCCGCGACGTCGCGCCACTCATGAACAACTCGCAGCCGTTCCAGATCCTCAAGATGGATCGCCGCCGCGGCAACATCGTGGTGTCGCGCCGTACCGTGCTGGAAGAGACCCGCGCCGAGCAGCGTCAGGAACTGGTGCAGAACCTCGAAGAGGGGCAGGTGATCGACGGCGTCGTCAAGAACATCACCGATTATGGCGCGTTCGTCGACCTCGGCGGCATCGACGGCCTGCTCCACGTCACCGATATCGCCTGGCGCCGGGTCAATCACCCGACCGAGGTCCTGACCATCGGCCAGACCGTGAAAGTCAAGATCATCAAGATCAATCACGAGACCCACCGCATCTCGCTCGGCATGAAGCAGCTGCTCGACGATCCGTGGCAGGGCATCGAGGCGAAGTATCCGCTGAATGCGCGCTTCACCGGCCGCGTCACCAACATTACCGACTACGGCGCGTTCGTTGAACTGGAGCCGGGCATCGAAGGCCTGATCCACGTCTCGGAGATGTCGTGGACCAAGAAGAACATGCACCCCGGCAAGATCGTTTCAACCTCGCAGGAAGTCGAAGTGCAGGTGCTGGAAGTGGATTCCGTCAAGCGCCGGATTTCGCTCGGTCTCAAGCAGACCATGCGCAATCCCTGGGAAGTGTTCATCGAGAAGTTCCCGGTCGGATCGACGGTCGAAGGCGAGGTCAAGAACAAGACCGAGTTCGGCCTGTTCCTTGGTCTCGAGGGCGAGGTCGACGGCATGGTCCATCTGTCCGACCTGGACTGGAAGCTTCCGGGCGAGCAGGTAATCGACAACTTCAAGAAGGGCGACATGGTCAAGGCTGTGGTGCTCGACGTCGATGTCGAAAAGGAGCGCATCTCGCTTGGCGTCAAGCAGCTCGAAGGCGACCCGTTCGCCGAGCCGGGCGATGTCAAGAAGGGCGCGGTCGTGACCTGCGAGGTGCTGGAGGTCAAGGAAGGCGGCATCGAGGTCAAGATCGCCGGTACCGACTTCACCACCTTCATCAAACGATCCGAACTGGCGCGTGAGCGGTCCGATCAACGCTCCGAGCGTTTCGCTGTCGGCGAAAAGGTCGATGCGCGGGTGATCCAGTTCGACAAGAAGGCGCGCAAGGTGCAGGTCTCGATCAAGGCGCTCGAAGTTGCCGAGGAAAAGGAAGCCATCGCGCAGTACGGCTCCTCCGATTCGGGAGCGACGCTGGGCGACATTCTCGGCACCGCCCTCAAGAACCGGACCGACAAGTAAATCCTGTCGTTTCGGTGTTCATCGGGCCCCGGTTTCGACCGGGGCCTTTTTGTCTGACCGGGGCGACAAGCTCGTTGGGCCAACGGATGTGGCTTGTTTTCTTTCAAATTGCGCCGCAATTGATATATTCAGCTAACCGGATGGTCACGCTGCGGATGCAAAACGCGCTGATTCCGCGCCGGAAGATTTTCCAGGAGAGTTTTCGATGTCGCTCGATTCGGATGTGATCGTCGATCGCCGAAGGATACGCCGCAAGCTGACGTTCTGGCGCGTGGCCGCCGCTATCGTGGCGATCGCGGCGATCGTCACGATCGGCATGCTGGCGGGACCGGGGCGCGTCGGTCTGACGACATCGGGCTCGATCGCGCGGATCAATATCGAAGGCCTGATCCGCAGCGATCAGGATCGCGTCGAGGCGCTGGAGCGGCTGGCGAATTCCAGGGCGGCCGCGGTGATCGTCCACATCAATTCGCCGGGTGGCACGACTGCCGGCTCAGAGCAGCTCTATGACGCGCTGACGCAATTGAAGGCGAAAAAGCCCCTGGTCGTCGTGGTCGAAGGACTGGCCGCGTCGGGCGGCTATATCACGGCAATCGCCGCGGATCATATCGTCGCCCAGCAGACCTCGCTGGTCGGTTCGATCGGCGTGCTGTTTCAGTTTCCGAATTTTACCGATCTCTTGAAAACCGTCGGCGTCCAGGTTGAGGAAGTGAAGTCATCACCGCTGAAAGCGGCGCCCAACGGGTTTGAGCCGACCAGCCCCGAGGCGCGCGCGGCACTGGATTCGCTGGTGAAGGATTCCTACGCGTGGTTTCGTGATCTCGTGAAAAAGCGGCGCGGCATGGACGACGCGTTGCTCGAGAAGGTCGCGGACGGACGGGTTTTTACCGGTCATCAGGCGATTGATCTCAAGCTGATCGATCAACTCGGCGACGAGAAAACCGCCATCGCCTGGCTCGTGGCACAGAAAGGTGTGAAGGCGGATCTGCCGGTACGCGATTACAAGCTGACGCCGCGCTTCGGCGACCTGACCTTCCTGCGAACGGCGGCCTCGATCACCCTTGATGCGCTCGGGATGCCTTCGATTGCGCGACAGATCGAGCGGGCTGGCAGTGTACAGGCCGTCGATCGCCTTGGCCTCGATGGAATGCTGGCGTTGTGGCAGCCCGCCGGCTCCAATTGACGGAGTAAAGGGGGCTGTCCGTGCCGGTCCTGCCGCGCTGCGGGTGTTGCTACAATGCCCGATCGGAGCATTTGTCTGACCCTTTGCGAGGCCCAATTTTCATTTAGCGTCTTGACAGTTCAAGGCATTTTCACGGAAATGGCCTCCGTATGTTCCCGGGTACCAGTTTCGATGATCAAATCTGAACTCGTCCAGCGCATCGCCGAGCACAACCCGCATCTCTATCAGCGGGACGTCGAGAACATTGTGAACGCAATACTCGACGAAATCGTCGCGGCTTTGGCCCGCGGCGACCGTGTTGAACTGCGCGGTTTTGGCGCATTTTCGGTGAAACATCGCCCGGCACGTGCGGGGCGCAATCCGCGCACCGGCGCGCATGTGCCGGTCGATCAGAAGAGCGTGCCGTTCTTCAAGACCGGCAAGGAAATGCGCGAACGGTTGAATCGCGACAGCAGCGCGCCCGACGCCGGCGCCTAGGTGCTTCCGGCCGTGGCTGTTCCTGATGTAACGTGTGTGTCGAGTCGCGGACTATGCGTCCGCCGGTTTCTGTCGATGTGAGAGACGGTCATGCGAAAATTCTTCGGAGCTGTGGTGGTCATCTCGCTGGGCGTGATATTGGTCGTGTTCGCGGTCGCCAATCGGCATCTGATCACGGTGTCATTCGATCCGTTCAATTCCGCCGATCCGTCGGTCAAGGTGACGGGGCCGTTATTTCTGGTGATCATCGCGGCGGCTGCGGTCGGCGTGGTCGCAGGCGGCTCCGCGACCTGGCTGGGGCAGCGCCGTTGGCGTCGCGCGGCGCGCCGGCACGAAGCTGATGCGCGGCAGGCCCGAACCCAACTGGCGGATTTGCGTGCCTCCGCAGTCCAGCGAGCCAATTACCCACGGCTCCCGGCCTTGCCGCCCGGCGGTTCTTACAGGCCCAGCGAGCGAGACAAGCAGGTCGCGACGTTGTAGAAGCGGCCGACGTCGGCCGGTCCTTGGGCCTGCCGTGCAGCCCGAACCTGTACATCGAACATGTCGCTGACCGTTAAAATTTGTGGCCTGTCCACGCCCGAGACACTGGATGCCGCGTTGCAGGCGGGCGCGGACATGGTGGGATTCGTGTTTTTCCCGCCGTCGCCTCGCCATATCGGCCTGGAGACCGCGCGCGAACTCGGCCGCCGAGCCAAGGGTCGCGCCACCAAAGTGGCGCTGACCGTTGATGCCGACGACGCCACGCTTGCGAACATCGTCGAAGCCTTGCGGCCGGACATTCTGCAACTCCACGGCAAGGAAACCGTGGCGCGGCTGCGCGATATCAAGCGGGCCTTTGGCTTGCCGGTGATGAAAGCGATAGCGGTCGAGACCGCAGCCGATCTGACCGCGCTATCCGGCTATGCGGCGATCGCCGATCGCATCCTGTTCGATGCCCGCGCACCCAGGGGTGCCACCCGGCCCGGCGGGCTCGGCACGGCCTTCGACTGGCATGTGCTGGAGAATCTCGATCCCGCATTGCCTTTCATGGTCTCGGGCGGTCTCACCGCCGATAACGTCGCGGAAGCTGTTCGCGTCACGCGCGCGGGCGGTCTGGACGTGTCTTCCGGCGTCGAGCGCACGCCAGGCATCAAGGATCCCGAGATGATCCGCAACTTCATCCGCGCCGCGCGCGCCAGCGAAGACAAAGCGGCTTTCGCGAGCGCGGGTGGTCGATGAGAGCAGCTAACCGAACGACGGCATCATGCCCGGGCAAAAGCGCGAAGTGCGTCTTCGCTCGGATGTCCCGCGTATCCATGTCTCTTGAAATTTCAAGTAAGCAAGACGTGGATGGCCGAGGCACAGGCGAGCGGAAGCGATGCCGTCTTCGGATAGCCATGCTCGGTCATGGCGAAAGGCAGCGATGAATCCCAGCCGGCCCAATTCCTTCCGCAGCGGACCCGACGAGCGCGGGCATTTCGGCATGTTCGGCGGCCGCTTTGTCGCGGAAACGCTGATGCCGCTGATCCTCGATCTGGAAAAAGCGTATGCTGCCGCCAAGGCCGATCCCGCGTTTCAGCGTGAGATGAATGGCTATCTGAAGAACTATGTCGGCCGTCCGTCGCCGCTTTATCTGGCCGAGCGCCTGACCGAACACCTCGGCGGCGCGAAGATCTATTTCAAGCGCGAGGAACTCAATCACACCGGCTCGCACAAGGTCAACAATGTGCTCGGCCAGATCATGGTAGCGCGGCGGATGGGCAAGAAACGCATCATCGCCGAGACCGGCGCCGGCCAGCACGGTGTTGCGACAGCGACGCTGTGCGCGCGGTTCGGCCTCGAATGCGTGGTCTATATGGGCGCGGTCGATGTCGAGCGGCAGCAGCCCAACGTGATCCGCATGGAGATGCTGGGCGCCAGCGTGGTTCCCGTGCAATCGGGTTCGCGCACGCTGAAGGATGCGATGAACGAGGCGCTGCGCGATTGGGTCACCAACGTGCACAACACGTTCTATTGTATCGGTACCGTCGCCGGACCGCACCCTTATCCGATGATGGTGCGCGATTTCCAGTCGATCATCGGCAATGAGACCCGCATCCAGATGCAGGAAACCGAAGGCCGGCTACCGGATTCGTTGATTGCTTGTATCGGTGGCGGCTCCAACGCAATGGGACTGTTTCATCCGTTCCTCGATGATCCCGGCGTCGAAATTTTCGGCGTCGAGGCTGCAGGCCACGGGCTGACGCAATTGCATGCCGCGTCCATTGCCGGCGGCCGGCCCGGCGTGCTGCATGGCAATCGCACCTACCTGCTGATGGATGAGGACGGCCAGATCCAGGACGCACATTCAATCTCGGCGGGGCTGGATTATCCCGGCATCGGCCCCGAGCATTCCTGGCTGCACGAAACCGGCCGGGTTAAGTATCTGTCCGCCACCGATGACGAAGCGCTTGCAGCGTTTCAATTGCTGTCGCGGCTGGAAGGCATCATTCCGGCGCTGGAGCCGGCGCATGCCATCGCCAAGGTGATGGAGCTCGCGCCGAAACGGCCCAGGGATCATTTGATGGTCGTCAATCTCTCCGGCCGCGGCGACAAGGACGTCCCGCAAGTCGGCGACATCCTGCGGGGGAAGAAGTGAGCTTTGCGCGAGGCCGCTTTCTTCACCTCTCCCCTGCGGGGAGAGGTCGGCTGCGTAGCAGCGGGGTGAGTGGCCTTTCTCAATCCGTTCCAAGTGTCGATTCGATCATCTCGATCACACCCTCGAGATTGTCGTACACGTCAGCATTTGAAACGCGGACGATGTGGAAACCGCAGGCCTCAAGTACGTTCGATCGAGCTTTGTCCCTGACTTGCTCGGAAGGCCCGGAGTGCGTCACGCCGTCGACCTCGACAATGAGCTTTCCGTCCAGCGTGACAAAATCGACGACATACCGGTCGATCGAATGCTGGCGGCGAAATTTCCATCGCGCCAATCGTCGATTGCGCAGCGCTTGCCAAAGTCTTGCCTCTGCGCTCGTTTGCGACGCGTGCAAGCTTCGAGCTCTGGCCTTGAACCTATCCATTCCCCTCACCCGGCTGCTGCGCAGCCGACCTCTCCCCGCCGGGGAGAGGTATAGCACAGCGGATGCCGCTTAATGACCACCCGCATCGATGCGCGTTTTGCCGAGCTGAAGCAGCAGGGGCGCTCGGCTTTTGTCACCTTCCTGGTGGCGGGCGATCCCGATCCTGCGACTTCGCTTGATATCATCAAGGCGCTACCAAAAGCTGGCGCTGACATTATCGAGATCGGCATGCCCTTCACCGATCCGATGGCGGACGGTCCGACGATCCAGGCGGCAGGTCTGCGCGCGTTGAGGGCAGGCATGACTCTGAAGAAGACGCTGGAGATGGTGCGCGCCTTCCGCAGAGGCGATAACGCGACGCCGCTGGTTCTGATGGGCTATTACAATCCGATCTATATCTATGGCGTCGACAAGTTTCTTGCCGATGCAAAGACCGCGGGCATCGACGGCCTGATCATCGTCGACCTGCCGCCGGAGGAGGACACCGAATTGTGTTTGCCGGCGATGAAGGCCGGTCTCAATTTTATACGGCTGGCGACGCCGACCACCGACGACAAGCGGCTGCCCGCGGTGCTCGCGAACACGTCCGGGTTTGTCTATTACGTCTCCATTACCGGCGTCACAGGCGCGGCCAGCGCCGACACCAAGGTCGTCGGCGAGGCCGTTTCCCGCATCAAGCGGCACACCGCTTTGCCGGTCTGCGTCGGCTTCGGCATCCGGACGCCAGAGAGCGCCCGCGGCATCGCGGAGAAGGCTGACGGTGCGGTAGCCGGTACGGCGCTGGTCGATGTTCTGCGCGGCAGCCTGGACAGCGAGGGCCGCGCAACGGGGAGGACGGTGAGCGCGGTGGCCGAGCTCGCGGCCTCGCTGGCGCAAGGGGTGCGGGGCGCCCGACAGGCCGCAGAATAAGCCACAATTGCGGTGGAGATAGGCCGTTGGCGGCGGCTTGCCGGCCCTCGGTCGGGCCGCCATATATCGGAAGGCGATCACCGCTGGTCGCGATTCGGAGCGAACCATGAACTGGCTCACCAATGTCGTGCGGCCGAAGATCCGCAATATCCTGCGCCGCGAGACGCCGGAGAACCTGTGGATCAAATGTCCGGATTCCGGACAGCTTGTGTTCTACAAGGACGTCGAGGCCAACCAGTTCGTTATCCCCGGCTCGAACTATCATATGCGCATGGGCGCGGAGGCACGGCTGAAATCGGTGTTCGACAACGAGACCTGGTTCGACGTCGCGCTGCCGGACGTCACGGCCGATCCGCTGAAATTCCGCGACGAGCGCAAATATACCGACCGCATCAAGGATGCCCGCGCCAAAACCGGCCTGAACGACGCCATCAAGGTTGGTTATGGCAAGCTCGAAGGCGCCGGCGTCGTGATCGCGGTGCAGGATTTCGATTTCATGGGTGGCTCACTCGGCATGGCGGCCGGCGAAGCGATTGTGCGTGGGCTTGAACTCGCGCTGGAAAAGAAATCACCGTTCATCGTGTTCGCAGCCTCCGGCGGCGCCCGCATGCAGGAGGGCATCCTGTCGCTGATGCAGATGCCGCGCACCACCGTCGGCGTGCAGATGCTTCGCGAGGCAAGGCTGCCCTACATCGTGGTGCTGACCAATCCGACGACCGGCGGCGTCACCGCCTCCTATGCCATGCTGGGCGACGTGCAGATCGCCGAGCCCGGCGCGTTGATCGGTTTTGCCGGCGCGCGCGTGATCGAACAGACCATCCGAGAAAAACTGCCTGACGGATTCCAGCGGGCAGAATATTTGAAGGACCATGGCATGGTCGACATGGTGGTGCACCGCCACGACATGCGCCCGACGCTGGCGCGGCTGTGCCGGTTGCTGACCAAATCGCCTGCAGCGGAAACCGCGCCGAAAGCCGCGGAGGTCGTCGACGCAGTTCAGATCGTATCCGCAGCGGAGAGTGCGCCGGCCGCGCCTCACGCGTGAACGCTTCTGCGGTCTCATCGTCGCCGCCGCTGCGCGAGTTGATCGCGCGGCTGTCCGCGCTGCATCCCTGTCATATCGATCTCGGCCTCGAGCGGATGCGTCGGCTGTTGGAGCGGCTCGATCATCCCGAACGCAAATTGCCGCCGGTGATCCATATCGCGGGCACCAATGGCAAGGGTTCGACGATTGCCTATTTGCGCGGGATCCTGGAAGCGTCGGGCCTTCGGGTCCATGTCTTCACCTCACCCTATCTGGTGCGGATCAACGAATGTTTTCGGATCGGCGGTCCCGGCGGCGGTGTGCTGGTCGGCGATGACGAGCTGCGCGCGGCGCTTGAACATTGCGAATGCGCCAATGCGGGTGCGCCGATCACCATCTTCGAAATCGAAACCGCCGCGGCGTTTTGCCTATTCGCGCAACAGGAGGCCGACGTGGTGCTGCTGGAAGTCGGCCTCGGCGGGCGGCTGGATGCGACCAACGTGATCGATACGCCGCTGGCTTCAGTGATTGCGCCCGTCAGCATGGACCACACCGAGTTTCTCGGCGATACGCTGGCGCAGATCGCCGGCGAGAAAGCCGCCATCATCAAGAGCAAGGTGCCGGTGATTTGCGCCGAGCAGGCGCTCGAAGCGATAGATGTGATCGAGCGCCAGGCAAGCCGCCTGCACGCGCCGCTGCATGCCGCCGGCCAGCAATGGCATGTCAATATCGAGCGCGGCCGGCTGGTCTATCAGGATGATCGCGGTCTGATGGATCTCGCCGCGCCAAAACTGTTCGGGCGGCATCAGTTCGACAATGCCGGGCTTGCGATCGCGACCTTGCGGGCGCTCGATGCACTCCGGATCGGCATCGCGGATTTCGAAGCAGGCATTGTGAACGCAGAATGGCCGGCGCGGATGCAGCGCCTCACCTCCGGCGCTCTGGTCGATATTACGCCGGCGGGCTGCGAGATCTGGCTCGACGGCGGACACAATGCCGAAGGCGGCCGTGTCGCGGCTACCGCACTGGGCGATCTCGAGGAGCGGGTATCGCGCCCGCTGGTGGTGATCGCCGGCATGATGGCGAACAAGGATGCGCCTGCTTTCCTGGCCAACTTCGCCGGGCTGACGCGCCATATCATCGCGGTGCAGATACCCGGTCGTGACAATGCGATGCCGCCGGACCGGCTGGCCGAAGCCGCGCGCGCGCTCGGCATGCGTGTCGAAACGTCATCCAGTGTCGAAGCGGCGCTGCAATCGCTGGCACGGCTCGCCTACGAGGTGCCGCCGCGCATCCTGATCACGGGATCGCTGTATCTTGCCGGCCCCGTGCTCGCTGCCAACGGGACGCCGCCACGGTGATACTCTCGCGTCCGGCCGCGATGCGGTCCGAAGTGATGCTCCATTGCGAGCCGAATTGGCTTGGCGAGGTGTGGATTCGCCAGCAATGCCGTCCCGGCGAATGGTTCAAGCCAGCAGCCTCATCGGATCGAATGCTTTTTGCTTGAGCTGTTCGAATGTGCATTGCCGCGGCGCCTTATCCGGCCGCCAGCGCAGGATCGAGGTGCCATGGCGAAAGCGCTCGCCGCTGAAATGGTCGTAGCAGACCTCGATGACCAGTTTCGGCTGCAGCGGGCACCATTGCGCGGAGCGATCGGTCGACCAGCGGCTGGGACCGCCCGGCGCATTGCCGGTGAAGCCGGGCTTCGCAATCAGCGGCTCCAGCCGTGCGGTCAGCGCAGCTTTGGCTTCCCGCTTGATCGCCGAGGTAAACCCGACATGGTGCAACAATCCGGCTTTGTCGTAGAGACCGAGCAGCAACGAACCCACCACTTTCCTGCCAGCCAACTTTTCGCTCGCATAGCGGAAGCCGCCGATCACGCAATCGGCGCTGCGGAATTTCTTGATCTTCTGCATGCCGTTGCGGTTGCCGGCCTGATAGGGCAGGTCGATGCGCTTGGCGATCATGCCGTCAGATCCACCGCCGGATTGGGCGAGCCACATAACGGCCGTCGCGTAGCGTGTCGTGGCCGGCGACAGGCGAAACGTCGCCACCGATTTGAACTGGGCTTCGGCAAAGGCTTCCAGCGCCGGCCGTCGTTTGCGGAGTGGCTGGGACGCCAACTTCTTGTCTGCGGCATTCGCCAGCAGGTCGAACACCAGCAACAGCGCCGGCGTTTCCTGCGATAACTTCTTGATCCGGCTCGCGGCGGGATGAATTCGCTGCAGCAGCGCATCGAACGAAAAGGTCTTGCCGCGCGGCACCACGATTTCGGTATCGAGAACGAACGACGTCGCCTTCAGCCGCAACGCAGCGTCGACCAGTTCGGGAAAATAGCGCGCGAGGTCTTCGCCGGATTTGGAACGAAGTCCCACCTTTCGGCGGTCGCGGGAAACAAGGCAGCGGAAGCCGTCCCATTTTGGCTCATACTGCCATTCGCCGCCGCGCGGAATCGCGTCAACCGAACGGGCTTCCATCGCTGCCGGTACGGCGGTTTTCTTCGAACGCGGAGATCGCAAGGCGGGCCTTTCAGTGCCTACACATGTCCTCTCAACGCAAGCGGCCGGCTATTCGCCGGCCGCTGAAGCAAATTAATATCTCGAAACCGGTCAGACCGCAGCGGTGATCCACTGCTGCAGCTTCTGCTTCGGGGCCGCGCCAACCTGACGCGAGGCCATTTCGCCACCCTTGAAGATCATCAGGGTCGGGATCGACATCACGCCGTATTTCGAGGCCGTCTTCGGGCTCTCGTCGACGTTCAGCTTGACGATCTTGACCTTGTCGCCCATCGCGCCGGAAATCTCGTCGAGCGCGGGTGCGATCGTGCGGCAGGGCCCGCACCATTCGGCCCAGAAATCGACGACCACCGGCCCGGTCGCCTTCAGCACTTCGGCTTCGAAATTGGCGTCAGAAACCTTGCCAACGGCCATGGAATACCTCGTTCGGTTTGAAAGGAGGGCGCGGACTAAGAATCGCGCCTGACATGATAAAGCCAACCTATGAACGCGACCTCGCCGGGTCAAGCTCGGTCACGCCGGCTTGGCAGGATGGTTGACTTGTTGTTTTGACGCGCTTTCTTCACGCGAACCGGATTCCACCCACGGATCAAGTCCGAGGGCATGCTTCGCTCGAAAACGCTATAGCGCAGCGTCCAGCATGGGGGCTGAAATCTCCATCAATTCAGGAGTTTCGGTCCATAATAGCGCGGCGCGGACCGGCCGGTCCGGATAGAGCTTGCCCAGCACCGCGCGGTACAGCGCGAGCTGCCGGACATAGCCGCCAGGCGCCTCGGCGGTCGCCGTCGGCGGGGCATGGTTGGTCTTGAAATCGACGATCAGGACCTTGTCCGGCGTCACCACCAGCCGGTCGATTTGCCCGGAAACCAGCGCCGGGGGTCGTCCTGGCCACGCCAGCCGACCCACGATCGAGACCTCGGCGCGGCTGCCGGGCGCGAACACCTCGGCAAACCCTGGATCAGCGATCAGATCCAGTGTGTCCTTGGCGAGCGCTGCGCGCTCGGCGTCGGTCCAGTCCGCGGCGTTGCGGCCGAGATAGCGTTCCACGGCGTCCTGCCGTCGCGCGGCTTCGATGTCGGGCAGCGATTGCAGCAGGCGATGCACCAGCGTGCCGCGCTGCAAGGCCCGCACGCGCTGGCGGACCGATTCGCCTGATCGGGCGCGAAGGTCCTGATCCTCGGTCGGGTCGGAAGGGCGCAGCAAATTGTCGGCGGGGGCTTCCGGCAGCGCGGCGGCACGAAGCCACGACGGCAGCACGACCGGCGCTGAGGTCTCGGGCGTTACTGCATCGGATGCGACCGTAGCGGCATGTTCAAGCCGCGAATAGCGTTTGACCCTGCCATCGGCGGCCTCGAACTCCTGCACCCGCAATCCGGAATTGGTCAACCCCTTGTCGATCAGGTCGTACCAGGACAGCGGGCGAATACCGTTCCGGTTGCCGGGCAGGCAGCCGCCGACGATCAGCCGGTCGGCCGCGCGGGTCATTGCCACATAGAGCAGCCTTCGATATTCATCCTCGGTGTCGTCGAGCATCTTTTGACGCGCCGCGGCTACGGCTGCCGGATCGTCGGCCTTGCGGCCGGCCCAGACGGTGACGCCCGGCGCGTTGGGTGACGCATTGCCCTGCGGCAGATGGATCAGCCGCAGCCGCTGCGTATCCGAAGGTGAAGTCGTGGTGTCCACGAGGAACACCACCGGCGCTTCCAGGCCTTTGGCGCCATGCACGGTCATCACGCGAACCTCATCGCGCGAGATTTCCATGTCGCGCTTGACCTCGGTGTCGGCGGCGCGCAGCCATGCCATGAAACCTTGCAGCGAGGCCGGCGCCTTGCGCTCATAGGACAGCGCGAGTTCGAGGAATTCATCGAGCGCGTCGGTCGCCTCATGGCCAAGCCGCTTGAGGATTCGCGCGCGGCCGCCGTCGCCGCCCAGCAGCCAGGCATAGAAGGCGAACGGCGTCTCGATGATGAAGCGGCGTTCGCAGGCTTCCAGACGTCGCAGGGCGCTGCCGAATTTGTCCGACGACGTCGCGGCGTGATCACCAAGCGCCCGGCGCAGTGATCCCTTGCGTTGCCAGGCCAGAGTGAACAGGTCGTCGTCGTCGAGCCTGAACAGCGGGCTCTTCAGCGCCACCGCGAGTGCGAGATCGTCTTGCGGCAACAGCAGCGCATCCGCCAGATTCATCAGGTCGATGATCGCGATGTGCTCTGTGAGTTTCAGGCGATCAGCGCCAGCTACAGGAATGTTCGCATGCTTTAGTGCCTGGATCACCGCATCGAACGCATTTCCGCGCCGGCGTACCAGCACCAGCATGTCGCCATAGCGCAGCCGCCGGCGCGCACCGATGCTGCCTGTCATGGTGCCGCGCTTCATCAGCGACTTGATCTCGGCCTGGATACGCTTCGCCAGTTTGACCTCGGGGCTGGTCTCCGATACCGCATCGAACGGCGCGCGCCAGCCTTCAAGATCCTGCTTGCCGTCGGGCAGTTGCGGTTCCCAGAGATCAATCAGGTCGGGGCCGGCATCTTCCAGCGAATGGTGAACGGGATAGCCGTTCTCGCGAGCATGAATACTGCTGTAGATCGCTTCGTCGCGAAACACATGGTCGACCGATTGCAGGATCGCCGGTCCCGAGCGGAACGAATAGGTGAACGACAGCGGATCGAATTTCAGTCCGGCGTCCTCAAATTTCTTCTTCAGCGCCCGGCGGCGCAGATCGAATTCATGCGGAGCCGCGCCCTGGAACGAGAAGATCGATTGCTTCTCGTCGCCGACCGCGAACACCGTGCGCACCACGCCGTCGCGCGCGCCGGCGCCGGAGGTGAATTCGGAGATGATGTGCGTGACGATGTCCCATTGCCTTGGGCTGGTGTCTTGCGC
The DNA here is from genome assembly GCA_018971625.1 of Pseudomonadota bacterium. GTDB lineage: Bacteria > Pseudomonadota > Alphaproteobacteria > Rhizobiales > Xanthobacteraceae > Bradyrhizobium. Next base: position 21,803 of record JAGXAJ010000021.1, read on the forward strand.
CTCGTCAATCAGCACGTGATCGACGCCGCGGTCGAGCTTGTAATGCACCCAGCCTGAAGCGCCGCCGTCGAGCATTGCGAGCGTCTTGTCGATCAGATCGTCGAAGTCGAGCAGGCCGCGCTCCTGCTTCTCGCGGCGATAGTTTGCGGCCGCGGCGGTCGCGATATAGAGCAGCGCCTGGCTGCGGTCGCGCGTCGTCACGGCCCGGCGGCGCTCGATCAGCAAGCCGATGCGCAGGCTTTCCTGTTCGAACGATCGCGCCAGCGCCGGGTTGGCGTCGGCGAACTTCTTGGTCAAAACCGATTTGCGCAACGTGCGATCGGTATCGGTGAGAAAGACGGCGAGATAGTCGTCGACCTGTGTCGCGCCGGTGGAAAGCAGCGCCTCTCGCAGCCGCGCGGCCTGGTCCTGATCGGACTTGTTGCCGGTATCCAGAGCGGTCGCGATCGCTGCCCAACGCGAGCTTGGCAGATGCGGCCCGTCGACGATCTCGCGTTCGACATCCCCGATCCGATCATTGGCATCGACGCCGAGCGCGGCCGATACCTGTGCAGCCGCCACATCGGCGCTGCCGGCATTGTTGGTCCACGCCATGAAGTGATCGCGGCTGAGGCACGCCTCGCGCACCACGTCCTTGAAGGTAACGTCGGTGGCGCTGGCCATCGCAATGTTGAGCGCGCGGCCCGCGGCGCTGTCGGGATCGCGTGCGGCGTCGAGCAGCACCGCAAGGTTGGCGCGCTCCATCATCTCGGTCTGGTCGCGCTCGTCGAGTACCGCAAAGCGCGCCGGCACATTAGCCTCGAACGGGAATTGCTGCAGCAGCCGGGTGCAAAGCGCGTGGATGGTCTGCACTTTCAGCCCGCCCGGAGTCTCCAGCGCGGAGGCGAACAATTCGCGGGCGCGCATCCGCATACGCGTATTCGAATTCGCAAGACCGACTTCGCGGATCGCGTCGTCCAGCGCGGCGTCGTCGAGCGTGACCCAGTGGCCGAGCGTCGAAAACACCCGCTCTGCCATGTTGGCGGCGGCCGCCTTGGTGAAGGTGATGCAGAGGATCTTTTCCGGCGGCACGTTATCGAGCAACAGCCGGATGACGCGCTGCACCAGCACATGGGTCTTGCCGGAGCCGGCGTTCGCCGACACGAAGGCGGACGAAGCCGGATCGGACGCGCGCGCCTGGGTATCGCGCACGGCATTCGGAATCTTGCGCGGGGCTTTCACCATTCCGGGAGCCCGAGGCCGCCGGCCGCGGACCATTCCTTGATCCGCGCGAGGTCGTCATAGCTGCCGTAGCGGTTCGACCACATCGACAGATTCAGCGAGGTGTAGCCTTGCGCTTCGTCCTCGAAAGCGCGGATCAGTTTTTCGAGCTCCTGCCGTGCATGATCGGCGGCGGCATCGGGCGCCTGCGGCGTATCGCTTTTATTGATCTTCAGCTCCAGCGGCTTCTGTTCGCCGGGCGGATTGTTGCCGCTGAGCCGGACGTAACTGAATTCTCCGATCGAGCTTCCCGCGGGGATATTCTCAAACCCGCCCTCGCGCAGGATCGCCGCCTCCAGCGTCAATTGCGGCGACAGTCCCATGCGGACCTGCTTGCCGGTTGGCGGCTGCCCGGTCTTGTAGTCGAGGATCGCGTAGCGGCCGTCCCGGCGGTGTTCGATCCGGTCGGCGCGCGCCGACAGCACGAAGTTGCGTTCATTGCCGAGTCTAATGGAAATTTCACCCCGAATCTCGGCAGCGATGGCGGTAATGTCGGGGCGCCGGCCGGTTTCCCATCCGGCAAACCATTCCGCGATGCGCTTGAATCGCGGCCACCACAGCGCGCGCGCTTCGGGCCGCTCCATCAGCGGCGCGAAATATTTCTCGCCGATCGCGCGCAATACCATCGCGGGATGAGCCGGCAGCGCTGTCGCATAGCTTTGCGTGAATTCGCCGAGCGCATTATGGATCGCCGATCCCCGGTCGGCCGCCGACAGCGGCATATCCACGGGATCGAGCGGCTCGAGCTTCAATATATGTTTGGCGTAGATCGTGTAGGGATCGCGCAGCCAGTCCTCGATTGCGGTCACCGACAATTTCAGCGGCCGCGCCGCGCGCGGCGGCTTCGGCGCAGGCTGCTTGACCGGCTTGATCTGGTCCGGACGATCGAGTTCGCCGGCGTAGCGGACGTAGTGTTCGCCGGCCGTGATCGCGGCCCTCCAGCGTTCGTCGCCCGCGACCGCTTCCAGCCGGTGCAGGAAGCGCGAGGCCACCGCGGGCGCGCCGCCGACCTTGGCGGCATGGCTGAGGATCACGTCTTTCGCACCAAGCAACTGTGCGAAATCGTGCGCCGACAAGCCGATGCGCCGTTCCGGCAGATCGAGGCCGAGCGCATGCCGCATCGGTCGGCTCAGCCAGGGATCGATCCGTGGCGCCGGCGGCCAGGCGCCTTCGACCAGACCGCCGAGAATGACGCGGTCGGATTGCGTCAGTCGGGCCTCCAGCGGGCCGTAGATCCGCAATTGGGCGTGCGCCACTTCTGGCCGCCGCACCACGCGGTCGCCGAACGCGGTCTGGAAAACTAACGGATAATCGCCGAGCGCGACCGTCAAGCCGCTCGATGCGCCTTCGTCGAGCAGATCGTCGAAGGCGGAGGCCAGCACCAATCCCTGATGGCCTTCGAAAGCGAGCGCCGTTCCATGCTCATCGCGCGACAATTCGGTCAGCACGTTGCGGTGCTGTTCGGCAAGTGCGGTGAAATCCTGCTGGCCTGATGCGGCAAGGTTTTCGAGCGGTGCGATGGCCGCTTGCAGCATGCCGATCAGCCGTTGCGCGTTCTCGAGCTGATCGTCACCTACCTTGGTCCGCAGTTCGGAGCCGTGCAGCGAGGATGGCTCCTTGCGTTTGAGCTTGGCGAGTTCATCCCGAAAACGACCGAAGTCCCGCTTGAGGCCAATGCTGCCGGCCTGTGGACGCGTGCCGCGCAGCAGCACCAGTTCCAAGGTCTGGATGGCGCGACGGAAGGCGCCCTCCCGGTCGCCGAGCCGGCACAGCGGATGTTTCAATAGCGCCAGCAAGGTCGGCGGCTCGAACTGGTTGGCCACCGTCTCGGCCGCGAGCCGCGCGAAAATTCCTGCCGAGACGTCCATCAGCGAATCGCCGCCGGAATCGTCGAACAGCAGGTTCCAGCGTCCGAGCGCGGCCATCACCCGCCGCGCCAGCGCGCGGTCTGGCGTCACCAGCGCGGCCGATTTTTTCAGATGTCGCGCCTCACGCATCGCAATCGCAATCGCGAGCGCCTCCATCTCGGGGTTTGCGGCCTGGATCACGGCAAGGTCTTGCATGCCGGCCGCGACGCGCTCGGCGATTTCGGGCTGCGCGAGCCTTTGATGCCATTGTGCTGACGCGTTCGAGGGCCGCATCGCTTCGGAGGCCAGTATTTCGCGTCCATGTGGCGCGACTTCGCCGAGAATCTCGACATCGCTGCGCTTGATGCCGAAGCGTTGCAGCATCGCATGCATCGCAAATTGCGGATGATTGGAGGATGGAGGCTTGGCGAATTGGCCGTCGGCGCCTTTGATGCCGCCGATCGATTGCCAGGCATCCTCATCGAGATCGGTATCGAGTCCCGGCAGCACCACCGCGCCGTTGGAAAGCTTGGCAACCGCGTGCAGGAATTTTGCGGTGACCGGCATCGAGCCGGTCGAGCCCGCCGCAATCACCGGGCCGTCATGATCCGCGGTCAGCCGCGCGGCTTCCGCCTCGATCAAGAGATCGCGCCGCGCCGCCGGCTCGATTCTGCCATATGTCCTGAGGATCTCCGGCCAGAATTGGCGCGCGATGCCGAGGAATTCGAGCGTGAGCTGCCAGTATTTATCGAGCGCGTCCGGCACCAGCCCGTCGAGCGCGCTCCACTCCACCTTGCGCGTGACCATGTCGTCCATCAGCCGCGCCAGATCGTCGGCGAGCGCCAGCGTCGAGTCGGGACCACCAAGCACCAGCGGCGCCTGTGTCGGATCGCGCGGCCGGATCCGTTTGGCCCACAACGCGATCAATTGCGCCAGCAGCAGGCGCCGCCGCAAGCCGTCCATGGCTGGCGGGATCTCCAGCGCGGCGAGCGCAGGCGTGGCGGCTTGCGCGAACGCCAGTTCATCCTCGTCGATATCGCCGAGCGCGACGATGCGAGGCAGGATTGCGGCGTCGCTCGCGAGCTCGTCGAGAAAGATCTCCCGCGCCATGCGCCCGGCGCGTCGCGTCGGCAGATACAGCGTTGCCCGCGCTAGCCTTTCGGGATTCGCGCGAACCTCAAATCCCTCAACCAGCCGGCCGTCGACCAGCGCGGCGATCACGCTGCGCAGGAACGGCACGGACAAGGGAACGCTGAAGACGCGCATCGGCTTCCTGATTCGGGACTCCCTGTATCATGCACGCGGGGGGCGCGCGCGGGGACCTGCAATGGTATTAAGGGATAATCGTGTCCCTGTCCCGCTTCAGCTCTGCGCCCGGGAGAACAAATTCAAAAAGCCCCGGCGTCGTCGGGGCTTTTTGTTTCTCTCAATCTCTCTCGGATTTATTTCGTCAGCAAGCGCGCGAGTTGGCTGGTCGCCCCCGAGCAGCGAACTTCATCGATCCGCCTGGCAAGCAGAATCGCGCCAGCTTTGAGCATTTCGATTTTCTGTTTCTCCGGGTGGGCGTCCTCAAGTTCTGCAATTTGCTTGTTAAAGACGGCCAACTCAGCATGGAGCCTGTGGAGCTCTTCGCTATCTCGATAGGTTTCAGGCTGGATTGTTTTCCGGACTCGTTGCGTGCGCATCGGCTTCCCCCCCAATTGCGTCACGCCTTTGTGAGTAAGGTTTGTGGCGGTATTTCGAAAGAGAACGCACGGACTCATGACTTCTTTTGGGTTTTGGGCCGGATAACCGGGCTTGGCAACATTCAGCAAAAGCTGGGGGCCATTGCAGGAGGGCGGCCATGCGATTCGAAAGGTCGATCGGGCGCGGTCCGTGAGCCAAAGGCGCGTCAGCCGCAATTCCAGATCGGCCCGATCGGAGTCCGCGTCCAGCACGGACCGAAGCTGCCGCCATTGTAGCGGCCGCCGGCGAAGCCCGGCCGGCCGAAATAGTGCCAATTACCGTCGTACCAGTAATATTGCGGTACCGGGTCGATGTACCACGGTCGCCGCTCGGTCTTCGCCAGCCGCCGCATCGCGTCTTTCTGGGCGTAGAGCGGCAGGCTGTTGCTCAGCGGCTGTACATATCCCGGCAGGAAGCCATAGCCGTGCCAGCGCGACGCTGGCCGCCTGTGTACCGGCGCGGCCGTCGCGCCGACCGACAGCAGCGAGAGAACGAGAGCAAGTGATAGACACGCCAGTCGTGACATGGACTCACCATAGACAGCCACGTGGGGGAACGCCATTCAAATCCGGGTACAGCAATGTTTGCGGTCGGAGCGGACCAGCAGTCGAATCCACGTTCGTTGCCGAATGATCGCAGGCGTCGTCACGCGCCCTTCTGTTGGCGCTCCACTGCTGGATAGTATTGCGGCGCTTCGCGGCGGTCGAACATGCCGTAGTCGCGGACGACGCGTACCTGCCGCATCCTTCCGTTGGGAACGAGCGTGGCCGACCTTGCGAACGCGTCGGCGTTCTCTTTCGTCTTCCAGCTCATCAGCAACATCAATTTGCCCGGCGTCAGCACGGCGTCGAAAACGTCCCAACCCACGAGACCCGCAGCCTTTGCATCGAGCCCCAGATAGCGCGAGACCCCGGGAGCGTCCGCCGCGGCACCCGAAGCTTGCGGCCATTTGGCATCGATCAAGGTAACGGTTGTGCCTTCGCCGACCTCGGTTTCGTCGAGCCGCTGCTCCTCGATCGCCTGTCCCGCGGGGATATGGGTGTCACGAGTGATCTGGCCGACGCGAAGGTGATAGTCGAGCAGGATCTCCGAGCGGCCCTTCTCCTGAGCCATGCGATGACGCTGCGCGGTCCGCCATCTCACGACCGACTTCTCGTCGCGCCAGCCCGATAGCGACAGAATCCAGCCCTCCCGCGTCAGGCTCTTGTAGCGAATATTGTCGACGAAGCCGTCGACCTGCTCCAGCTCCGGCCGCAGCATCTTGGCATTGCCGAAATAGGCGTCCCATTGCTCCGGCTTCGGATGGACTTCGAAAATCACCGAAAACATCCCTTGCTCCTCAGGTCTTGTCGGCGACCGCGGCAATGCAGTCGATCTCGATATCGAAATGACCGGGCCACGCCGGCACGTTGACGAAAATTCGCGCCGGCGGGTTTTTCGGAAAGTACCTCGAATAGACCGCGTTGACGGCGGAGAATTTCTCGACCGACGTGCAATAGACATTGCATTTGAGAACCTGCTCCAGCGACGATCCGGCGGTCTCGAGGCACAGCTTCATCTGCTCGAGCACGAGTTCGGTCTGCCGCTCGATCGGAGCGTTGATGACTTGACCGGTCGTCGGATCGAACGGCGGAAACCCGGACACATAGACCGTGTCGCCATGCCGCGTAACGGCAGAAGTCGGTGCCTTCCATTGCTCGAGATAGGTCGATAACGGTTCGACACGGATGATTTCTCGCTGCATGGCTTTCCCTTCAGGCCGGTTCTTGTGTTTGCGAGATCCGCCCCGGTATCCATACCGCCGGTGCAAGCGGACTTGCCCGGCCGACACGAGGATTCGGCGGCCGTTCGCAGGCACCATAGGCGATTGAATCGGATGTTGCTTCGATCCCGGTCGAAGCAATGTGTCGCGTTGCAAACTTCACGCGGATCGGATCGCGAAGGCGACAGCCTTATGCCACGCTTTCCAGGAAGGCTTCTTCCGCCGCCTGCACTGCCTCGGGGGTTCCGACATGCATCCAGACACCGTCGAGCCGCAGCCCGAACAGGCGCTCCTGCTCGTTGGCGCGGTCGAAGATTTTGGTCAGCGAAAATTCACCCGCAGGCGCATCGGTGAACAAGGACGGTGACATGATTGCCGCACCGGCATAGACGAAGGGGACTACCTGGTGCTCCTTGCGCTTGCGCAGGACGCCGTCAGGCAGCATGGCATAGTCGCCGCGACCGCCATAGCCGATGCTGCTGGTTGTCGGCGCCATCAGAAGCAGGATGTCCATGCGCGCGGGATCGAAGGCCGCCGCCAGCCGTGCCAGATTGGGCTGCACACCGTCAATCCACAGGGTGTCCGCATTGACATGGAAAAATGGCGTTTCGCCCAGCAGGGGCAGCGCCTTGACGACCCCGCCGCCGGTGCCGAGCACGATGTCACGTTCATCCGAGATGATGACGCGGGGTCGCGTGCGTTTTGCGACATGATCGATGATCTTTTCCGGTAGATAGTGGACGTTGACGACCGCCTCGACCACGCCGGCATTGCCGAGCTTGTCGAGCACGTGGTCAAGCAGCGGCTGGCCGGCCACGGGCACCATGGGCTTCGGGATATGGTCGGTCAGCGGGCGCATCCGCACGCCGAGACCGGCGGCGAGGACCATGGCTTTGGTGGGTGTAACGGGCATCCGGAGCGTTTTTCTCGAACGGTTGTTTCAAAGTAACCACGGCTGGCGGAACCCGGGATATTCGGACCGATACGTTGCCGCGGAGCATATCACGGCGATTTGGGTGCCGCATCGACCGTTCACGCCATAGCCGTCGGACGTGACGGTTGTGCGACCGGAATGCTTCCGGCTCAGCTTTGCGCCGCCGCGCGTTTGGCGCCTTTTTTCTTGTCGCCCGGCTTGAGGAAGGTGATGCCTATCTGATCGCCGTTGACCCAGGACAGCTCGCAACGGCGGTAGGCGAGGCCGGTCAGCGACAGCAGCAGGAAGAATTCCTTCAGATGCAAACCTTCGACGGATCCCTCGACGGTGAGCTTCGCGCCGGTCTCCGACACGTCCTCCATCTTGCATTCGCGCCGCCAGGTGCCGTCGATCCCCATCATGTGCGCTGCGATACCGCGTTCGAAGATGACGCGCTCGCCCTTGCGTCGCTCTGCTGTCGACATCATTTGTTTCGCCCTCAAGCAGCTGCCCCGCCGACCTGACCGGGGTCTGCTGCAGATTAGGGGAATGCCGGCTAACAACCCGTAAATCTACGACGACGGAGGCGGAACGTTAGCTGCATACCACTCCTGCAGCCGTGCCAGCGCCGGATGTGCCAACGAGCGGTTGAGATAGGTCCAGATCCTGGGCAGATGCCGCAAATATTGCGGCTTGCCGTCGCGCCGGTTGAGCCGGGCGAAAATACCGAGCAATTTGGTGTTCCGCTGCGCCGACATAACGGCATAGAGCTCGGCGAAATGCGCCGGATCGAAATTGCCATCGGAGGCAAGCCGCGCCTTCATGTAGCGGGTCAGCAGCACCAGCTCGAGTTGCTCGGGCACATCGACCCGGGCGTCCTGCAACAGCGACACCAGGTCATAGGCGGCGGGTGCCAGCACGGTGTCCTGGAAGTCGATGATGCCGACTTTCGCGATATCGGCGCGATTGTTGAGCCAGATCAGGTTGGGCGAATGGAAATCGCGCAGCGCCCAGGTCTGCATAGCTTGAGTCTTCGGCTCGGCGGTGGCTTTGTCGAGCAGCTCGCGCCAGATCGTCACCAACGCGGCACGCACCGGCTCGGCCGGCGTCGCGTCACGCTCCGGCAGATACCATTCCAACATCAATCCGATTTCGACCAGCAGCGCATCGGTATCGAACAGCGGAATGGTGTAGCTGGCGTGCGGTGTCAGTGGCAGGGTTGCGGGCAGCGGCAGACGGTGCAGCGCCGCCAGCATGTCGGTCGCGGCCTGGTATCGCTCCGCGACCGGCCGCGGCGGATCGCCTTCAATCACGCCAACGCTGCCGAAATCCTCGGTGATCAGGAATCCCGCATCGAGGTCGGCATAGTGGATTGCGGGCGCCGAGAAGCCGCGCTCGCGCAGGCCGCCTGCGATCGCGACGAACGGCTTGACGTCCTCGGCGAGATGGGCTGCGGCGCTGTAGGACTTGCCGCCATAGATCGGAGGTCCGTCAGGACGGCGCGGCGAATTCATCAGGATGACGCCGGCCTCGCCGCGGAACAGCCGGGCATAAGAGCGGGTCGATGCGTCGCCGGCCATACGCTGGCGCCGGGCCTCGCTATAGCCGGCATCGGCGAGAAACTGCCGCAACGCTTTCAGGCGCGCGACCTGCGAAGCGGCCCTGCCGTGGCCGGTGATCTCGGCAGCGCGCGCAGACGATCCCAGCGCCGGACGATGACTGAACGCAATGTCGATCCGGTCGGCGGGAAGCGCTGCCGGTGCGCGCTCCGGCCATTCGATCAGCGCCGTTGTGTCCTCGGGCCACGGCGAAAGACCGATCTCTTCCAGTTCAATAGGATCTTTGATGCGATAGAGATCGGCATGAACCAGCGGAAACAGCGGCAGGTCGTAGGTTTGCGCCAGCGTGAAGGTCGGGCTTGGGACCTCAACCGTTTCGTCTCCGGCGAGATAGCGGATCATGGCTCGCGCCGCGGCGGTCTTGCCCGCGCCGAGATCGCCCGACAGCGTGATGACATCGCCGGGGCCGATCAGCAGCGCTAGATCGGCCATCAGATGCGCGGTGGCGGTCTCGTTCGAAAGTGCGAGCGAGAATGTGACGGTGGTGATCATTCCGCGGCGTTGCGATGCGCGGCCTGGTCGACCGGAAAGTCGCACGTGACGGTCGTGCCTTTGCCGACGATCGAATCGACGCGTACCCGGCCTCCGTGAAGTTCGACAAAGGAACGCACCAGCGACAGGCCGAGGCCGGCGCCGCGGTGCCGCGAGCCGTTGGAATGGCTCTCGAACCAGTCGAATACCTTGTCTTTAACGTCCGGCGGAATGCCGGGTCCGGAATCGGTTACGCTGAAAACCACGTGATGCTCGGTGCGCCTGGCGCTGATGGTGATCGCCGAATCATGCGGCGCGAAGCCGACGGCGTTGGCAAGCAGATTGTAGAGCACCTGAACCACGCGGCGTTCGTCGCCGACGAAGCTGCCGATGTCGGGATCGGCCGCGACCTTGAGCTCGATGCGGTCGGTGGCGAGCCGGTCCTGAATGCCTTCAGCTGCGGCGTCGATGGTCTTGCGGATGTCGATCGAGCCCAGATTGAGCGTCATCGCGCCGGCATCGATGGTGGCGAGATCGAGGATATTGTTGATGATCGCCAGTAGCGCATTGGTCGAGGCGGTGATGTAGCCGAGATATTCCGCCTGCTTTGGCATCAGCGGGCCGGTGACGGGATCGCTGAGGAAATGCGAGAAGCCGATGATCGTGGTCAGCGGCGACCGCAGTTCGTAGGATACGTGGTGGACGAAATCGACTTTCATCTGATCGGCGGCTTCGAGCGCCTCGTTGCGTTCGCGCAGGGCCCGTTCGACGTTTTCGGTATCGGTGATGTCCTGGAACGTCAGCATGGTGGCGCCGTCGGGCAGGGGCATCGTCATGCAGTCCAGTACGCTGCCGTCCTTGCGCTCGAGCTTCAGCGGCACCGCTGCGCGGCTTTCGATGGAGGTGATGGATTCGCGAAGCGTCCGCCAGGTATTCGCCTCGTCGAATAGCGGCCTGCACCAGGCTTCCACGGTCTCGATATGGGGCTGTTCCTGCAGCGCCTCCGGCGACAGCCGCCACATCTTGGCAAAGGCCGGATTGAACAATTGGGCGCGGCCATTGCTGCCAAACACCGCGACCGCCTCGGCGAGGTTGTCGAGGGTTTCACGCTGCACGCGGATAAGGCCGTCAAATCGCCGCGCCAGGTCGAAGCTCTCGGTGACGTCGTCGAACAGATAGGTGACGCCGCCTTCCGGGTTCGGCGTGGTGACGACGCTGACGGTGCGGCCGTCGGGCAGGTACCAGATGTCCTTTTTGGTCTCGATCGCGCGATAGGCCTCATGCAGCTTGGCCTTCCAGGCGCGGAAGTCCGGTTGCTCCGGCAGCTTGCGCGCGGCGCGCAGCCGGTCGAGCACGCTGGAATCGTCGGGATGGCTGTCGAGGAAAATGCGGTCGAGGTCCCACAGGCGGCGATAGGAGTCGTTGTAGAACGCCAGCCGCCGATGGCCGTCGAATACCGCGACACCCGACGACAATTGATCGAGGGTGCGGCGATGGGCGTCGGCCATCCGCTCCAAGGTATCGCGCAACGCGGTGGCCTCGCTGGCGTCGATCGCGATGCCGGCACGGCCATTGTCGACATTGAGTGCATGGACGTCGTAGAGCCGCCGCTCGCCGCCGATCACGATCGGCAGCCGTGCCGTGAACGCTGCCTTGTCGTTCAGCGCGCGCTCCATCTCGCCACGGTCGGCGCTATCGAGCAGTTGGAGGTCGCGGCTAATCGCATCCGCGACGCTGGCCGCGTCCGTCGCGCGGGCATAAGCGGCGTTGGCGTAGGCAAGGCCGCCGGAGGTGCGTTTGGCCCAGATCGGCCAGGGCGCGGCGGCGGCAAAACCGCGCAGCATTTCGGTTTCTTCCAGCAGCGCCTTGTGACGCGAGTTGGTTTCGGCGAGTTCCCGACGCACGCTGCTGAGTTCGCGAATTCGGACAATGGCCTGGCCGCCAATGGCGCGGCCTATGGCTTCGAAGGCGTGACCGTTCGCTGTTGTGAGGTTCAGCAGGAAACCCTCGCCGGTCTCGCGCAGCGCAGCGACCACACGATCCATTTGTAGCGCCGCCTCGGGCGGCAGCCAGGCGCCGAAGGCCAATATCCGCTGTGGCCGGGAGGCTTGTGACTCCGGCAGCAGCAGCACCAGCGAAAGATCGCCGCTGATCTCAGGCCGGTTGTCGCCTGCCGCCCACGAAATAAGGATTTGCGGTTCGGCAAACAGCAGCGCCCGGAACCGGTCGGCCTCGGCCTGCAGGCGGCGGATGTCGGAACGTAGCTGAGCCTCTTTTTTGGTGGCCCGCACGCGCGTGCGCATCAAGAGGATCGCCGCCACCACCGAAAAGCCGAGCAGCGCCAGCGCTGTGGTCAAGACAGCGAATTCTTGGTGGTTCAGCTCGGACAGGCTCGAAATCTGGTTCAGCACGGTTATTTCGTCGGCATATGCCGACGAGGTCGCGATGGCGATACCAAGACCTGTGGCGCCAAGCAGGATCAGGCCGTTGCGCGCCAGTGATATGCACGACAGCAGCGTCCGACGCATCGACCCGATCACGTCCGACATTGATTGCCCCAAACCGCACGACAATACGCCCGGCGCGTACCCGCCGTTCGCGAATCGAATGACAATATCCCTATCGCGAGTCAGCCGGTAAGAGTCCAGACCGTGAACGCAAAACGCGTCGCAAAAAAATGCCGTGACTGTGCGATTTTATGAAAATGAATTCGTGATTTTACCAGCACTTAGCGCCCGGTCGAACCGAAGCCACCGCCGCCGCGATCGGTCGTGGAGAGCGACGCGGCGGGAACCAGTTCCACCTGCGTTACTGGCGCGATCACCATCTGGGCAATGCGCTCGCCCCGTCGAATCCGGAACGGCTGGTCGCCTTGGTTGATCAAGAGCACGCAAACCTCGCCGCGATAATCCGCATCCACCGTACCCGGCGAATTCAGTATGGTGACGCCGTGCCTGGCCGCAAGGCCCGAGCGTGGGCGAACTTGCGCCTCATAGCCCTGTGGCAGCGCGATCGTCAGGCCTGTCGGGATCATTGCGTACTTTCCGGGCGCAAGCACCATCGGCGCGTCTTCCGGTACCGCGGCGAGCAGATCAAGGCCCGCGGCATGAGCGGTTTGATAGGCCGGCAGAGCAAGCCCCTTGCCGTGCGGGAGCTGCTGGACGTCGACCTTGACGACGGGGCTCATGGCGCTCTCTCCACGGCCCTACCGATCCGCGTTACCAGTTCGACCGCGACCTGTTCCTTGGTCATGACCGGCCAGGAATCCACGGTGATTTCGCCATCTTGCCGGGCGAGCAGGTGCACGGTGTTGCGATCGCCACCCATCACGCCGCCGGTCGGTGAGACGTCATTGGCGACGATCCAGTCGCAGCCCTTGCGCGCAAATTTGGCCTTTGCGTTCTCGATCAGATGCTCGGTCTCGGCGGCAAAGCCGATCACGAGCTTGGGGCGCTTTGCGGTATCCAGCTTCGAGATCGTTGCGAGGAGGTCGGGGTTTTCGACCAGCTGCAGCGGCGGCATGCCCTGAACCGTCTTTTTCAATTTCTGTTCGCCTTCATTGCCAACCCGCCAGTCCGCCACCGCTGCCGCGAAGATCGCGATGTCGACTGGCAGCGTGGCTTCGACCTGCCGCAGCATGTCACGGGCGGACTCGACGCGCTTCACGGTGACGCCCGGCGGGTCGCCGAGATCGACCGGACCGGAGATCAAGGTGACGTCGGCGCCGGCGGCCTGTGCCGCCACGGCGATGGCAAAGCCCTGCTTGCCGGATGAGCGATTGGCGATGTAGCGCACCGGATCGATCGGCTCATGGGTGGGACCGGCGGTAATCAACACGCGCTTGCCCGCCAGCGGGTGCGGCTGCGGCGGACGCAGCAGGCGTTCAGCTGCCTCGGCGATTTCCATGGGCTCCGCCATCCGGCCGACACCGGCTTCATTGACCTCGGCCATCTCACCGGCGTTGGGGCCGATCATGACGATGCCGTCACGGGCAAGCTGCGCGACGTTGCGGCGGGTCGCGGCGTTGTCCCACATCAGCGGGTTCATCGCCGGCGCCAGCAGGATCGGCCGGTCGGATGCGAGCAGAACGGCGCTGGCAAGATCGTCGGCATGTCCTTGCGCCATTTTAGCCATCAGGTCGGCGGTTGCGGGTGCCACCACGATCAGATCGGCCTCGCGCGCCAGACGAATATGGCCCGCATCGAATTCGCTCTCGGGATCGAACAAATCGGTATAGACGCGCTCGTGCGACAGGGCACTGACGGCAAGTTGCGTGACGAATTGTTGGGCGGCTTTGGTCAGCACGCAGCGGACATGGATGTACCGCTCCTTGAGGCGTCGGATCAGGTCGAGTGCCTTGTAGGCTGCGATGCCGCCGCCAATGATCAGGGTGACGTGCGACCGCGTCGAGGCAGGAGTACGGACGGACGAGGGCGCGGCTGCGGGAGCAGCAGCAGAAAGGCTGCGGCCCAATGACGCCTCGCGCAGGATTACCCGCACCTCGTCCTCGACCGAGCGGCCGTTGCGCGCGGCGCGGAGCCGCAGCTCGTCGCGAATGGCGTCGTCGAGCCTCCGGACGGTTAGACTGGCCATGGACATCCTCAGAATGTGATAGCAATGCTATCACACAAGGATATCATTGCAATCCCACCCGCCGAACGGCAACCAGGATCCCGATGAAGGTTGCGGCGATAATCCAGAGCGCCACGGTGCGCCAGCGGCTCTTGCGGCCCTCGGCCCGGCTCATCGCGGCGATCGTTTCGGGCGCCAACGTCAGGCCTTCCCGGGTCATGCTTTCGAGCTGCTCCAGCACGGCCACCGAGCGGGACATGATTGTCGGCAGTCCGGTCAGCACCCGACCGATTTCGCCCGCGCCTAATACCGCACTCTGGACGCGGCCGATCGGACCGAGATTGCGTTCGATCCATTCGCGCACCACGGGATCGGCGGTTTTCCACATGTCGAGCTTGGGATCGAAGCCTCGCGCGACGCCCTCGACCACCACCATGGTCTTTTGCAGCAGGATCAACTCGGGCCGGGTCTGCATGTCGAACAGGCCGGTGACCTCGAGCAGCAGCGTCAGCAGCTTCGCCATCGAGATTTCTTCGGCGGTTCGGTTGTGGATCGGCTCGCCGATGGCGCGGATCGCTTGCGCGAAATTCTCAACCGAGTGGTGGCTGGGCACATAGCCAGCCTCGAAATGCACTTCCGCTACGCGGCGATAGTCGCGCGTAATAAAGCCCAGCAGAATTTCGGCGAGGAAGCGCCGCTCCCTCAACCCGAGCCGACCCATGATGCCGAAATCGACCGCGACCAGGCGGCCCGCATCGTCGAGGAACAAATTGCCCGGATGCATGTCAGCATGAAAGAAACCGTCGCGCAGCGCATGGCGCAGGAAGCTCTGGATCACCTTGCGTCCGAGGTCGCGTAAATCGATCCGCGCCTGCTCAAGTCGCGCATGATCGCTGAGCGCGATGCCGTCAACCCACTCCATCGTCAGAACATTATGCGTGGTCCGGTCCCAATCGACCTGGGGCACGCGAAAATCCGGATCGTCGCGGGTATTTTCCGCCATCTCGGAAAGGGCCGCGGCTTCCAGCCGCAAATCCATTTCCATCGCCACCGAGCGCGACATGGTGTTGATGACTTCGACCAGCCGCAGCCGGCGCGCCTCGGCCGAATGCGCCTCCGCCTTGTGGGCGACAAAGAAGAAATCGCCGAGGTCGCGGCGGAAACGCGCGGCGACATGGGGCCTGAGCACCTTGACCGCGACCGCCTTGCGGACGCCGTCGCGTTCGGTCTCGCCGCGATGCACCTGTGCGATCGAGGCTGCCGCAACCGGGGGACCAAAGCTTGCAAATGCCTGTGAAACAGGACGTTCCAGCGAGGTCGCGATCACGGCCTCGGCCTCGGCTTGCGAGAACGGCGGCAGCCGATCCTGCAGGCTTTCGAGGTCTCGCGCCATGATGACACCGACCACGTCGGGCCGGGTGGCAAGGAATTGTCCGAGCTTGAGATAGGCCGGCCCCAGCCGCGTCAGCGCGCGCGATAGCCGCGGGCCGGCCTTGGCGCCCGGCCGTTCGATCAGCCGGGCGATACGCAGAGCGAGTTGTCCGGGTGGCGGCACCAGGCTCGGATCGACCACGCCGAACACGCCTTCGCGCGCGAACACGAAGGTGGCGCGGGCGAGCCGCGCGATATGCGTGATCGCTGAAATCACAGACGCCAGCCCGAATGCAGCGCCACAATGCCGCCGGACAGGCTTTGCCAGTTCACGCGCGCAAAGCCGGCGGCGCGGATCATCTCGGCGAAAGCTGCCGGTTTGGGAAATTTACGGATGGATTCGACGAGGTACTGGTAGGATTCGGCATCACCGGTCACGGCGCGGCCGAGCGGCGGAATCACCTTGAACGAAAACAGATCATAGAGGCGGTCGAGACCCGGAACGTCGACGGTCGAAAATTCCAGGCACAGGAAGCGGCTGCCGGGCTTCAGTACGCGGTAGGCTTCCGTCAGCGCGAGGTCGATTCGCGGCACGTTGCGAATCCCAAATGCGATGGTGTAGGCGTCGAACGCATTGTTCGGAAACGCCAGCGCCTCGGCATTGCCCTCAACGAACGACACCTGATGCTCGAGGTGACGCGCGGCAGCACGCTCGCGGCCGACGGCGAGCATGTCCGAATTGATGTCGCAAACGGTTGCCCGAAAGCCCGTGCCCGCAGCCCTGGCGGCGCGAAAAGCGATATCGCCGGTCCCGCCGGCGACATCGAGCAGCGAGAAGGGCGCCTCGCCACGAGGTGGATTGAGTGCGTTGATCATCACGTCTTTCCAGACGCGATGCAGGCCCGCGGACATCAGATCGTTCATCAGGTCATAGCGCTGCGCCACGCTGTGAAACACGTCGTTCACCAGCGTCTGCTTGTCGCCCAAGGGGACGTCCCTGAAGCCGAAATGCGTGGTTTGGTCGGGCCGATCCATCAACTCATCTCCATTCCCGGACCATAGCGCGCCCGCCGCAATGGCGCTATCACGTCAGGTCCACAAGGTGAACGCTCCCCATGCCTGAATTGCCCGAAGTCGAGACCGTCCGCCGCGGCCTGCAGCCGGCCATGGAGGGGTCGAAGATCGTCAGGGCCGAGGCCCGGCGCAAAGACCTGCGATTTCCCTTTCAAAAGGATTTTATCCCGCGGCTACAGGGACAGACCGTCACCGGCCTCGGCCGTCGTGCCAAATACCTGTTGGCCGATCTGGGGTCAGGCGACGTGCTGCTGATGCATCTGGGTATGTCCGGCTCGTTCCGCGTCGTGCAGGACGAGGAGACCAAAGCGCCCGGCCAATTCCACTACCCGCGCAGCGAGAACCGCGCCCACGACCACGTGGTCTTCCACATGTCGTCGGGCAGCACGGTGATTTTCAATGACCCGCGCCGTTTCGGCTACATGAAAATCATCGCCCGCACGGCGCTGGAAGACGAACCGCTGTTGAAGGGGCTCGGTCCGGAACCGCTCGGCAATGAATTCGACGCCGCGATGCTGGCGCGCTCCTGTGCCGGCAGGAAGACCAGCCTGAAGGCGGCGTTGCTCGATCAGCGTGTGGTCGCGGGCCTCGGCAACATCTATGTCTGCGAGGCGTTGTTTCGCTCGCATCTGTCGCCGAAGCGGTTGGCGTCGACAATGGCCGACAAAAAGAAGGAGCCGACCGATCACGCCAGGCGCCTTGTTACATCGATCCATGCGGTGCTCAACCAGGCCATCAAGGCGGGCGGCTCGTCGCTGCGGGACCATCGCCAGACCACAGGCGAACTCGGTTATTTCCAGCATTCGTTCCAGGTCTATGACCGTGAAGGCGAGCAATGCCAGAGCGGTGGCTGCAGCGGGATCGTCAAACGCTTTACCCAGAACGGGCGCTCGACCTTCTGGTGCCCGCACTGCCAGAAATAGGACAACAGGAGCAGAGGCCATTAGCTCGCTCGAGCGAGCGGTTTGGGCTGGCGCGATACGCGGAAATAGCCATCAACCGAAACAAAAAATACGATCTGCGAAGTTTTTTAGAACAGACGAGGTCTTGAATGCCGGGTCGCTCCTGAAGTTAAATCCTGCGGGCGGCTGAAAGGAAAGACGAGGAGAGCCATGAGCTTTGCACGGATCGCGACGTCGGTCGCTATCTTCACGCTACTGTCGGCAACCGGCGCGACGGCCAAGCCGATCGCCGTCAGCACCGATACCAATTTGCGGAAGTCGGCCGGTACCGACAGCGATGTTCTGACGCTGATTCCCAAGGGTACTACGGTCGAGATCGGCAAGTGCAACAATGGCTGGTGCGAAGCCTCCCTGAATGGAAAGGACGGCTTTGTGATCGCCCGGAACGTCGGCATGGCTCCTGCGCGCAGGCCACCGCCGCGCCGCAGACCGGCCGTCGTCGAAGGGGAAATCGTTGACGAGCCCCCCGTCGTCTATGGCCCACCGCGCGCCTATATCGTGCCGCCGCCGGTCTATTACGGCTACGGTTATGGTCCGTACTACGGTTACGGCTGGGGTTACAGAGGTTGGGGCTGGGGTTGGGGACGGCGCTGGTAGAAGCGGTTCGCCTTTACTTTCGCACGCAAATCACCCGCACGATAGCTGACCTTGCATCCGTCGCTGCGCCTGTTGCGATAACGCCATTGGTCTTGAGAAAATCGCGCAAGGTATCGGCAGACACCAGCACGGCCTGTACGGCTGGCGCGGCATTCGCAGGTCCTGCCACCAGCAGCGGCTTCAACAGCGCGATGCCGGCGAATGTGCCGTCATTGTTGCGCGCGGCTGCGCCGGAAAAGCCGAGCCCCGGGGCCGGTGACAATGCAAGATCGCTAGCGGTTCCGACCGGGCTTACCGACGCCTTGACGCTGCTGATAGCCGTGCTGCCGGCCTGGTTCTGCGGATCGGCGATGCCGGTCAGCTCGACGCTCGATTTTGCTGTGCTGCCCGCGATGTCGAGCGGTTTCAGGCCGCGTGCGCCGTAGATGCGCAACAGCGCCAGATCATGGTCCTTGTCCTCGGCGACGCGATCGGCATTGCCGAAGCCCGCGATTACGATCGCAAGGCAGCCATCGGTGACCTGACGATCGGCGACAATGGCGCCGTCTTCGCTGACGACGATCCCGGTGCCGTATTCGACGGTCTTGCGCGGCGCCGGACCCGCGAGCTGGACGCCGGATGGAAACGGATTGAACGCACTCGACATGGCGATCACCACCGGCTCGACCGTGTTCTCGGTGGCCTGATCGTACAGGATGGTGAGGATGCGAACCTCGTCGCCCTTGAACGTGCCGCGCACGTAGAACTTCTTCAGGCCCTGCAGACCCGACAGCACGAAGAAGTCCGGCTTGACCACGGTATAGTCGATCGTGCGGCCTGCCGGTTCTTTCTTCTCCCGCTCGGCAAGTTTGGCCATGTTGGGGCTCGCTTCCTTGCGCCGGGCCAGGACCACCTGGATGGTCCCGGTCGGTGAACTCCATTTGGTGCCATTGGCGTCGCTCGATTGCTGTGGCACCAGCTTGCCCGGGATGCCGAGTCGGACGCCGGTCACGCTATCGGTAACGATCTTCCAGCCGACATTCTCCCGGCGTCGCTTCGCGGTATCGGCGAGCGCGCCACGCTCCTGCGGATTAAGCACGCCGGTCTGCTTGCCGCCGCGCTGCTTCTGGAATTCCTTGATCGCGACCACCATGCGGTCGCTGACCTCGCCCGTGATCGCGCCGTTATACTGGCCAACCCAGGCCAGATCCGACTGCAATGCCAGCCGTTCGGTCTGCGCCATTGTATTGGCGGTATCCGCGGGGGCCTGCACCGAGGGGCGAGTTGGCGTGGTAGCGACCGTCTTGGGTTTGGCGCCGCGCGCGGTCATCTGGGCAGCGGCGGATTGTGGGGCGGAAACCCCCAAGGCCACCGATATCAATGTTGCCGTCAGCATCGATCTCATGACAAATCCAGCTCCATTGACGCGTGGGCAATTAAGCACATCTGATTGGTCGGCAATAGCAGGTCATGTTAAGGGCGGGGATGCGGCACATGAACCGGGACCCGTAAGGATGCACTCCTGACCGTGAGCACGGGACAATTATGATGAAGCAGAAGGAAATGGATCGACGATGCTGAGTGCCGACGAGCTTGAACGCTACGCTCGCCATATCGTGCTGCGCGAAGTCGGCGGTCCGGGCCAGCTCGCGCTGCAGGAAGCCTCGATTCTGGTCATCGGCGCGGGCGGCCTCGGCGCACCGGCGCTGATGTATCTCGCCGCCGCCGGCGTCGGCACGCTCGGCGTGGTCGATGACGACGTTGTGTCGCTGTCCAATCTGCAACGCCAGATCATTCATACCACGCCCGATATCGGCCGGCGCAAGGTCGACAGCGCGGCAGAGCAGATTCACGCGCTCAATCCCCATGTCCGGTTCGCTGCGCACGCCACGCGGCTCACCGCCGGCAATGCGCTGTCGCTGATCGGCGGATACGATCTGGTGCTCGACGGTTCCGACAATTTCGAAACGCGCTATCTGGTTTCGGATGCGTGTTTTCTCGCCGGCCTGCCGCTGATCACAGCCGCGCTTGGCATGTTCGATGGATCGCTGACCACCATCCGCGCGCATGAAAAGAACGCCGACGGCCAGTTCAATCCGACCTATCGCTGCCTGTTTCCCGAACCGCCGCCGGCGGGTACGGTGCCGGCCTGCGCCGAAGCGGGCGTGATGGGCGCGCTGGCCGGCGTGCTGGGATCGATGATGGCGCTGGAGGCCATCCGCGAAATCGTCGGCTTCGGCGAGGGCCTGGTGGGGCGGCTGTTGATGCTGGACGCGCGCACGATGCGGTTCGAAACCTTGCGCTACCGGCGCGATCCGGCGAATCCGCTCAACGGCGATACGCTCGTAATCACCGATTTGAGCGGGCACCGCTGAGGATCACGAAGGCGGCGCCAGCCCCGCCGCCGGTGTCCGGCGCTTTTCTCGTGTTTGTCGGCAAATGGCGCAAAGGAAAACGACGCAGGCGCAAGCCGGTGCGCCTTGCGTCGACGTCACAGCATGCTGGGCAGAACGCGGTCCGGCGGCTTGTGGTTGTCGAGGAAGGTACGGATGTTGATGATCACCTTCTCGCCCATTTCGACGCGGCCTTCGATGGTGGCCGAGCCCATATGCGGCAGCAGCGTGACCTTGCCGGCGCGCGCCAATCGGACCAGCTTGGGATTTACCGCGGGCTCGTGCTCGTAGACGTCGAGGCCGGCGCCGGCGATCTCGCCGGTTTCGATCAGCTTGATCAGCGTCTCCTCGTCGATCACCTCGCCGCGCGCGGTGTTGACGATATAGGTATCCTTGCGGATCAGCTTTAGCCGCCGCGCCGACAGCAGATGGAAGGTCGCCGGCGTGTGCGGACAATTCACCGAGATGATGTCCATCCGCGCCAGCATCTGGTCAAGGCTTTCCCAATAGGTCGCGCCGAGTTCGTCAGCGATGCGTGGCGCCACCGGGCGGCGGTTGTGGTAGTGGATCTGCAGACCGAAAGCGCGGGCCCGGCGTGCCACGGCCTGACCGATGCGGCCCATGCCGACAATGCCGAGCCGTTTTCCGCCGATGCGATGGCCGAGCATCCATGTCGGCGACCAGCCGGGCCAGTTCTTGCCCTCGGTCAGGATCAAAGCGCCCTCGATCAGCCGGCGTGGCACCGCGAGAATCAGCGCCATCGTCATGTCGGCGGTGTCCTCGGTCAGCACTTTCGGCGTGTTGGTTACGGCGATGCCGCGCGCATGCGCCGCGATGACGTCGATATTGTCGACGCCGTTGCCGAAATTGGCGATCAGCCTCAGCTTGCAGTCGGGCTGCTTGAGCAGTTCCTCGGTGATCTCGTCGGTGACGGTAGGCACCAGCACGTCGGCCTCGCGCACTGCCTCGGCAATCTGCTCTGGCGTCAACGGCGTATCGTCGAGATTAAGCCGGGCGTCGAACAACTCGCGCATGCGGGTCTCGATCGAGTCCGGCAGCTTGCGAGTGACGACAACGAGGGGCTTTTTCTTGATCGACATGTCCTGCTCTCGTGGGGTTTCGTTCAGACCTCATTAACCCGGTTGTTCGACACTGCCGTTGCAGCGCGGTCCTGGCGTTTCCGTGGGGTTTCCTCGAGATTTCCCTTGGATTCCAAAGGAAAGTTTCGGGCTTGTGTCGTTTTCTTGCCGTTTCGTCCTCTCTAGCAGAAGGCCGGGCCAAGACAAGAACAACAACCCCGAAATGACGCGCCAAGGGGCCTGCGGGCACAGGGCGTTGAAGGAAGGCATTTCCGAGTACTCGCCCGGTTGTTTGGGGCCGGTGGCTCAACTCGTGGTTTTTGGGTTGAGATCTCGGCAGGAGACGAGTTGATGGCGCTGGGACGGTTTTGTTTGGTGGTCGTGCTTGCCGGTGGTTGGCTGGGTGCTTCGGTCAGCTCGGGATTTTCAGCAAAAGACACCGCCGTCACCACCAGCGGGTTGCCGATTCCGCGCTATGTCAGCCTCAAATCCGATCGTGTGAACGTGCGGGCTGGTCCGACCAAGGACAACGACGTGGCCTGGGTCTACACCCGTGCCGGCCTGCCGGTTGAAATCACGGCCGAGTTCGAGAATTGGCGCCGGGTGCGGGATTCCGAGGGTGCCGAAGGCTGGGTCTATCATTCGCTGCTATCGGGCCGCCGCACCGCGGTTGTTACCATGAAGAGCAAGGACGAACTGGCGCCGATCTACGATCGCGCCGACCAGACCAGCGCGGTCACCGCACGGCTGCAGGCCGGCGTCATCGCCCAGGTCAAGCACTGCGCCGCAGACTGGTGCCACGTCAGCGGCAACGGTTACGACGGCTGGATCGAACAGCAGCGGCTGTGGGGCGTCTATGCCGACGAGAAGGTGGATTAGCCCGCAAGTTGGCGGGAAAAAACCACCATCCGCGTTCGGCGCATCGCCGTCCTACGTTTTCAGGTACTTTGAAAAGGCGATGCCGGGACAGGCCCGGCGCGCGACACGATGATCGGATAGACGCTCAGCGCTTCTTGCGCAGCCGGACGACCATATCGACCCGGGAAATCTCGTAGCCTTCGGGAATCTCGGGCATCTTCTGCAAGATCAGGTGCGGGTCGGGAATATCGACGAGCTCGTGGTTGTTCTCGAGATAGAAATGATGATGTGCCGAGACGTTAGTGTCGAAATAGGTCTTGGTCCCATCGACGCTGACCTGGCGCAGCAGGCCGGCATCGGTGAGCTGATTGAGGGTGTTGTAGACCGTTGCCAGCGACACCGGAACCTTGGCGAGGGTGGCCTCCTCGTACAGCATTTCCGCGGTCAGATGGCGCGCGCCCTTGCCGAACAACAGCCAGCCCAACGCCATGCGCTGACGGGTAGGACGCAGGCCCGCGGCCTGCAGCATTTCGTTGACGTCGTGCCACGGGCAACCGGTCAGCGCCGGTTGGCGCATCGCACCCCGGCCTATGACAGCATCATCATTCAGCGTCGAGTCGTCGTCATTCACATCCACGGTGGGCACCACATTCACGATCCAAGCACTATTTCACCGCAATATACGGGTCAAATTCGTCAGATGCAAGTTTTTCGCAACTAGAACCAGGGCAGGAACCAGTGGCTACATGTGGCGATTTACCCTTGGTAGTCACGCTTTGCCGCCTGCAAGGCTTATGATAGAGAGCGCGCGGACCCGCCCATGCGATTTCTGCATAGGCGAGCGCCGGCCAAGGTCCTGACCTGTATTCTGGCCGAGCGGCAAGAATTGGCGCGCTTCCCCGCGAAAAGGGTCCAAAAAGTGCCCCATCGGGAATTTGAGAGAGGCTAGGCAGCATGCTGGATCGGCGCGGCGGTTATGAATACGAGGATTTGCTGGCATGTGCCCGGGGAGAGTTGTTCGGCCCTGGCAATGCCCAGTTGCCGCTACCTCCAATGCTGATGTTCGATCGAATCAGCGAAATTTCCGAGACCGCCGGCGAATACGGCAAGGGCTTGGTCCGCGCCGAACTCGATGTGAAGCCGGACCTGTGGTTTTTCGCCTGCCATTTCAAGAATGATCCAGTCATGCCGGGTTGTCTGGGCCTCGATGCGCTCTGGCAGATGGTCGGATTCTATCTGGGCTGGATCGGCGGCGAAGGACGCGGCCGGGCACTTGGGCTCGGCGAATTGAAGTTCTCAGGCCAGGTGCTGCCGAACGTCCGCAAGGTTATGTACAACATCGATATCAAGCGGGTGATGCGCTCAAAGCTTGTGCTGGGCGTGGCCGACGGATGGCTTTCCATGGACGGCGAGATTATCTATCGCGCAAAGGATTTGAAGGTTGGGCTGTTCAAGCAAGGTGCTGAACCGCACGCCGGAGCGTAAGACCGTTGTTCCGGTCGACAGAACGGTTTTCGCGATGACCAGGATAAATGTACAAGAGCGTAACGAGAGGACGAGGCGATCATGAGGCGGGTTGTCATCACGGGGATGGGCATCGTCTCCTCGATCGGAAACAACAGCCAGGAAGTTCTGGCGAGCCTGCATGAGGCGAAATCCGGGATTACGCGGGCGGATAAGTACGCCGAGCTCGGCTTCCGTTCGCAAGTGCAGGGTGCGCCGACCATCAATCCGGCTGACGTCATCGACCGCCGCGCGATGCGCTTCCTCGGCGAGGGCGCGGCATGGAATCACATCGCGATGGAGCAGGCGATCCAGGATTCCGGTCTTGATCCTGCCGACGTTTCCAACGCTCGGACCGGCATCATCATGGGTTCGGGCGGCCCTTCGGCACGGACCATCGTTGAGGCCGCCGACACCACGCGGAGCAAGGGCCCGAAGCGGGTCGGACCGTTCGCCGTGCCGAAGGCAATGTCGTCGACCGCGTCGGCGACGCTGGCGACCTGGTTCAAGATCAAGGGCGTCAATTATTCGATCTCGTCGGCCTGTGCGACCTCGAACCATTGCATCGGCAATGCCTATGAGACGATCCAGATCGGCAAGCAGGACATCATCTTTGCCGGCGGTTGCGAAGAACTCGACTGGTCGCTGTCGGTGTTGTTCGACGCGATGGGCGCGATGTCGTCGAAATACAACGACACGCCTGCGACAGCGTCGCGGCCTTATGACATTACCCGCGATGGCTTCGTGATCGCTGGCGGCGCCGGTGTGGTGGTGCTCGAGGAACTCGAACACGCCAAGGCGCGGGGCGCGCGCATCTACGGTGAAATCATCGGCTATGGCGCGACTTCCGACGGCTACGACATGGTCGCGCCCTCCGGTGAGGGCGCCGAACGCTGCATGCGCATGGCGATGGCCACCGTCAACAGCAAGATCGATTACATCAACCCGCACGCGACCTCGACTCCGGCAGGTGATCCGCCGGAAATCGAGGCGATCCGAAAAGTGTTCGGAACCGGCGACAAGTGTCCCCCGATCGCTGCGACCAAGGCGCTGACCGGACATTCGCTCGGCGCCACCGGCGTGCAGGAGGCGATCTATTCGCTGCTGATGATGAACAACGGATTCATCTGTGAAAGCGCCAATATCACCGAGCTCGACCCTGTCTTCGCTGACATGCCGATCGTGCGCAAGCGAATCGACAACGCCAGGCTGAATACCGTGCTTTCGAATTCATTCGGTTTCGGCGGCACCAACGCCACGCTGGTGTTCCGGCGCCTGGATGCGTGAGGTCAGGTCATCAAGCCCCGCGCAGCCGGGGGCATCCAGCACGCTGCAGACTTCCGGGATAACCTCGACGCTTCGTATTGCTGGATCACCCGCTTTTGCGGATGATGACATCGGGAACATGAGCGGAGCGTATCTGTATGCAAGACCTGATGAAGGGCAAACGCGGGCTGATCATGGGCGTGGCCAATGATCATTCGATCGCCTGGGGCATCGCCAGAACGCTGGCGGCGCAAGGTGCGGAACTTGCGTTCACCTATCAGGGCGAGGCGCTGGGCAAGCGCGTCAAGCCGCTGGCCGAGCAGGTGGGCGCTTCCCTTGTGTTGCCCTGTGACGTCGAGGATATCGAAAGCGTCGATGCCGTGTTCGAAACGCTGAGGGCTAGCTGGGGCCGTCTGGATTTTCTCGTTCATGCCATTGGCTTCACCGACAAGAATGAATTGCGCGGCCGATATGCCGACACCAGCCGCGATAATTTCTCGCGCTCGATGGTGATCTCGTGCTTTTCCTTCACCGAGACCGCCAAGCGCGCTGCCGAATTGATGCCCGAGAGCGGCGGCTCCATCATCACGCTGACCTTCGGCGGATCGGCCCGCGTGATGCCGAATTATAACGTCATGGGCGTGGTGAAGGCGGCGCTGGAGGCGTCCGTGCGCTATCTTGCGTTCGATTTCGGCCGTCGGAAGATCCGGGTCAATGCGATTTCGGCGGGGCCGGTCCGCACGCTCGCGGGAGCCGTAATCGGCGATGCCCGCACGATGTTCGCATTCCAGCAAAAGCATTCGCCACTCGGTCGCGGCGTCTCGCTCGACGAACTCGGCTGCGCGGCGTTGTACCTGCTGTCGGACCTGTCGAGCGCTGTCACCGGCGAAATCCACTACGTGGATTCCGGCTACAACATCATCTCGATGCCGCGGCCGGAGGATCTGACGGCGGAGTAGGCTGCCTATCCCGCCGCGATCTGCACGGCCCGCTGGAACGCGGGTCGAGCCACGCAGCGGGCGATATAGCCGTCGAATGAGGGACGCGACGGCACCATCTTGAATAGCCGCACCGAGAAGTTCAGCGCCGAACCGATCGCGATGTCGGCGGTGGAAAAGTTTTCGCCGAGAATCCAGGGGCCTTTTTCCAAGGCCTTGTCGAGCACGTCGTAGACGCGCTGCGCGTCGCCCCAGCCCGCAGCCACCGAATTCATCTCGATCTTGGTCGCGATCTGCACCATCGCGGGCTCGATACAGCCAGGCGCGAAGAACAGCCAATAGAGATATTTCGCGCGCAACGGATCGCCCAAGGCGGGCGCCAGTTTCGCCTCGGGATAGCGCTCGGCGACATAGGCGCAGATCGCTGCGGCCTCTGCCATCGTCGCCTCGCCGTCCTGCAGCGCCGGGACCTTTGCCATCGGATTGATCGCGAGATATTCCCGCGTCTTCTGCGCGCCGGCCGTGATGTCGGTCAGCACGCGCTCGTAGGGCTGACCGGTTTCTTCCATCAGCCAGAGCGCGGTGAACGAACGCGAGCGCGGCGACCAATAGAGCTTCATCATGCGACGTTCTCTCTGTTCACGCGATTGGATCACGACGTTTCAATTGTAGACCGGAAATTGCGGTGGCACGAGGGCCCGCGAGAGGTGCGCTCTCATTCGGCCTTGAGATAGGGCGGCAGCAACCGGTCGACCGTTGCGGAAACCAAGGCACGCGTCCGGTCGCGGAGCACCGCGCTGGCGGCAGCAATCGACGGAGGTTCAGGAAAATATTCGTTATCAAGGATTTTCATTGGATCTTCGGTCAACCGAAGCGACTCCTGGAATCGCGCAACGATATCCGCGCCGTTATGCGGTTGCGTGGCGAAAGTCTGCCCATCGAGCGATGTCAACGCGATATTGGCGAACAGATGGCTGTGACCGAGGATGCTGCCAAGGCCCTGCTTAAAGGCGCCGATGCCGTCAAGCCTCTGATTGGTGCCGGGTAATTGTCCGGAGAATCGGGTAATGACGAGGTACCGTTCGCAGCCGGCGTTGGCGGCAATGCCGCTAACGATCGCGGGCAGGCCTTCGCGCGGATCGGGCAGCAGTCGCGATGCAGGGTGATAGTAATGTTCGAAGGCGCCGGGCGGGTAAGCGATCCTGCGGACGGGAAGGGCCTGACCGGCCGCCGCGCGAACCCGCGCGAAGATGAGGTCGTCGAGTCCCCAATTGGTGGCAACCTCGGCGTATTCGTTTCCGAATACCGTGAGACCAATTTTTTGGACCACGAACGAGTCGCCGACCGCCGGAATAACCCCGAGGCGGCAAGGTCCATGATCGATCACCACCGGTTCGATTGCCGCTTTTGTCCGTGAAGCGGGTTTCTTGACCGCTGGCTTGACCGCGCGAGACGGTGCTTGAGCAGGTGGGCTTTGAGCCCAGATCGGTGCAGCCAGGCACGACAAGACGATTGCGACGATGGATAAACGGACCATGGAAACTCGGGAAAAGGCTGGGGCGGGTGATACGATAATTTGAAACTATAACGTGTAGTCTTGCTGGGTCAAGCTGACGCCGCCGGCGGTTTCACGCGGCTTTACTTTTCCATCGGTAATGTTTCATGACAAATCCGGTCATCGGTTCGACCGCTTCTTTTTCGAACACAAAGCCCTCGCGTTCGTACCAGCGCCAGGCCCTTTCATTTTCGCGCGCGCAGCGCAGCCAGATTTCGTCCGGCAGCCGCGCCCGGGTGAAGGCAAGCAGTTGGCGTCCGAGATTGCGGCCCTGGTAGTCGGGGACCACGAACAACTGGTCGAGATAGCGTTTGCCGAAATGCAGTGCGAGCATCGCGGCGAGTTTTCCCTCGTCATCGGCAACGAAAAGGCTCCAGCCCTTCTCGATTTCCATCGGGACCCGCGCGCGCAACTTCGCCAGCAGGAAGTTGCTGGCCTGTTCGAGACCGGTCGAAACCCAGCTGTCCATCCAGACGCGCGCGACTTCGTCATATTCGTCGCGCTGCGCGGGGCGGATCAGGGGCGGTGGCATGCACGAACTTCCAAAAAAATCCGTTGACCACTATTCGTCATTCCGGCGGTGTGCGCAACGCGCGAACATGCTTGACCAAAGCAAAAAAAGGGCGGCCTTGCGGGCCGCCCTTGATTGTTATTCACCGCAGATCAGGCGAGATCGAATCGATCCGCGTTCATCACCTTGGTCCAGGCCGCGACAAAATCCTTCACGAATTTCTCCTTGGCATCCGTGGCCGCATAGACTTCCGCGAAAGCGCGAAGCTGCGAATGCGAGCCAAAGATCAGGTCGAAGCGGGTCGCTGTCCATTTCGGCGCCTTGGTCTTGCGGTCGCGTCCCTCATACACGCCCTCGGCATTCGGGGCCTGCCATTCCGTGGCCATGTCGAGCAGATTGACGAAGAAATCGTTGGTCAGCTTCTCGGGCTGGTTGGTGAGGACGCCGTGTTTGGAGCCGCCGACATTGGCGCCGAGCACGCGCAGGCCGCCGACCAGAACGGTCAATTCCGGTCCGGTCAGCCGCAGCAACGCCGCGCGATCCACCAGGGCTTCCTCCGGCCGCATGAACTGCGGCTTCTTGCCGATGTAATTGCGGAAGCCATCGGTGCGCGGTTCGAGGGGCGCGAACGACTCGACGTCGGTCTGGTCTTGTGACGCATCGCCGCGGCCTCCGGCAAAGGGAACCTTGACGTCGACGCCGCCATCCTTTGCGGCCTTTTCAATCGCGACGGCGCCGCCGAGCACGATCAGATCGGCAAGCGAGACTTTTTTGCCAAAGCCCTTCTGAATTTCCTCGAGCTTCGCAAGCACCGTCTTGAGCTGGGCAGGCTGGTTGACTTCCCAGTCCTTTTGCGGCGCGAGGCGGATACGGGCGCCATTGGCGCCGCCACGCTTGTCGGTGCCGCGGAAGGTCGAAGCCGATGCCCAAGCCGTCGAAACCAGCTGCGATACCGAAAGGCCGGAGCCGAGAATCCTCGATTTCAGTGCGGTGGCGTCGGCATCGCTGATCGCGGCGGCTGCTGCGGGGACCGGATCCTGCCAGATCAGCACTTCCTTCGGCACGAGCGGACCGAGGTAGCGTTCGCGGGGACCCATGTCACGATGCGTGAGCTTGAACCAGGCACGTGCGAAAGCGTCCGCGAATTGGTCCGGATTCTCGTAGAACCTGCGCGAGATTTTCTCGTAGGCCGGGTCGAACCGCAGCGAAAGATCGGTCGTCAGCATCGTCGGCAGATGCTTCTTTGACTTGTCGAACGCATCCGGGACATCCGCTTTTGCGTTCTTCGCCTTCCACTGTTTCGCACCGGCCGGGCTTCGCGTCAGTTCCCATTCGTTTTCGAACAGGTTCTTGAAGAACGCGTTGCTCCATTTGGTTGGCGTCTGCGTCCAGATGACTTCCGGGCCGCCGGTGATCGCATCGGCGCCAAAGCCGCTGCCGTGCGTGCTCTTCCAGCCCAAACCCTGATCTTCAAGCGCGCCCGCTTCCGGTTCCGGTCCGACGAGTGACGGATCGCCGGCTCCATGGGTCTTGCCGAAGGAGTGGCCGCCCGCAATCAGCGCAACGGTCTCTTCGTCGTTCATCGCCATGCGGAAAAACGTCTCGCGAATATCCTTGGCCGCAGCGACGGGGTCCGGATTGCCGTTCGGACCTTCCGGGTTGACATAGATCAAGCCCATCTGAACCGCGCCGAGCGGCTCGGCGAGCTGGCGTTCGCCGCTGTAGCGCTCGTCGCCGAGCCAGCTGCCTTCAGGGCCCCAATACAGCTCTTCCGGCTCCCAGACGTCGACGCGTCCGCCGGCGAAACCGAAGGTCTTGAATCCCATGGATTCAAGCGCGACGTTGCCGGCCAGGATCAACAGGTCAGCCCAGGAGATCTTGCGGCCGTATTTCTGCTTGATCGGCCACAGCAGGCGACGCGCCTTGTCGAGGTTCGCGTTATCCGGCCAGGAGTTGAGCGGAGCGAAGCGTTGCTGCCCGGCGCCCGCACCCCCACGGCCATCGGCAATGCGGTACGTGCCCGCGCTATGCCATGCCATGCGAACCATCAGGCCGCCATAGTGACCGAAGTCGGCCGGCCACCACGGCTGCGATTCCGTCATCAGGGCCTGGAGATCCTTGATCACTGCGTTGAGGTCGAGAGACTTGAACTCCTTGGCGTAGTCGAAGTCCTTGCCCATCGGATCGGACAGGTTGGAGTTGCGGTGGAGCATGTCGATGCTCAGCGCTTCAGGCCACCAATCGCGATTCGACCTGCTTGAGTGCATGACCGGGCACTTGCCCGCGCTTTCGTCAGTCTTTTTGTCCATGTGTCTTCTCCGATTGCTCTGTCGTCTTCGTCAGATTGTTCGGTGCCGAGCTAACTTGCTTTGCGGAAATCGTCGCCAACGGATACGGATTGCCGAGGCCGGCCGTTGATAAGAGGTCCGCCATGACTGTTCGTTCCTTCCCGCCGCCCCGGTGAGACCCGGGTTCGCGATAAGGCCAAGCGCTTCCAACATCCAAGCATTTTCAATGGCTTGCACAAATTCAGGAGCTGCCTTGCGAGGTCCCGGATTTGCGCCTCCCCGAGAGTGGAAGATTTCCGAGATCAGGTCCAGTCGAATTGTCTTAGGCCCTCGATCAGTTTATCTGATCGTAGAATGATTACGCTCAAACAGCTTCGTTATCTCTCGGCGCTGGCCAAACATGGCCATTTCGGCCGCGCGGCGGAAGCCTGCGCTGTCACCCAGCCGGCGCTGTCGATGCAGATTCGCGATCTCGAGCGCACGCTTGGGGTAGCCGTGGTCGAGCGTCGTCCGGGCGAGGCGATGTTGACCGAAGTAGGCCGCGAGATCGCGCGCCGCGGCGAGAACGTGCTCGCGGCCTCGCGCGATCTGGTCGATTTCGCGCGGCATCGCGGCGGGCTTTTGATGGGACGGTTGACGCTCGGCGTGATTCCGTCGCTCGCGCCCTATCTGCTGCCACGGATTCTGCCGCCGCTGCAGAACAGATTCCCCGACCTGCGGCTTGAATTGCGCGAGACGCAAACGCGGCAACTGGTCGATGAAATCAAAAGCGGTGCGCTCGATGCCGCGATGCTCGCGCTTCCGGTCGGCGAGCCCGACATCGAAACGCTGGCGCTGTTCGAAGACCTGTTCCTGCTGGCGGTGCCCGCGGCCGATCCGCGCGCGGACACCGCGCGAGTTGCCGCCGACGATATCGATCAGAGCCGGCTGATCCTGCTGGAAGACGGCCATTGCCTGCGCGATCAGGCACTGGCGTTCTGCGCGACGGCGCGCAATCGCGTCGGCGGCGCAGGCGGCACGGCGTTCGCCGCCTCCAGCCTCACCACCGTCATGCAGATGGTCGCAAACGGCTACGGCGTGACGCTGATTCCGCAAATCGCCGCCGATGTCGAACGGCGCGACGACCGGGTGAAACTGCTGCGGCTGGAACAGCCGGAGCCCGGCCGCAGCATCGGCCTGGCGTTCCGCCGCACCTCGCCGCGCAAGGCGGATTTTGCGGCGCTGGGCGAAGTGGTCAGGGAAAGCGCGGGCGCGGCAGCGGCGCCGGCCGCAGGTGAAAACGTTCGTTCATCGCCGCGCCCAAACAAAAACAGAAAGGGCGGTTGAAGCCGCCCTTTGTTTGCTTGAGCTAACCTTTTCCGTTCCGATGGAATCGGAACGGGGCTCTGGATTCTCGTTTTGACGCGTTTTCCTTACGCGAACCGGCATCCACCCACGGATCACGTCCGAGGGCATGCTTCGCTCGAAAACGCTCTAACCGCCGTTTACTCGCCGGCCGCTTCGCGCGGCGCGGCTTCGGTCTTTTGCTTGGCCTCGAGATCCTCGCCGGTGGTCTGGTCGACCGCTCTCATCGAAAGCCGGGTCTTGCCGCGGTCGTCGAAACCGAGCAGCTTGACCTTGACCTTGTCGCCTTCCTTGACGACGTCGGAGGTCTTTTGCACGCGATTGGCTGCGAGCTGGCTGATATGGACCAGCCCGTCCTTGGCGCCGAAGAAATTCACGAATGCGCCGAACTCCATCACCTTGACGACGGTGCCGTCATAGATCTGGCCGATCTCCGGATCGGAAGCGATCGACTTGATCCACTTGATGGCCGCCTTGATCGATTCGCCATCGGCGGACGCCACCTTCACGGTGCCGTCGTCCTCGATGTTGACCTTGGCGCCGGTCTTCTCGACGATCTCGCGGATCACCTTGCCGCCGGTGCCGATCACTTCGCGGATCTTGTCGGTCGGGATCTTGAAGGTCTCAATGCGCGGCGCGTATTCGCCGAGCTCGGCGCGCGCGGCGGTCAAGGCTTTCGACATCTCGCCAAGGATGTGCATCCGCCCTTCCTTGGCCTGGCCGAGCGCCACCTTCATGATCTCCTCGGTGATGCCCTCGATCTTGATGTCCATCTGCAGCGAGGTGATCCCCTGATCGGTGCCGGCAACCTTGAAGTCCATGTCTCCGAGATGGTCCTCGTCGCCAAGAATATCGGACAGCACGGCGTAGCGGGAACCTTCCAGGATCAGGCCCATGGCGATGCCCGCCGTCGGCCGCTTCAAGGGAACACCCGCGTCCATTAGCGCCAGCGAGGCGCCACAGACCGACGCCATCGAGGATGATCCGTTCGACTCGGTGATCTCTGAAACCACGCGCACGGTATAGGGGAATTCGTGATGTGGCGGCAGCACCGGGTGGATCGCGCGCCAGGCCAGCTTGCCATGGCCGATCTCCCGGCGCTTGGTGCCGCCGAGCCGTCCGGTTTCACCGACCGAGTAGGGCGGAAAGTTATAGTGCAGCAGGAACTGCTCTTTGTAGGTTCCCGACAACGAGTCGATGTACTGCTCGTCCTCGCCGGTGCCGAGCGTGGTCACGACCATCGCCTGGGTTTCACCGCGGGTGAACAGCGCCGAACCGTGAGCGCGCGGCAGCACGCCGACTTCGGCGACGATATTGCGGACCGTCCTGACGTCACGGCCGTCGATACGCTTGCCGGTGTCGAGGACGTTCCAGCGAACAATCTTGGCTTCCAGTTCCTTGAACACCCCGGCGACGCGCAGCTTGTCGTATTTCGGTTCCTGCCCTTCCGGGAAGTAGTGCGCCATGACCTTTTCCTTGGCCTTGCCGACCGCGTTGTAGCGGTCCTGCTTGACTGGAATGGCATAGGCGGCGCGCAGATCGGCCTCGATCAGCCCAAGCATTTCCTTTTCCAGCGCGCTTTCGTCGACGATCTTGACCTCGCGCGGCTCCTTGGCAGCCTTTTCGGCCAGCTCGATGATCGCATTGATCACCGGTTGGAAGTGTCGATGGCCGAACATCACGGCGCCGAGCATGATGTCTTCGTTCAGCTCCTTGGCTTCCGATTCCACCATCAGCACGGCCTCGGCGGTTCCGGCAACGACCAGGTCGAGCTGGGTTTCGGTCATCTCGTCGAGCGTCGGGTTGAGCACGTATTCGTCGTTGGCGAAGCCGACCCGCGCGGCTCCGATCGGACCCTTGAAGGGCGCGCCGGAAATCGTCAGCGCGGCCGAGGCGGCGACCATCGCCAGCACATCGGGATCGTTCTCCATGTCATGCGACAGCACGGTGACGATGACCTGGGTTTCGTTACGCCAGCCCTCGACGAACAGCGGGCGGATCGGGCGGTCGATCAGGCGGGAAACCAGGGTTTCCTTTTCGGTCGGCCGGCCTTCGCGCTTGAAATAGCCGCCGGGAATGCGACCCGCGGCGTAAGCCTTCTCCTGGTAGTCGACGGTCAGCGGCAGGAAGTCGACGCCTTCGCGCGGCGCCTTCGCGGCAACCACGGTGGCGAGCACCACGGTCTCGCCATAGCTCGCCAGCACGGCGCCGTCGGCCTGACGGGCTATCTTGCCGGTTTCAAGCCTGAGGGAACGGCCACCCCAGTCGATCTCGACTGAATGCTTGTTGAACATTTCTATCTTCTTTCATGGTTCACGAAAGAAACGGCGCCTGAAACACCAAGACCATGCGCAAGATTGCGGGACACTGATCACAACGAGCGATCAGCAACCGGCGATCCTGCCATGGTCTTTATATTTCGGATGGCATCCATCCTTTCGAGCAGTCACGGGCATCTTGCCCCGTCCAGCGGCCGGATTGCTGCTGGACGATCTTGCGCATGATCGTCTTTCAAAATTCGAAAGTGCTGTTGTCGGAAAATCATGCGAAAGCGCGCAACAGGCGCGCGCGTACTCTTCCGATATCAACGACGAATGTTGTGCTTTTCGAGTAGCGCCTTGTAACGCGCCTCGTTCTTCTTCTTGATGTAATCGAGGAGAGAACGGCGCGTCGACACCAGCTTCAGCAAGCCGCGCCGGGAATGATTGTCGTTCACATGGGTCTTGAAGTGCCCGGTGAGGTTGTTGATGCGTTCCGACAGGATTGCAACCTGCACCTCGGGCGAGCCGGTGTCGCCGGCCTTGTTGGCATTCGCCTTGATGACTTCCGCTTTGCGTTCGGCGGTAATCGACATCGTCAAACACTTTCATTTGTTGCGAGCCGGACTGGCAGTCAGCCCGGTCAGGTTGAACACGCGCTTGGGGATGAGTTCGCCATTGCCAATTTCGGCGAGGGCCAGAAGCCGGCCTGCCACCGTGACATAGACTGTGCCGCTACTATTGGGCGCATCC
>JAGXAJ010000093.1 GCA_018971625.1 Pseudomonadota bacterium
CGGATCGATCTGCCGAACCATCATCATAAGAAAGCTGGCTACCTTTTCGTGTGCCGTCTTTCGTCCAAGCGCCAGCATCCACTCGCGACCCTGATCGACCTCACGCAGGGCTTGGTGCAGCAGTTTCGCTTCAAGGGCCGGATTTTCTTCGAGCATCTTCCGCAGCGCGTTCCTGGTTATGCTGCAGACCTCAACATCCGAACAGGCCTCGACCCGGACAGGGCTCTCGTCGTGATGAAGTCGTCCGACAAAATCTGGCGCGAATTGAAGTCCGACGATTTGTTGACGGCCATCAGCCATAGTCTTGGTCAGCTTGAGCACGCCGCGCATGACATTGGCATAGAGCCTGATCGGCCCCTGCTCCTGCAAGAGAACGTCGCCAGCGGATACCTTCACGACACGCGTGAATTTGGCGAAATCCACTAATTCGTTGGCGTTGAGCGCGCCGCACATACCCTTGTGCCGTACATCACAGCTCTGACAGAGCTTCGGCACATCGGAGTTATGGATGTCCTTCCGGGGCGTGTTCATACTGCTCTAACTTAAGGGTAATCATCTGC
Source organism: Pseudomonadota bacterium (assembly GCA_018971625.1). GTDB lineage: Bacteria > Pseudomonadota > Alphaproteobacteria > Rhizobiales > Xanthobacteraceae > Bradyrhizobium. The sequence goes on from JAGXAJ010000093.1 coordinate 561, forward strand.
CGAGCCGAGACACCGCCTCTTTTCAACGAGTTGCCGGTTCTCCGGACGGACCCTGCATCCCATAAATTTTCCTGTCTTTGCGATTTCGCAAAGGCGGACCTGAATTTTTGCGCTGTCGCAATCTCAAAAGTTTGATCGATGAGCGGTGATTGCGAGCGCGCGATTTAGAACGCGCTCGAACCCAAAACTCTTCACCATTCCAGAATTTTCTGTGTCTTTGCGCTAGAGCAAAACATGTATGTGATTTGAATGTATTCTTGGTTTGTCGAAACCAAAAACGGAGACCGACATGCCAGCCCAAGCAATCATTGCGAGCGCGTTTGTTACCGGCGTCGTAGCCATATTCTCTATAGTTTTGGCTTACGGCGAGCGTCAGACCACCGCTTACCGTCGCGAACACCCGGAATACTAAGCCCGCAGAACCCCATGAATCGGCGGCGACCATGGCAGCTATGTCTGTCTCATCGGTCGCCGTCGCGAGAGACGCAAGATCAACAGTACCTTGGAAAATTGACATGTCTGATCATGGCGAAATTGCGTATTCGACGGCGGAAGGAATGGATTACCCGGCGCACGAGCAGCAGTATAAGACGTTCGTCAAAATGGTGACGTGGGGCACAGCGACCGCCGCCACCATTATCGTGTTGCTGGCGATTTTCCTTCTCTGATTTCTGGTTTTCATTTTGGATTTTCGTTTGCAATGTGGCTGGTGCTTTAGTTGGGCGTGGTCGACGGCTTGCCTGCCGACCACAGCCGACGTTGTGGTGTTGAGCGACGCCGCCAACTCCGGTCCCGGCTGTTCGCGGCGGCTTGCCGATGAAATTTCAAACTGAGACACTACAAATATCGCGTATGACCCGCCGGTGACCACATTGCCGGCGATTTTTTCGCGCCGAAGCTAATCCGCGCTGCGAGTGCTTGTTCTAGCTAGAGGCAGGTTTTTACCAGATCGAACGACGACGCCTTGCGACGTACACGGCCGTCGTTTTCCGCCCCACAAGGCTTGATCTTGACAGCACTGGGGTCGCAGACCCGCAATCAAGAGGTCGCAGACCATCGCAAGGGGTTGTTGGGGAGGACGAACAAAAAGACGAAAGTCGTAAAGATATATTCTTGATATTTCTTTTTAGCGGTATAGAGTTTGACTTGTGGCGAGGGTTCTAAAGTCCCTCCCCCCGCCGCAAACTTCCCGAGCGATCCGGTACGACTCCTATAGATACCCGATCGCTCGATTCTCTTCTGTATCCAAAGGCACGAAGATGGAGCGGTTGCCTGGGTTGGAGTCTCGGTTCTGTGAACTGCACCTAACCAGCCGATCGCTACAGGGGCCGAGAAAGGTTTTTCGATGAACACCGTTGAGCAAGTTCAAAAAGCAGCACAATCGCAAAAGGACAGCGAAGACTTCGCCAACAAGCAGGCTGATCCGCGTTCCGGTGTTAGCCTGGTGCCAATGCTTGTAGCCGGAGTTGTTCTAACCTTTGGAGGGATGATTGCCGCCTTGGCTTTTACTTCATGGACTTAAGTTCGGAGCTTGGATCGGCTGCTGGCGCGAACTGCCGCACGACTTGAGCGCCGACTATTTCCGAACGCCTCTACACCATCGGGACCTTGTAGACGCCAGGTCGCATGATCCCGGACCTGCGATTGCGCGTCGGCGGTGAGTTCGGATGCCGCACACAAATTGATGCTGCACCTCCGCCGGTTCAACAGGATGCAGAGCCAGCCATACCTCCAGCGCCCGAGCCGGTCGTCGCGACTGCTCCGTCGGCTCCCCCACCATCGGCTCCGGTGCAAAAGCAGCAGGCTGCCATATCCGCGGCTGCAACTGCGCCGCCGTCGAACTCGCTGCTCGGCCTTTGGCTCAGCGCGCGCGGAAGAAAAAGAAGGCAGGGTTAGAATCGAACAGCGCGGCGCCAATCTCTGCGGCTATTCCGTCGACGCGACGTCGAACCAGAACGGCGAACAGGTTCTGATCAACGTGAAACCCGGCAAGGACTCCAAATGGAATGGCCGCATCCTCGATCCGAATATCGGCAGCCCTATGATTCCACGATCGCGTTGAAGGGCTCGGATTCCCTGCGGGTGCAGGGTTGCGCCTTCGATGGGATGTTCTGCGGCGGCCAGACCTGGACGCGATTGAACTAGCCTGGATAGTACAGGCCGCGCAGCTAACGCGCCGTCTTCGAACTTGCCTTGAATGCTGCAGGTTTGGATTCGGTCCTTGATCGGATTTTAGACTTCGTCGCGAGCCAGATGACATGGCGGGCGCCGCTGCGCCGGGTAGTCGCGCGCACGCCGACCTCGTTGACCCCAAAATCGGCTGCGCGAAGCCGCTTTGAAAATGCAGCGTTTGGTCCGGACGACCAGACCGCCAGCACGCCGCCCGGCCGCAACGCGCGGTGGATCGCGTTTAGTCCGCCGCTATCGTAGAGCCCATCATTGGCCTTGCGGATCAACGCCTCGGGGCCGTTATCGACGTCGAGCAGCACGGCATCGAACGCCGAAGCCGACGAACCGATCACGTCGGCCACATCGCCCTCGACAATATTGGCGCGCGGGTCGCCGAGGCTATTGCCGAATAGCTCGACCATTGGTCCGCGCGCCCAGGCGATCACTTCGGGAACGAGCTCTGCGACCCTGACGCTCGCATCGGCACTCAGCACCGCAAGCGCCGCGCGCAAGGTGAAGCCCATGCCGAGTCCACCGATCAGGACATGCGGACGCTTGACGCCCTCAATCTGACGGCAGGAGAGCGTCGCCATCGCCTCCTCTGATCCGCTGAGGCGGCTGTTCATCAACTCATTCTGGCCGAGCATCATCGAGAACTCGTTTCCCCTTCGCATCAAGCGAAGTTCGATCTCTGCTCCTGGCATCTGTGCCTTGTCGATCTGCGTCCACGGAATCATGCTGCTTCCAAGCTGTTCTGGCCGGCATGACACCAATGGACGTTCAGATCGCTTCGATCAGCCAGCCCTGGGCAGTGGCGTCGCCGCATCTCGCCGGTATCGACAACAACCGTTGCCGGCTGGCAGCCGTTATCCGACCTTCTTGGAATATTCCGCGTCGGTCACTTGCTCCAACCAGGTCACGTGAGTTCCATCCTGCGACTCCTGTATCGCGAGATGGACCATGCCCGTGGTTGGAGCGCCGCCGTGCCAGTGCTTTTCCCCGGGCGGAATCCATACGACATCGCCAGGTCGGATCTCGTGGATCGGTCCACCCTCAGTTTGAAAGCGACCGACGCCTTCGGTCACGTACAAGGTCTGCCCGAGCGGATGGGTATGCCATGCGGTGCGTGCACCCGGTTCGAACGCCACCCGGCTGCAGACGATCCGCATCGGAGCTTGAGGCGTGATGATCGGGTCCTGCCAGACCGTCCCCGTAAAGCTCTCTTTTGGCCCACGCCGCGTCGGCCGCGAACCTGCCTGGATAATTTCCATTTTCTGTCTCCCTGTTTCCCGTTAGTCGGAACTACTTCTTCGAAGCCGTATAGCGCGCCCTGGTCTCGGCGTTCATGGGATAGAGTCCTGGTAATGCTGCGCCGCCATTCACCTGATCGACGATCCAGGCCTCCATGCGTTCCTGTTCGGCGCCTTCCGCCAGAATGAGATCGAGGAACGCCTTGGGGATAACCACAGCCCCGTCCTGATCGGCGACGATGATGTCATCGGGGAAGACCGCTACTCCTCCGCATCCGATCGGTTCACCCCAGCCGACAAAGGTCAGGCCGGCCACCGAGGGCGGCGCTGCGAAACCATCGCACCATACCGGCAATCCGGTGCCTAGCACACCCTCGATATCGCGCACCACGCCATCGGTAACCAGGGCGGCAACCTTGCGCTTGACCATGCGTGCGCACAGGATATCGCCGAAAATGCCGGCGTTGGTGATGCCCATCGCATCGACCACGGCAATGCAGCCCTCTGGCATCGCCTCGATTGCGGTTCGGGTCGAAATCGGTGACGACCAGGATTCCGGTGTCGCCAGATCCTCGCGCGCGGGCACGAAGCGCAGCGTAAAGGCCGGTCCGACCAGCCGCGATTGTCCGGATCGTAGCGGGCGGGTGCCGCGCAGCCAGACGTTTCGCAGACCTTTTTTCAGGAGAACCGTGGTGATGGTGGCAGTTGAAATCCTGGAAAGGGTCGCAATCGCTTCGAAGGTCAGGGACATCGAAAAGATGCTCCGGCAGGGATTTATCGGCGGTCGCATCATGCGGCGCGTGGCCATCGCGTCAAGGGTGAATTCCACTTCGGAGCAAAACGCGCTAAAGGCTGATCGCCGCCCACGCGTTTGTGAGGCCATCGAGTTCCAAAGTCATGGCTGCGTCGCTTTCCCCACCTCGTCTGCTGCCCAGCGGCGACAGCGCCGTCACGGTTGAATTCAGCCGCAACATCGACGATGCGGCGAACCAGCGAGTGCTCGCGCTCGATCAAGCGCTGGCGCGCGAGCCGATCGATGGGGTGACCGAGACCGTACCGACCTATCGCTCGCTATTGGTGCACTATAATCCACTCGAGATCGGCTTCGACGCCTTGAGCGAGCAGCTTACCGCATTGGCCGAGCAGCCGGTGCCTCCGGTCGCCAATGCGCGGTGCTGGCGCATTCCCGTCGTTTACGGGGGAGAGCACGGCATCGACCTGGAGGATGTTGCGAAGACGCTTGACACAACACCCGACGACATCGTGGCCCGGCATGTCGCCGGCGATTACCGCGTCGCCATGATCGGCTTCACGCCCGGATGGTCTTATCTCAGCGGGTTGGAGAAGTTCCTGCACATGCCGCGACGGCAAAACCCACGGCTGTTGACACCCGCCGGCACGATTTCCGTTGGCGGCGTGCAGACCGGCGTGCAGTGCCTCGCCGGCCCGTCGGGCTGGCACCTGCTGGGACGCACCGCGGTCAGAACCTATCAGCTGCATCGCGATCCGATCTTCCTGCTCGAACCCGGCGATCGCGTAACCTTTGCAACGATTGACGGCAAGACTTTCGCGGAGCAGGATCGCGCCGCGGAATCGGGTGAGCTTATCGCCGAGTTGATCGCACCATGAGCAAACTCGTCATCTCCAGCATCGGTCCGGCGAGTTCCGTGCAGGACGGCGGCAGGCCCGGGTCGCAACGCTACGGCCTTACACCAGGCGGGGCGGTCGACCGGCTGGCGCTGGCGGCCGCAAATGTGCTGGTTGGCAACGCGCCGTTTGCCGCGGCAGTCGAGATCGGACCATTGGGCGCCTGCCTCACGGCGCACCAGGGCGCGGTTCGCGTGGCACTGGCGGGCGCTCCGCGCAACGTCGACATCGCCAAACGACCCGTGGCATTCGATAGCTCGATGGTGCTGGCGGACGGTGAAAGCTTGACGCTCGGTTTTGCCCGCGGCGGTTCGTTCAGCTATCTCGCGATCGAGGGTGGTATTCAGGGCGAACCGATGTTCGGCAGCCTGTCGGTAAACGCGCGCGCCGGCCTCGGCAGTCCCTACCCTCGTCCGCTGCAGAACGGCGACGAATTGCAAACGGTAGCGGCGAGCGGCGCGGCCGACCGCCGTATCGAACTTCCGGCGGTCACGGATGCGCCGATCCGAATTGTGCCAGGTCCGCAAGACGACGAATTCGGCGACGATGCCAAAGCGCTGTTTCTGGACAGTGAGTGGAGGATATCGGCAACCAGCGATCGAATGGGCTATCGGCTGGAAGGCCCGGTGATCAAGCATCTGTACGACCACAACATTGTCTCCGACGGCACCGTGAACGGCAGCATCCAGGTGCCGGGCAACGGCGTGCCGATCGTGCTGATGCCGGATCGTGGCACCAGCGGCGGTTACCCCAAGATCGCGACCGTGATCTCGGCCGATTTCGGTCGCTTCGCACAAATCCCCGCCGGCCGTGGCTTCCGGTTCAAGGCAGTAAGCATCGCGGAAGCGCAAAAGGAGCTGCGTAACTTCGTGAAATTGATCGATGCCCTGCCCAGCCGGTTGCGCGACGTTGAAAATTTTGATCTCAACCTCGAAGCGCTGCAAGATGCGAATGTCGCCGGCAGTGCCATCAATGCCATCGACGCCAAAACGTGGCACGTACCGGATTGACCATCCAGGATCCATCCACGCCAGCGGACCATCATCATGACAACAATCGATCTCAACTGCGATCTCGGCGAAGGTTTTGGCGCGTGGGAAATGGGCAATGACGCGGCCATGATCGAGCTGGCCACCTCGGTCAACATTGCCTGCGGTTTCCATGCCGGCGACGCTGACATCATGCGCCATACCGTGGAACTCGCCAAGGCGCGCGGCGTCAGCGTCGGCGCGCATCCAGGCTATCGCGACCTGCATGGTTTTGGACGTCGCCCCATTCCTGGCCTGAGAGCCTCCGAGATCGAGAATCTCGTCGCCTACCAGATCGGCGCACTGCAGGCGATCGCGACCGCGGCCGGGCACAAGGTGACCCACGTGAAAGCGCACGGCGCCCTTTCCAATGTCGCCTGCGAGGATGACATGACCGCAAACGCCATCGCCAATGCGATCAGGGCGGTCGATCCCAATCTTGTCTTTGTGGTGCTCGCCAATTCGAAGCTGGTGAAAGCCGGGGAAGCGGCCAATCTGCCGATGGTGCATGAGGTGTTCGCCGACCGCGCTTATGAAGACGATGGTTCGCTGGTATCGCGCCGCAAGCCCGGCGCGGTATTGCACGACGCCGGGCAGATTGCGGAGCGCGTGGTGCGGATGGTGCAGGACGGCGCGGTGGTGTCGGTGACCGGCAAGCAGATCAAGATGCGCACCGACACCGTGTGCATTCACGGCGATACTCCCGGAGCGGTCGACATCGCGCGCGGAGTCCGCCAGGCATTGAAGGACGCCGGCATCAACGTGGCGCCGTTCAGGAAGGCGAGCGAATTCTCAAGCTGATCTTTTCAGAATGGATGGCACGACCGCGTGCCGAACAAGACGGCCGCGATCACCGCAAACGCGCTGTATGGCGCCGCCACTTGCAATCCCTTCGGATCCGGTTCAGTACACGTCCTGCTGGAGTCGGCCCTTTTTCTTGAGTTCTCCGAGAAAGGCGACGGACTCGTCGGTCGACCGGGCGCCGAATTGGGCCACGATATCGACCAGCGCGCGCTCGACATCCCTGGCCATGCGCTTGGCGTCACCGCAAACATAAACGTGGGCGCCTTCGGCAAGCCACGTCCACAATTCGCGCCCGACCTCACGCATCCGATCCTGCACATAGAACTTCCTGTCGCCGTCACGCGACCAGGCCAATGACAACCGCGTCAGAAGTCCTGCCGTCTTCATCGCATTGAGCTCGTCGGCGTAAAAAAAGTCGCAGGCGCTGTGCTGATGACCGAAGAACAGCCAGTTTTTGCCGGCCGCCCTGGTTGCGCGGCGATCTTGCAGGAAGGCCCGGAACGGTGCCACGCCCGTGCCGGGTCCGATCATGATGATGGGCGTGTTTGGATCCTTGGGCAGCGCAAAGCCATTCGCCTTCTGCACATAGACTTTCACCTCCTCGCCCGGCTGGATACGCTCAGCCAGAAAGATCGAGGCGAGCCCCAGCCGCTTGCGCTTGCCGACCACGTAGCGCACGCTGTCGACCGTCAACGACAACTTGCCGGGCGTTGCGTTATGCGAGGATGAAATCGAATAGAGCCGCGGCTGCAATGGTTCCAGCGCTTCGACGAACGCCTCGGGATGCGGCCTTACACCGGAGAATTTCTGCAGTGCAGCCATTACGTCGAGCGTTGCGGCGTCACCGTCGGGGTCTTCGCCCTGCGCCAGCGCGCGCGCCTTCTCGCGCTGTGCGCCACCGGTGATGAAAGACAGCAGTTCGAACAGCGTGTCCGGTGCGGGCGACAATGAGACGTCCGATATCAGCGCGTCCCGCAAGGTTTTGCCGGTTACCTCGGTGGTATGCGACGCGCCGAGCAACGCGATTATCTGATCGACGTTGCCGAGATCGTTTTTGGCGAAGATACCGAAGGAATCTCCGACCGTATAATCGAGGCCGCAGCCGGAAAGATCAAACTCGATGTGCCAGGTCTGCTTCCCTGATCCGGCCTTGTTGAGCAGGCGGCGTGACACGAAGGTCGCGGCGACCGGATCGTCGCGTGAGCGACCGGCCTGACCGGCGATGACGGGGGCCGTGACCGTTGTCGGCGCAGCCGGGCCGTGCGTGGCATACGGGCCCTCAAGCTCCTCGTGCAACACTTTCAGCATGCGCGCGGTTTCCTTGCCGCCGGGCACGCAGAGATTTAACCGCGCCTCGCTCCTGGACGCGATGGCGTCCGAATAGTCGCTGCAATTGTAGCCGCACTGGCCGCAATCCTGTTGCGCCATCGCCGCCATCATCCGCCGTCTCAGCGGCCGGCCTTCGGCGAGCTTCATCCGCTCGGCGATCGGCATGGTCTGGTCATGCCATGGCGCTTCTCCGTCATCGCTATCGCCGGCCGCCTCTTGCAGCAAGCCAGTGCCCTGTACCGGCGACAGCGGCACGGCGTGGTCGAGCTGAAGGAGTCCGACCAGGAAACCGTTGAGCCAGGAGCGCTGAGCCTCGGAGAATGGCGCGTTTTCCGGAATGACCTCAAGCCGCGATGAGGTGATCTGATTCATGTACTGCTCTCCGCATCCGCCAGCTTCTTCAGGCTTTCGCCATCGTGCCGGCGCGAGAATGCGAGGAACGTCTCGTCGATCGAAGCGCGGTTGGCGATATAAGCCTTCAGCAGCCGTTCGACGGCCTTCGGCGCGTCCTCGGCCTTGATGTCGTGATAGATCTCCTTGCCCAGGCAGGCATCGGGTCCGAAACCGCCGCCCGCAAAGAGATGATATCCCTCTACAGCACCGTCGCCCTCTCCAGCCGGAACCTTCGCCGCAATCAGGCCGATATCGCCAATGTAGTGCTGCGCACAGGAGTGATGGCAGCCAGTGAGATGGATGTTGAGCGGCGTCTCGATAGCTACGCGCGTCTCGCACCAGTCGCCGATCTCGGCGGCGTGTCGCTTGGTATCGGACGCCGCGAACCTGCAGCCGGCATTTCCGGTGCAGGCGACGAGTCCCGCGCGGATTGACGACGCCTCGACCGCAAGGCCGATCGTCTTGATAGCACCGATCGCAAGCGCAACCTTGTCGTCCGCAACGCCTGAAATCAAAAGGTTCTGCCAGACCGTCAGACGAATATCGCCATCCCCGAGATCGCGCGCAATTTTCGCGAGGCCGTGCATCTGCTCGCAGGTCAATTTGCCGACCGGCAACACCACGCCGATCCAGTTCAAGCCGGTTTGCTTCTGCTTGTGCACGCCGATATGGGCAAGCCGGTCGAACGCCGGCCGGGCCGCGATTGCTTCGGGCGGCACGCGAGTGAATGGCTTGCCATATCGGGTCTCGACCGCGAGCAGGAATTTTTCCATGCCCATGGCGTCGATCACATATTTCATCCGCGCCTTCAGCCGATTGGTCCGATCGCCGGCTTCGATAAACACCCGCACGATGGCGTCGGCCACCATGGTGGCGTCTTCCGGCCGGACGATGATGCCGGTTTCCCTGGCAAAATCCTTGTGTCCGGTGATGCCGCCAATCCCAAGCCGAAGCCAGACTCCGGGGGCGGCCCCAAAGCCGTCCTTCACTTCGATGGCGGCGAACGCGATGTCGTTGGTGTCTTCGAGTACCGCGATCTTGCCGGCGCCGTCGAAGGCAACGTTGAACTTGCGCGGCAGTCCCGTCAGCGAACGGTCGTTCAGGATGTGATGGTGCCATTCGCGGGCGTAGTCGCGGGTATCGATCAGTTCTACGGGATCGATTCCGGCGGTCGGCGTACCCGTAACGTTGCGAATGTTATCGGCGCCCGAGCCGCGCGAGCACAGGCCGATATCCTGGATGCCCTCGATCAGAGCTACCGTATGCTTGGGCTGAATTTCCCGAAGCTGGAAATTGGCGCGGGTGGTGACGTGCGAATAGCCGCCGGCGAAGCGCTCGGCGAGGTCGGCAAGACCGGTCAACTGCCAATGCCTGAGGATGCCGTTTGGAATTCGCAGCCGGCACATGTAGGAGTCCTGCGCCGGCGCAACATAAAACAGCCCGTAATAGCGCCAGCGGAAATTATCCGCGGCGGTCGGAGGCGCGTTATTCCTCGCCTGTTCTTTCAGACGTTCATAGGCATCGAACGGATGCTGCTCGCGCTTGAATTTTTCCGGGTCGGAAAGCTTTTTGCCGTCGCGAAGAAGTATATCCTGTGCCTTCAGTCCCGCCGTGTCCGGACCGATCGGCTCGGAATCCGCTTTGGCAGCTGCCGCGCTTGAACCGCTTGCAAGACCGGCATTGCGGCCAGCGCGTCCGACCTGAACGCCGGACATGAAGCCTTCCAGGTAACGCTTCTGTTCGTCGCTGAAATCGGCTGATGCGGTTTCGAGCTTCATCGTCAACGCCCTGTCACTGCCCGCTTCTTCAGGTCCGCGCTGACCATCGCGGCGGGTATGTCGGCGGATTTTGCGCAATCCATATTGGACTCCAATTGCTACGGGCCCGCGCAACTTCGTTTCTGCGGTGCGAGGACCAACGGCGGCACTCCCATTCCTTTCAAATCGTGTGCCAGCCCACTTTTATTAAAAAACACATTATAAAACAAATGCTTGCAAGAAAATGCTGCGCGATGATTGAACCCGACGGCCCTCTCGTCCATGCCGCCATGAGCAGCAGTTGCTTAAAAAATAATCTTAGATAAATAATGCCCTGTTTTTAATCAGAGCGTGTTTCATGGTGGGAATATCCCAGCGAGGCCAAATATCCCTCGAGGTTGTGGGGATCGAAGCGCGGGCCGGCGAATGCATCGACCAGTCGCAATTCGCCAATCCCGTTATCAGACAGGACCGATCCGGCATCGCCGGGCCGTCGTCCCAGCGCCGCGTCATAAAGACCGGGACGGAATACTGCCATCGCGGCCTCAAGCGCAGCGGGGCTGAGTGGAGCCTGCCCCCAGCGCACCATTTGAGCGTAAAGCCACGCCGCCTGCGCAGGATCGGGCCGTGCGGCGCCGTCGCGGCCCACCAGCAGATAATTTTTGTCTTCGTGCATCGTGCCGTCCGGTGCGATCTTGAGCCGACAGGCCAGTGCGCGCTGGATGACGTCTGCGGGCACGCCCATGCGCTCTGGGTGCGCCAGGATATCTGCGACTTCGGCACGGTTTTCGGGCTGCTCGATGAAATCCGCGGCATGAACTGCGGCCCGCACCAGGGCGGCCAGCACCTGCGGGTTTCTCTCTGCCCAGCTTTGCCGAACCGCGAGCACCTTCTCTACCGCGCGCGGCAGGATGTCGGATACGAAGTTCAGGATATGGCCGACGCCAAGATCGACCGCGATCGAATTCCAGGGGTCGCCGACGCAAAACGCATCGACCTGTCGCTTGGCAAGGCTGTCCACCATATAGGGTGGCGGCAGCACCACGAGCCGAACGTCCTCATCGGGATCGACGCCGGCCGCCGCCATCCAGAACCTCAATTGGTAATTGTGGGTGGAAAACGGAAAGGTCATGCCGAAGGTCAGGGGCTCCGCACCGCTCTTGCGCCGGGTAGCTACGACGTGTGCCAGTGCTCGCGCGGTAACCATGGGATCAAACGGATCGCCTTCGACCTCACGCAGGATCGCCGCATGCAATGCCGGCGACACTGTGATCGCATTGCCGTTGAGGCCAAGATTGAACGACGCGACGAGCGGCACCTTGACGTGGCCAAATCCAAGGCTCGACGCGATCGCGATCGGTGCCATCAGATGCGCTGCGTCGAACAGACCGACATTGAGCTTGTCGCGGACGTTGGACCACGACACTTCCGGCGCCAGCGTGACGTCCAGGCCCTCGGCCTTGGTGAATCCCTTGTCGACCGCAACAAGCAGCGCGGCCGCGTCGATCAGCGGAATGAAGCCGACATGCAGCGCAGTGCTCATTTCAGCAACTCGGACGCGGTCAGGATCGACTGCGCGATCTCGCCGATCTTCTTTTTTTCCCGCATTGCTGTGGACCGCAGCAGCACGTAGGCCTCCTCTTCCGTGAGGCCCTTCAACTTCATCAGGATTCCCTTGGCCCGATCGATCACCTTGCGATCCTCGAGGGCGGATTTGGCGCGCTCGAGTTCGTCCTGCAGTTTCGCAAACGCGTTGAAGCGCGAGATGCAGAGGTCAAGGATCGGCTTGATGCGTTCCTTCTTCAGACCGTCGACGATGTAGGCGGAGACGCCGGCATCGACCGAGGCCTGGATCGAGGCTGAATCGCTCTGATCGACGAACATCGCGATCGGCCGGCGCACGGCACGGCTGACCTGGAACATCTGTTCCAGAATGTCGCGGCTTGGGTTTTCCAGATCGATCAGGATGACGTCGGGGTCGAGCGCATAAATCCGCGACAGCAGGCTTTGCATTTCGCTGATATGGACCACACCGGTAAAGCCGGCCTCAAGCAATCCCTCCTCCAGGATCGCGGCCCGAATTGGACTCTCGTCGACAATGACGATCTTGGGCGAAGGTTCTTTAACGGGAGGCTCGGCGCCCATCGATCACTCGTGTTCCAGTGGTTTACGCCATAATAGGCTCAAAGCCTTGTAATTACGAGTTATCTGGACTAGCTCCTGCCAATCAATCAAGCAGTTGAAAGATATGCAGCAGGCCGCCGCGCCGAAAGTCAGTTTTGTATCCCTGGGGTGCCCCAAGGCGCTGGTGGATTCCGAACGCATCATCACCCGGTTGCGCGCGGAAGGCTATGAACTGGCGCGCAAGCATGACGGCGCCGATATCGTCATCGTCAACACCTGCGGTTTCCTCGACAGTGCCAAGCAGGAATCGCTTGCCGCCATCGGCGAGGCGATGGCCGAAAACGGCAAGGTAATCGTCACCGGCTGCATGGGCGCCGAACCCAAGCAGATCGAGATGGCCTATCCGGGCGTGCTGTCGATCACAGGACCGCAGCAATATGAGAGCGTCCTGGAAGCGGTGCATCGGGCGCTGCCGCCGCTGCACAATCCACATCTCGACCTGGTGCCGCCGCAAGGCGTCAAGCTGACGCCGAGACACTATGCCTATCTGAAGATATCGGAGGGTTGCAACAACCGTTGCAGCTTCTGCATCATCCCGAAACTACGCGGCGACCTGGTGTCGCGCCCGGCCAACGACGTGCTGCGCGAGGCGGAGAAGCTTGTCAGCGCCGGCGTCAGGGAATTGCTGGTCATCTCGCAGGACACCTCGGCCTATGGCATTGACCTGAAATACGCCGAGAGCCCGTGGAAGGACCGCCAGGTCCGGGCGAAATTTTTTGACCTGGCCAGAGAACTCGGCGAATTCGGCGCCTGGGTGCGGCTGCAATACGTCTATCCCTACCCGCATGTCGACGAGATCATCGGTCTGATGACCGAAGGCAAGGTGTTGCCCTATCTCGACATCCCCTTTCAGCACGCCAGTCCTGAAATCCTAAAAGCCATGAAACGCCCGGCCGCGCAGGAAAAGACGCTCGCGCGGATTCACAAATGGCGGGAGCAATGTCCGGAGCTGACGTTGCGTTCCACCTTCATCGTCGGCTTCCCCGGCGAGACCGAATCTGATTTTGCCGATCTGCTCGACTGGCTCGAGGAGGCCGAAATCGACCGTCTCGGCTGCTTCAAATACGAACCGGTCGCGGGCGCGGCATCGAATGCGATCGGCAACGCCGTGCCCGACGAAGTCAAGCAGGAGCGCTGGAATGCGCTGATGGCACGGCAGCAAAAGATCTCGGCGCGACGGCTCAAGCGCAAGGTCGGCTCGCGGCAGCAGGTCATTGTCGACGAAGTCGGTCCCACCGTGGCAAAGGGTCGCTCCAAGGCGGATGCTCCGCAGATCGATGGCGCGGTGTATCTTTCCAGTCGCAGGCCGTTGAAGGTCGGTGAGATCGTTACCGTCAGGATCGAACACGCCGACGAATACGATCTGCATGGCAGCGTCGCGGGCTTCTGAGCGGCCGCACGCAACCGCGTGCTCTTGACATTGCCGGCGGTTCGGCGGTATGGCCGCGTCATGACATTCACCCGGACTCAACTCCGCGCAGCTTTCCGTCGTCGCTCGATCGACGACGATGGGTCGCGCCATGTCCGACGACAACGCTGATTAGCTAGCTGTGAACTTTCAGGAGGTTGTCCATTCGGCCCCGGCCGTGAACGCTGATGTTGCCAAACAACCAGTGATTCGCAGGGGGACCGAATGGACACTCACAAGAATGCGCCTCTGACACCCAAAGGTCGAGAGATCATGGTGCGCAG
>JAGXAJ010000094.1 GCA_018971625.1 Pseudomonadota bacterium
GATTTACGATCATCAGCGGGATTCTCAATCACATCAACAATGAACGTCGTGCCGACACACGCGGCCCGTTGGTGGCGCAACATTTGCTTCCACATTCAGTGACCGCCCATCACTTGACGGAGTGAACCGACAACTGGCCGATCGCCAAGCAAGCTACCGATCGTCATTCCAGCAGAGTTTTGGCCGCTCTCTCTCTTGCATGTAAAGCAAACCGAACGCGCTACTTGTGCTCCGTTTATGGCTAGCCGCTCGTGGACGTGCGGAGTCTTGGAGTCTTGGTGGTGCAGAACATGCAATAAGCACAGTGAGGTCTCGATGCTTTCTCAGCGTGGCAAGGACGCCCTCAAACTTCGGCGACCGTCAGTTGCTTCGTGATGCCGGTCCTACTTCGCCCAACGCTCTTCCTGCTGCCGCACTTTGCGCGATATTCGGTCGCCCCATGCCGAGAAAACTCAAAAGCTATGTGACTTCTTTGGGCTTCTTCGATCAGGCCATAGCGGCTCCATCAATGAAGGCGGCATTGGCAGCGTGGGGTGCGGACGGCAACCTGTTCCATCAGGGGTTCGCAAAGGAAACCAATGATCCCGAAGTAGTGACGACCATGGCCCATCCGGGCATCGTTCTCAAACGGCCCGTCGGATCAGGCGAGCCGTTCCGCGAGCATGCCGCGTTGCCGAGGCACCTATCCGAAGAGAATGTCGATAGCAGACAGGAAAAGGATCGCCGGAAACCCCCAAGCCAGTCCCTTCGCAAGATCGACGATCAGGTCGCGCGCAAGGCCGCGCTTGCTTTCGAGAAGCGGAAAAGCAGCGCGAAGCCGAACGTCGGAAGGAAGAGACGGTCAGGGCGAAGCAATAGGAGCGCCGTTAGCGAGCGGTAGCAAAGGCAGAGGCCGCTCTCGAAGTCAAACGAGAGCATGATGCAAGGGCGGTGGCAATCGAAGCCGAACGAAACGCAGTGGAGAAACGATCGCGTGCCGAAAGCGATCGTTGGGAGAAGCACAAGGAAAAGCTGCAGGGCGCACTGCACCGCCCGGAACCTGCCATAAAACGATCTTTTTCAGGCTGCCGCCTTGCCTTCCTTGTCAGGCCCGCGCATCACGATCCGGAGCGCTCCCTCGGCAAGAGGCCGCTGTAACGCGTTCGCCTCATCCCATGGCGCACGAAGCCACACGTCGCGTTCTTGCTCAAAGGATTACCCGCATAGCCTTCGGGTGGATCGGCTCGACGATGGCGTTCGGCGCCGTCGTCAGCAAGCCATAAACGTGATGTGGGCGGGGGACCGGTTTCGACTTCGTACCGCGATCGCCGTTGAACATCGTCCAGATGCCGGCGAAGCAGAAGAGAGGCCGGCTCTCATTCAAGGCGAACCAAACGACGTCCTTTTTCTTTTTCTCAGGGTTCGGCTCGGGCACGTATTTCGGCGAAGCTGTTCGCCGGCACGAGGCATCGGCTTTCGACCTTCAGCCACATTCGCCAATGAGGCGAGGATGTGTTGCGGATATTCGTCACCGGCGCGCCGCCCGTCCGCGGTGGTGGTGGCATTCCCCAGCGCATGAGGACCATCTCCTCAGCGTCGCCCTTGTTACGAATGATGGAAGCCGGATAATCCGGAACACGCCAGGATAGGCGGCAAATTGCCGATGTAGCGGTTCAAGCGTCGGAAGAGCGCGGCAATGGCGGCCTGGTTGGTAGTGATGCTATAGCAGTTGCACATGGGTTTATCGTTCTCCGGGCCACACACTTGACGCCGGATTGGTTGCTGAGATCTTCGTCGGCCGCTGCGTCATCAAATGGCTTCGCTTGAAGGGATAGCCGCGGACCTGAGAGCAGTCATTGCAGCGCATGTATCGCTCAAGCTCATATATTGGCGTCGGTCGCCGGACAACATCGAGCGCGACGGTCTGATTCGTGTCGCAGCCAAGACAGTGGGCCTCAAGATAGCGGTAGCCGGGTTCAATGCATAGCCGAGGGTAGGAGAGGGCTGCGCTGGCCCCTTGAACGCCAGCATGCGCTGATTCTTCGCATGTCGTGATCCGCCCAGCAAACCTAGTGACATCTGCAGCGGGCAGCTTCGAAGCGGGAATGCCGCTCCGAAGGACAGGGGCCCGATGGCTGGAAGCCGATTGCGCTCTGCAGAGCAAGCCGGGGGGAAGCACGCCCGATTCGCTGGCGTTTTCCGGAGATAGGAACCTAACGCCTGGATGGGAGTTTGTTGAAGTTGTTCCGGGGGCAGAAATCTCAGGAGCATTTATGGCAACCCAGATAGTGATGGACCACACGGGCGATAGGTGTCACGGGTTCGATCCCAAAGATTCCGAAGCCGTAGCCAAAGCAGAAAAGCGCTTCAAAAAACTGACGGGTGCCGGGTTTATCGCCGCCGAGCGGACAAGCGCCGGAGAGCCGCGGCAGGTAAAATCGTTCAATCCTAACGCAGAAGAGACGTTGTTTTTCCCGCGTTTGGTCGGCGGATAGGGAGCGCACCTTGTTTCTGCGAGCCGCTGAAGGGATCCGACGCATTTGGGCCCTTCTCAGGTTTCTAAAATGGACGCGGCAACTGGACGGACCGGAAGCCCGTGGGTTGCGGCTGCTTCGGGCTTGGTTGTCGCCCAAGCAGCGTGACCAATTCGACGCCTTCCGATATTTCGACGTAGCGGGCTCGGCAACCGGCAAAAAGTATCGCATCCATCTTGGGGTTTCGGCCAACGTGCAGGAAATCGGCGAAGATGGCGCTCCAAATCGAAGCTGGTGCTTCATGCCAGCAGCTCCTCTGGTGGCGGGCGATGTCATGCTTGCTCAAAAGATCGCTTTGGAAACAAATGAGTGCGACGCGCTCGCAGTGGCCCATCAATTTCCTATTAGGCCAGATCGCGGCGGCCTTCGACGCCAGTTCTGACGTTTGTCATTGAACAGCCATGCGCAGCATTTCCGCAGCTAAAGAGTGGCCCCTTGATAAGGGCAGCATTACGCTCGGACCGATGGTATAATTGACTTCCGGAACCCCAACCCGCCCCGACGCCTGGGGCAGGTTGAGATCAGCAACTTTTTGCCTATATGGCCATCAGGCTGTCGAGTTTAGCTGGAAAGATGGTGCGCTGGGCAAAGAACCTCCGACCCCGCGGCACCGTAATCCCCGAGCGAGATATTTTGAAAGATATTCTGAATGAGTACAGACACAGAACCGAGCGACCCCACTGAACCAGTTAACTTGCGGGCGTCGGCGAAACCTGACGTTCTCGCGCCCGGCATGGAGACGATACCACCTCAGCCGGTTGATATAAGCGCGGCGGCGCTCGAGGCGGCGCTGCGAAAGGGGCGCGAAGAGCGTTTCTACTGGATTTGCGCGTGCGTCGTTCTGATGGATTTGGCGACGTTCCCGCATCTGGGCATTGTCGCCATCATCTGCGTCTTCCTTATTGAGCTGCTTGTCCTGGCAGTCTTGGCGCGTAGATATGCCGACGAGCGCATAGTGATCGCCCTTGATCGGATCGTTGCTTCCATTTGGAAGAAGTTCCGTTGGAAATAGCAGCGCGGAGTACCACCAGACTCTTGCGGGTGGTCTTCGCGCAAAGACACTTCATCACCGCTCTCCCGGCCACACGCTTGATGGCGGATCTGTCGCTGAAATCTTGGTCGGCCGCAGCGCGACCAGATGACTGCGCTTGAACGGATAGCCGCGGACCTGCGAGCAATCCTGGCACCGCATGTGCCGTTCAAGCTCGTGGACCGGCGTCGCCCTTCGGCCGGCGGATGATATCGAGCGCGATGGTCTGATTCGTGTCGCAGCCGAGGCAGTGGACCTCAAGATAGTGGTAGCCGGCGTTCAAGGCGTCGCCGTGGGTAGGAGAGGGCTGCGCCGGTCCCTTGAACGCCAGCACGCGTTGGTTCCAGGCCTTGCACGCGAGACGATCTGCGGCCAAGCGAGCGTCGCGCGCCTGTTCGGCGGTCGCATGTACCGAGCCGCCCGTAGATGCTCTCACGCGATCTTGTGCCCATAAACCCATCAAAGCGCGCCGATGGAAGTCAGGCAATCGCCCAAGATGTGGGGTCCTGGGCAGAACGGATGTCGCTGCCTGTCGGAAGCAGGCCCTGCTCTATGTGAGGGTCGGTTGTGGAGCGGCTGCTTGCGCGGCATGTCGCGTGCTTGACCGATTCCGCAGCTTGGTCGGAGGCGCAGGCTCTCTCTGGCTTCCGACCATTTGTGTTCGGACGATTTCTTGATCGGCTATCTGGCGTCTGAACACAGCACGGGGCGATCCAATTCGCAGTGTGGCAATATTGTGATGTCAATTGATGCAAGTTAGTTCAATGTTCGTTGCTTGTGGATAGCTTTTTAGTTGTGGATAGTTTTGCTAAGATTACCGATTCGAGTTGAGTCCTTTCGCGCCCAAGAGGAGTGCAATGCATTATCACCCAACAACTGTCAGTAGTTTGATCATGCGCGGTCTGATCGATCAGGTCGACATGGAAGATGTCGAGGATCAGGTGCGCACGCAATTCCCGGAGATTGACCGGCACACCCTCTGGGAGAGCTACAACATCGCCCTGTTAGCAGTAACCCTTGGTGGCGAAGCCTGAACTGGCCAGGTAAGTGACGGCGGCTCGTTTTCGTTCCGAGTTGTCAAACGCAATCGGAACCATCGAATGGCTATCGGCGCGATGTATGGCAGCAATAACGCCGTCGCACCTTCTGGGTCTTTCCATTCGCCTGGCCAGCTTGGCTGTGGTTTCGGACAGGCGCCTGTCGAGCTGAAGGCGTATGTCCGCATTTTCCCTGATCGCTGTTCGCGGCGCTTCCAGACGCGCTTGACGATCTCGAGGGAAGGGACGCCGAAAGTCTCGACGACATAAAGTCTCGACGACGATCGTGTAATTTTTGTTCGGCTCCCCCGCAGATGCGCGGCTATATCAAATGGAATTTTCCTTCCGGCTCCATCTTCGCCCCCTTGTCTGGTGACTTTCGCAAGCGCCCTTCGTCGTCACGCGATTGCGTCTCGTTGCCCATCCTGTGACCGCGCCGCGCGGGGATGATGGGGGGCACAGCAGCGCGGTCGCGCCGGCGGCAGCTCGATGTGGCGGTGTCAGGCTGCCGTGAGCGCGGAAGCGTAATGTGCTGTCGACCGGCTCCGAGGACGAAAGGCCGCACCGCTCTCCAGCCAGCGGAACACAAGGGTCGCTTTGGGGGTTGAAGAGTCTCAATCGCCAAACGTCGGAGGTATGGCTATGGACTGGAATCGAGTCGAAGGGAATTGGAAGCAGGTCAAGGGCAAGGTGAAGGAGAAGTGGGGCAAGCTGACCGACGACGACCTCGATGTCATCAATGGCAGGCAGGATCAGCTCGAAGGCCATCTACAGGAGCGCTATGGTTACGCCAAGGACCAGGCCAAAAGGGAAGTCAACGACTGGTACGACAGTCAGAGATGGTGACAGCCGCGAACAAGGGGTCTGCTGTCGAGCATTGACCGAATGGCGCTACGTCCAAAGTAACGCTGTTACGTCCAATGTGATCTTCGGACAAATCTCGCCCTCACGCGAGGCGTGAGGGCATTTCGTTATTGCAAAACAGGCGGCCCTTGAAGAAGGATGCCGCCCTTTTGCCCTCGGCAGATTTCGCAGGATACTCGATCTCCGCAAGCAGTTCAGGCTTAAACCCAAATACCGCGATGCGCTTTGTATAAGGCTGCGTGCTGGTGCGGTCCGGACGAGAGGCAACGCGGTTGCACGATCCCGTCGTTCTTTCTTTCGCCTCAAGGAAACCCGCGCATTGAGGTCGCGCCCGCAGGTTAGTCTGGAACCGAGACGAAAAAGGAACCACGGACATTCACCACGGTTTGTCGGTTAGCCTCGCAGGAAATCAGAGTGGGCCTATGTCAGAACTTCTCACCTCGTTCCTTAAGCTCGCAGCGATCCCCGCGCGCTTTGGCCTGATTGTGACAGAGGCCGCTTTGAGCCTTGGAAAATCGGTCGTTGGCTCGGAACCCGCGTCCGATGCAGGGACGAGCGGCGTTTCGGACCAGGAGACCGACGCTGCCGCGGGTGTCATCCGGGCGAGCCTGCTCACCGGTCAAGACATCAACTTTCATGACATGCTCCAGACAAAGTTTCCCGAAGCGACCATCCGGGCCATGGCGGAAGCCGCCTTGCTGGCCGCGCGAAATGCTCGTATTAGCGCCGCCACCGGCACCGGGAGCCCGCATTAAACGCCGGGTGCGAGCGCGGCGACTCGCCGGGCTTTCAATGACCTCGCGTCGATGATTGTCGTGCCGGCCTGATATGCCAAGCGTCATCTGCGATCTTCTGGAACCGCATAGTCCAGTCATCGCCGCGTCCGTCGCGTCATCCGCGACGACGCCGAACAGACTGATCCCGCAGCTATTGATTGACCGTCGGAGCCACCGTGGCGCCTGCCTTCTTCGCCGCCGCGTGGGTGATCGTCGCGGACTCAGGCGGCACTGGTTGGGGCTTGGGGTTTGACAGCAGACCGAGCGCGCCGAGAAGGATTAGGCCGAGCGCAATTGCGACGCCGGTCAGCGTTGTGCGATTGAGATTGGGCATGGAGTTCGTCGGTGTCAGGTGCGAGCCGTTGCAGAACCCCCACCGCCTGACACTGACAGAGGCTTGTGGGTGGCGGCGGGGGGGTGGCTGCGCCGGTTGCGGATCTGCCGGCGCTTCGACCTAACGGCGGTTTGCGGCCGATGTTCCTATCGGGGGATGCCGCGCAGGAGCGGGGCGAGTTGGCAGCACTGCCGTTACCGACCCCTACACGGCCAATCCCGACCATGCACACGGCCAAGACCCAAATCGTTCGCCAGCCACACCGGAATCGTTACCTCTTGAGCTCCATAGCGTATGACCGGCACCACGGGTCCGCCGCATGGATCGACCCGGTCATCCTCAGGGCGATAACGATATCGTGGAACGAAATAAGAGTCCCAATAGGGTGCCGGATTTACGGGCGTGACGATGAAAACCCGTCGTGGTTCGTGAACGATTTTAGGGTTCGCGCGGGCTGCAGTAATAAAGGCTCCAGAGCTACATAGCGCCAAAGTGATTCCGAGAGCGAACGCTGCTGTCATTGTCCTCATGCTTCCACCTCCTTGCCAATACCATCGTTGCTCCAACTATATCATAAAACGGTTGCCAGGCCTTTCCATCCGTAAAAGCGAGGATGGCATAGCTCTCGATCTTTCCACACGTCCGAAATTCTGGTGAAAACGATTCCGCTGGCACTTAATGGAAGCTTTCTCTCGCCCAATCATGCATCCGCCATTCCATTAAGCCGGCTGTCCAAAGCTCTATAAAATGCCATCGCATCATAGCTGGGCACGTCACGATATATCCCCGGCCCCGGGAAGCCGTGCGCGTGGCTCCTTGAGAACAGCGACCTTATTCGAGAGATCGAAACCACGCTGTCAACGAACCCGCGGGCATCGGTCGATACTGCCCTGCGCAAGCTGACGTCGGTCCTGCGCAACAACGTGAGCACCAACTACGGACGGCGAGCTGAATTGGTGGACTTCCTGCAGAGGGCTGGGTCACCCCACCTGATGAAGAAGCTGGCGGGCCAAATGCTTTCTAGCGCAATGCCTCGCGGCTTGGCGCGCGGTGTTGCCGGACTGGAAATTCCGGGTGCTGCGGTCTCTTTTGCTGCTGGCAATGCCGGCGCTGCTGCTGCGCTGGTTGGCGGTTTTGCCTACGTTAGTTGCCGGGTATGAACCAAGCTGGCGGAAGGTTTTCCCGAATGGTCATTGCCACCAACGAACCGAGAATAAGCGAACAAAGCAGCAAAGATAAGTATCAGTATGACGCCCACGACGACAGCCCCGCGGATGAGTTGGCGGGTACCTGCAGGCACGGAGTCTTCTGTCATTGCGCGGTCCTTTAGCGATCTGGCACCTGATACCAATTCTGAAAGATCGGCTTTGTTCCTATGTGATCGCTTGGCGCCGCGCGCGGCTACGTCGCGGCGTCCCGGAGCGTGATCAGTTGCGGCCGTTCGGCAGCTCGATCCGGTCCTCGAACTCGGCGGACCGATCGCTAATGGCACCGGCCCTTCTCTCGTTAACCTTCAGTTTTGAAGCCGGCCGGGGCGACTGCGGTAGTCCGAGGGCTTTCGGGGCATGAGGCAAAGAAAGATAGGCATTTGGCCGGCTATTGTGAATCGAAGGAGGCCGGCCAACCTGGACGGCCTCTTATTGGTCGGCAATGACAGGCAATCAAGGAACGGTGGTTAAAACCGAGCTCCGTCGCCGAGGGCGTCCTTGACCTTGTGAGCCACCCAGCTAAGAGCGTGGCCGATGGCGCTGCGGATGCCGCCGCCGTTGATCGCGTCGAGCTCCGCATCGGTCAGCTCGATGTTTTCCGAATTCGTCTGTTCCACGTTCTGCATCGTAGTCTCTCCCGTTCAGATCAGGCGGACCATTCCGCCCGTCGATGTGGAGGGGACCATCCCCTCTCATGCAGGAGAGACGCAGCGAGATGAAAAGCCGTTCATTTGCCCCGTGATGTGGGTCACGAATCCCCTTGTTGAAGCTGATCACCTCTGACCAATTTGGTCGCAGGTCGACCCAGCCGACGCTGCCGCATTTCGTGCATTTCGGGTGAGCGCAGATATCCGGCCAGGACCATTCCGGCAGCGAACCCGTCAATGGCGCCAGCCCTTCGATCTCGGTCTTGAAGCCTTCGGGCATGCGCGGCTCCTCGCGCTGGCCTTGCTTGGATTTTGCAAAGCCTTGACGATGGAATTCATCGGACGCGACCATTCGATCGCACCTAGCTGTTGACGGTTACGATCGACGATATCCTTAAGCTGGCCAATGGTCCCCACGTTGACCTCGATTGGACTTGAGACCACGAACACTTCCGGGTACGGCGCGTCGAAGCGCAGTCGCAAGCAACCATAGTCCTTCATTCGCGTTAGGCTTTACGAAGCCCGTCGTGCCTATGGTTGAGGGCGATTATTTCTTGGCTGATGATTGCTGCGCTTCTCGGGGAAAGCGGCCTCGATCATGGGTCCGGTGGCAAATCTGGCCCGCTTCGGATGTGCGTTCCGACAGGAGGAAACTCGTGAAGGCTCGTTTATTGATCGTTGGAGCAGTGATATTGGCAGCCTCGACTGCGACTGCGGAAGCTCATCATAGCAAGCGGCACCACCCGCGAGCAGACACGGTATCGCAGAGCAATCCGTATCCGCCGCCAGTACCCGGCGCGACTGAAGATAAGCCGGACACGAACAAGCCGGATACGAACAATTCAAGTGATCAGCCGACAACTGGGACGAACTCCAACAATCCGCAGACGAACTCCAACAATCCACAAACCGGTAAAGTAAACGAGCCACCGCGAAGTGATGTGAGCAGTCAAACGACTGGAACTGGCTTTACGTTCAACCGGACCAGTCTGTTCGACGCGAAGGTCAACGCCGGCGAAAAGCAGTGCGTGCCAATCGGGAGATTGAACGACCTGGTTGTCTGGGCTGGAGATTGCGGAGTGGCAGGCACTGCTGCGGCTTCTCAAGGCACCTCTAACCCCGGCAACTAGAACTAACTCCAGGACGTCGTCTCTGAAATGAGGGACTCCTGCGCCGGCACCGCGCCGGGGCCCGATGAGGCGGAACAATTTTTGACCGCCCGGCGCTGGATCAAGCCGTCGGACTTTCCAGTGACACAGAAGGCCGACGCGACCGCGCCGCCATGGCCCCCGATCGCGCGGCGCGGTCACAGGCGGGCGCTACCTCTCAGACCGTCGGCGACAACGCGCAATCGTCCCTGCCGGCCATCCCTCGCGCGAGGGCGTTTCGACAGGTCTAATATCGACATTCGGTAACCCGGAACGTCGCTCGCGGGCCGCGGTTGCTCCAATGCGCCGGTCTTACACTCGTGGCCGGCGTGGCCGCGCCGCCGATGCTTCGGACTCCTCCAACCGACGGCGCGGTCCTGGTTCACTTCGGGTGAGGAATGAAGTTTGGTCTTCGAGAGTGTCGACTTGTTGAAGTAGCGCCGCCTTTTGGCGCCGCTCTTTTCCGTGAGAGGAAGGCGGGAGCGCAAGCGGCGTTCTCATCACCGATGAAAGCCACGGCTCGGGCTACGACGCAGGTAGTTTCTTCCTTGAACTTCAGAATGCTAGAAACGGCCGAGTTGCTTCAATGGCAGCGGCTTGGTCACCGCGAACAGTTCGTCCTGGTCCTGCGCCATGCGAGCAAATAAACATAGATTAACTCGGTTCCATAGTTACGGAGGATTATGGTCGCGGCGACCGATCCGCGGCTTCTTGTTCGGCAAGCGCCCCGACGACTATGCGGCTCGCTTGACTACGGGCGCAGCAAGCTTGTCGGGCGGCACAACGATCAGTTCGATTTTGGAGGTTCTTTCACCAGGGCGCCGGCAATTGGGCAATGAAAGAGATGCCGAATGGCATCCTCCGCGACCAGGGTAGACCGGGCCCATGTCATGTCCACACGGCAAATCGGACAGGCGGGCGGCTCCAACTCGTCGAATGCTCGTCTGATCCTGTCCACCATGGTTTTCCCACCTCGTACCCTTCTTCCCACACTGGCACAGTTTTGAAATTCGGACAGTTCAAAATTCATCTTTAGGGAGCTGGGTTTAGCAAAAAGGTGATCTTGCTGGAACTTCATGCGGCGACGCGCCGGCAAGCGTCGGTTCCAGGCCTTGCAGGCGAGACGATAGGCGGTCAAGCGTCGTCGCGCGCTGTTCAGCCGCGGCGCGCACCGAGCTGCCGTAGATGCTCTCACGCGACCTTGTGTCCTTAGGCCCCATCAAAGCGCGCCGATGGAGGTCAGGCAATCGCCCAGTATGTGGGATCCCGGGCTGAACGGATGCCGCTGCCCGCCATCGGGATTGTCGATGACGACGGAGGCATCAGGACGATTTTTGGGAGGCCGATCGCAGGTTTATTTCGGCGGTTGCAGGTCACGCGAATTCAGCCACCTATTGACTTGCGAGGCGCTTTCGGCGTCCTGGGCTCGCCGAATTAGCCGGTCGCGTTCAACGCCGGGCGGCGTGCCTCGAGCTTCCTTGCGGAGCTTTGCGGCCTCTGAGAGCCGCTGTTTATCGGCCTTTTCGAGTGGGGTTCGTTTCATGGCGCTATTCCCTTGTTCGAGCAGGGAGCGCAACCGGGCGTTCTCATCACCAACATAAGCCACCGGCCTTGCAAAGCGAGTCTTATTCTTTTCGTTCTTTTCGGCGATCGATCGGCTTGCGTGCGGCGACCTCACAGGATTCCACAAAGCGGTCGATCTTCCTTGAACTTCATGCGGCCCACGGTGGCTCGATGTGCGCCCCAAACATGTTGCCCCATGCTGCGGATATCTCTGGGTCGTAGAACAGCGCGACTTTCCATGGGAGCGCTGTGTCCGCATCTTCATGGCGGCATTCCACATGGCGATTTCCATGCCGTCCAGTCGCGTTGGTCGCGCCAGGCTTCGAAGTCGGCCTCGGTCCGCTCCAACGGCCTCGCCGGGTAGAACGATCAAACGGACTCAGCCAAATCAACGGGCAAGAAGTACAGCCAAATCATCCGTGATTGGCCCAATCGAAGTTCGGAACGTGGCTAGATCTACGGCGTTGGATGTTTTGGCAGGACTGTATTCGTTAGATGGAGAGTGTCATGAAGCTGCGTATCGCAACTTTAGCGGTGGCCGCACTGCTGGCCGCAAACGTTCCAAATACCGCCCAGGCTCGTGGGTTCGGCATGCATGGTGGGTTCGGCCATGTTGGTGGTTGGGGAGGCGGTGGCTGGGGTCATGGTGGATGGGGTCACGGTGGGTGGGGCCATGGCGGATGGGGTCACGGCGGATGGGGTTGGGGCGGCGTGGGCCTTGGCCTTGCGACTGGAGCCTTGGTGGGCGCCGCACTCGCAAGCCCGTACTACGGCTACGACTACCCTTACGGCTACGGTTACGAAGCCTATGATTACGGTTACCCGGTCACTTACGATTATGGCTATTACGGCTATGCACCGGCTTATAGCGTTGGCTATGTGGGGCCGTATTGGGGTTACAGGCGGCACTACTGGGCACATCGCCACTATGGCTATGGAATCGGAGGTTACCGCGCGAGAGTAGGATTTGGCGAGTATCGCCATGCAGCGTACCACCATGCAGCGTACCGCTCGTATGGAATGGCAGGCGGCGGGCACCACGCCAGATTTCGGTAGGCCGAGGACGGTCGATCTTTGAACGACGAGGCCACCTTGGTTCTTGCGAGGGTGATCGCTGATTTGGCCGATGATCGATCTTTGAAATGGCCGATCCGTGAAAGCCGCGACGCCTGCTTGCCGACACTGACGTCCGGTCGCGCGGGAATATGAAGCTTTCCAGCGAGAAAGGCCGTCTGCGATCGGCCGGCGTGGATGGCGGCGTGAGTGGTGCGGCGATTGGAAGCACGACCGAGGCCGCCCTCAGTCGGGAGCACTTTTTGTGTTAAAGGCGATTGCCCCGTAGGAAGAGTAGTCCGAGTGGGCAGCCGTCTTCATGACGGTTTTTTTCGCACTAGACTGCCCGGTGGCCGAAAGGTCGTCGGGCTTTTTAATAGCCGCGCCGCCCGCAGGCCGTTGAAGGCCGGGAAGAGCGGCAGCGCGATGCTTCTCCGAAGAAAACAAAGTTCACTTTCGAACAGAACCGAACTGGGATAGTTTATCCTCATCACCGGCAACGGCAGAACCCGTAGGCGCTGGTGGCTGAGAGACCGGTAGCGCTCCCGCCTGCGTAGGGAAGGGAGTGCGCCATGCCCGACAGCTTTCAGCTAGCTCATCACGCGATGCAGATCCGCCATTTGGAGCAAGCCGAGCGCAATGTTGCCGAAGGCGAACGACACATAGCTGAGCAAGAGGAGCGGGTTGTGCAGCTTGCCCGCGGCGGCCACAATGTAACGGAAGCCAGGAAGCTTTTGGACAACTTTTATGCCAGCCAGGCGCTGCACATTCAGCACCGCGACCGCATCCGGAAAGAACTGGTGCGGTAGGTCCCGATTTGGCGGATTGGAGCTTATGTAAGTTACCTGACCGACAGGCTTCCGGGATAGCGCTATCGGCAGCGAGATGGCTATACGCCCCCAATTTGTCGGCCGGACCTTTTGCAGGATCAGCGTTTCGTGGAGCGCTCGCGCGAATACATCCAAGAGTGGCTGGAGCTTCTGAGGCGGGGTTCGGTCCCGGACACATTCCTGGGTCACCGACGGCCCCGTTCTGCGGAAGAGTAAGGTCCATCTCCGATGCAAGCGGCCGGTGAACTTCACCGGCCAGCGCGCATCATCGATTCCGCTCCGGCTTCCGCTTGCCCCAATGCGTCTCTTTGCGGTTGGGATGGAATTCGGGCACTCGGGCGGTTCGCCTCCTGAGCGCTGCGCGTGGCTATTCCTCAAAAAACCCCGGCATCGCTGCCGGGGTTTTGCATTTCTTGGACTTGCCTGAATGGCTGGACTTTAGAAGTCCATGCCGCCCATGCCGCCGCCCGGAGGCATGCCGGCAGCAGGGGCGTTCTTCTTCGGCAGTTCGGCCACCATGGCTTCGGTGGTGATCAGCAGAGCCGCAACCGAGGCGGCGTTCTGGATCGCGGCACGAACCACCTTGGTCGGGTCGATGATGCCCTTCCTGACGAGATCGCCGTATTCGCCGGTCTGCGAGTCGAAGCCGTGCGCATAGACCTTGCTCTCGAGGATCTTGCCGATGATGACGGAGCCGTCTTCGCCCGCATTAATCGCGATCTGGCGAGCTGGAGCCGACAGGGCCTTGCGTACGATCTCGACGCCGGTCTTCTGGTCGTCGTTCTTGGTGCGCAGGCCCTTGAGCTGCTCGGAAGCACGGAGCAGGGCGACGCCGCCGCCCGGCACGATGCCTTCTTCCACCGCCGCACGGGTCGCATGCATCGCGTCATCCACGCGATCCTTGCGTTCCTTCACCTCGACCTCGGTCGCGCCGCCGACGCGGATCACCGCGACGCCGCCTGCGAGCTTGGCCAGACGCTCCTGCAGTTTCTCGCGGTCATAGTCCGAGGTGGTTTCCTCGATCTGCGCCTTGATCTGCGCCACGCGGGCTTCGATGTCGGCCTTCTTGCCGGCGCCGTTGACGATGGTGGTGTTCTCCTTGTCGATCATCACCTTCTTGGCGCGACCGAGCATCTGCAGGGTGACGTTCTCGAGCTTGATGCCGAGATCTTCCGAGATCGCCTGGCCACCGGTCAGGACCGCGATGTCCTGCAGCATGGCCTTGCGGCGGTCGCCGAAGCCGGGAGCCTTGACAGCCGCGACCTTCAGGCCGCCACGCAGGCGGTTGACGACGAGGGTGGCGAGCGCTTCGCCTTCGACGTCTTCGGCGACGATGACCAGCGGCTTGCCGGTCTGCACCACGGCCTCGAGCAGCGGCAGCAGTTCGTTCAGCGAGGAGAGCTTCTTCTCGTTGATCAGGATGTAGGCGTCGTCGAATTCGACGCGCATCTTGTCGGCGTTGGTGACGAAGTAGGGCGAGATGTAGCCGCGGTCGAACTGCATACCCTCGACGACGTCGAGTTCGGTCTCGAGCGACTTGGCTTCTTCAACCGTGATGACGCCCTCGTTGCCGACCTTCTTCATGGCGTCGGAAAGGAACTTGCCGATTTCCGCATCGCCGTTGGCGGAGATGGTTCCGACCTGGGCGATTTCCTCGTTCGAGG
>JAGXAJ010000156.1 GCA_018971625.1 Pseudomonadota bacterium
AGGCCGGTGCCGCGATCGAGGCGGTGCCGGGCGTGGTCGGTGTCGAGCGCCTGCGCGTGCGCATGGTCGGCCCGACCCATTTCATCGACGCCATCGTGCACGTGCCGCGCACCTTCCCAATCGACCGCGTCGAGGAGATCAAGCGGCGGGCGCAGGATGCGGTCAAGTCCGTGCTGGGCGATGCCGACCTCACCTTCACCGCGGTGCCGGTGGCGCGCGACAATGAGAGCGTGCGCGAGCGCATCATGGTGATCGCGCGCAATTCCGGCCTCGCGGTCCACCACGTCACCGTGCACGATCTCGGCAGCAAGCTCACCGTCAGCATCGATCTCGAGGTTGACGGCGCGATGGCGCTCAACGCCGCACACGACATCGCCCATGAATTCGAGCGCTCCATCCGCGAGGAATTCGGCGATGTCGAGGTCGATACTCATATCGAGCCGCTGGAGCCGGAGCTGCCGCTCGGCTCCGATGCCGCCCCTGCCCGCGTCGCGGCCATCAAGGCGGCGCTGTCGCGCTTTGCCGCCGGCGGCGCGATCCACGACATCCATAATGTGCGGGTGCGCGACACCGAGGCCGGCGAAATCGTCAACTTCCATTGCCGCGCCGCGCCCTCGATGAGCGTGATCAAGGTTCACGAAAATGTCGACGAGATCGAGCGCGCGCTGCGCCGCGCGTTTCCGACCGTGAAGCGGGTCATCAGCCACGCCGAGCCCGCACGCACGTGATGCATCGCGTTTTCGGGCGAAGCAGGTTCCCGGTTCGCGTGAAGAAAACGCGTCAAAATAAATGCCTCAAGGAGTCACACGTTCTTGTTTCGGACTCACTTTTCAGGTTTCGCTTCTCCGTTGGACAAGATTTATTTCGTATTAACGAATCGTTGACTCTCGACAGGCTCGGAAATCTGGATTCAAATCGATCTGATTCGGAAGTCGCGTGGGGGTTGTTCCGAAGCCTGTTTCACAGAAGTCTTTGGGGGTCCAGGTATGGCGCGCGCTCACGCGGCGAACGCGTGCGTCCAATCCGATTCGATCAAGGGATTGGCGCAATCGATCGCGAAACCCGCCTATCACCGACTCCTCACCGCGGAGCCTGCGCTTCGGCGCGCCGTGCCCGCCCTCATCATCGCCTTCCTGATCACCATCTGCCTCGGCGCCTTCGTCCAGGTGATCGACCAGAACCGCCAGAAGCGCGCGGCGATGAAGCGCGACCTTGCCGCGATCGCCGACATGCTTGCCGAGCGCATCGACCGCCTCGCCTCCGACAAAAGCGAGCGCCCGGCTACCTTCGAACGCCTGCAGCTTTTACTGCGGGGCATGATCCCGGCCTGGGGCAATGCCATCGGCCGCCATGTGATCGTCACCGGCGCCGACAACCGCGTGCTCGCCCGGCTGCCGATCGACGGCCCCATCGGCGAAACCGCCGGGATCCTCAACATCCTCGGCGCGGCGCTGCCGCTGGCCGCGCCCGGCCAGCCATCGGCCGCGACCGACATCACGCTCCCCAACGGCGAAAACGCGCTGGCGATCCAGCGTCCGGTCAAGGCACTTCCCGGCCGGGTCATCGTGGTGCAGGAAAGCGTCGATCCGTTGTGGGGCTCGGATGCGGCGCTGTCGGTCACGCTCTCCGCCACCACCGGATTCGTGGTGCTGATCCTGGGCTTTGCCTTTCACTGGCAATCGACCCGCGCCCGCGAAGGCGACCTGATCAATGACGCGGTGCGCGGCCGCATCGATACCGCGCTCAACCGCGGCCGTTGCGGGCTATGGGACTGGGACCTGTCGCGCGGCCGGATCTTCTGGTCGCAATCGATGTTCACCCTGCTCGGTCTCGACAGCCGCAGCGACCTCCTGACCTTCGGCGAAGTCAACGCGCTGGTGAAATCGGACGACATCGATCTGTTCGCGATCGCCGAGCAGCTCATCGCCGGCAAGATCGATCATATCGACCAGACCTTCCGCATGCAGCATACCGGCGGCCACTGGATCTGGCTCAGGGTGCGCTGCGAACTGAGCCATGGCCCCAGCGACGAGGGCCTGCACCTGATCGGCATCGCCGTCGATATGACCGAGCAAAAGAGCCTTGCCGAGAAGACCGCCGAGGCCGATCTGCGGCTGCGCGACGCGATCGAGACCATTCCGGAAGCCTTCGTGCTGTGGGACGCGGACGATCGCCTGGTGCTGTGCAACTCGCACTTCCAGCGCCTGCACAAGCTGCCGGATTCCGCCGTTATCCCCGGCACATCCTACGAAACCGTGATCGAGGTCGGCAGCATGCCGGAGGTTCGTACCCGGTTGCACGAAAGCGGCGCGCCGGCGCCGGGCGCGCGCACCTTCGAGGCCCAGATCGAGGACGGCAGCTGGCTGCATATCAGCGAGCGGCGCACCAAGGACGGCGGCTACGTCTCGGTCGGTACCGACATCACCCGCATCAAGGAGCACGAGCAGAAGCTGGTCGATAACGACCTGCGCCTGCGCGCCTCGGTGACCGATCTGAAACGCTCGCAGACCGCGCTGGAGCGCCAGACCATCGAGCTCGCCGACCTCGCCGAGAAATATTCCGAGGAAAAGAACCGCGCCGAGGAAGCCAACCAGACCAAATCCAAGTTCCTTGCCAATATGAGCCACGAGCTGCGCACGCCGCTCAACGCCATCATCGGATTTTCCGAGATCATGGGCAGCGGCATGTTCGGCGCGCTGGGTTCGGACAAATACCAGGAATACTGCCACGACATCCTGACCAGCGGCCGCTATCT
>JAGXAJ010000095.1 GCA_018971625.1 Pseudomonadota bacterium
GCGCTTCGTCGAGCCGGGTCGCAATGGAGTCGAGCAGGTGCCGCATGGTCTGCTGCGAGATCGTCATCCGGCCGGTGCGCTCGCCGCCGAGGATCGCCGCCATCGGCGCCAAGAGCGTCGGGCGCCGGTCGATCGCCAGGCCGGGATCGGCGATGCGGAAATTGTTGACCCACGCGACTTCCGGATAGAGCCGGATCACCTGGCGGAACGCCAGCAGGGTGCCGATCAAGAGCACCAGCCCGATCAGCGCGTTGAGGCCGGGATTGGCAAAGAACGCCAGCACGATCTGCTTGTACAGCACCACGGCGACAAGCGAACACAGCATAAGGAACACCAGCATCCGCACCAGGAAAATCCGTGGCGAGGACAGCTTGTTGAATTCGATCTCCATCGCGGAGCCGGCGGAGGCGCCTGAATGCATTGACGGTCGTCACCTGTTGCGAGGGGAAGCGCTTATGGGCGCCAATATGGCACAGTGGAACCGGGAAAAAAGCCAGTTGCACTGCCTTCGTGGCAGGAACAGGGAAATTGAGGGTGAAACGGGCTTGGCTATCGGGCTTATTTCATAAGGCTTTGGCGCCGCCCTCGTCTACATTTAGATGAGCATTTTATTTCAGGTTGCCCCGACGGCGAGGTGGCGAATGGCGCTCGACCGTGGCGGATTGGGCTTCGCTCATTCGCATTCGCGAAATCGTCGCTCCTACAGCGGCCGCAGGATCTTCACCATTTCGGCGTGGATGAATTCATTGCCGCAGACCACATGGCCGGTCTTGAGCGGATCGTTTTCGCCGTCGACGCAAGTAACGATGCCGCCGGCTTCGCGAACGATGATCGCGCCGGCCGCTATGTCCCAGGATGACAAATTGCGTTCCCAATAGCCGTCAAGACGGCCGGCGGCGACGAACGCCAGGTCGAGCGAGGCGGCCCCGAACCGGCGCAGGCCCGCCACCCGCTTCTGCATTTCCGTCAGCTCGCGTCGAAACTGTTCGTGGTCGCCGCGACCCCTGTGCGGCAGGCCGCAGGCGATGACGCAATCGTCGAGCGTGCGGCGTCCGGCAACGCGCAGCCGCTGGTCGTTGAGGAAGGCGCCCTTGCCGCGCTCTGCGATGTAAAGTTCGTCGTTGGCCGGATTGTAGATCAGGCCGGCGATCAAGGTGTCCTCACGCCGCAGTCCGATCGAGATCGCGAATTGCGGGATGCCGTGCAGGAAATTGGTGGTGCCGTCGAGTGGATCGACGATCCAGGTATGACTGCTGTCAGTCCCTTCGCGGGTGCCGCCTTCCTCGCCGATGAAACCGTAGCCCGGCCGCGCCTTGCTGAGGTCCTCATACAGCATCTGCTCGGCGCGCTTGTCGGCGAGGCTGACGAAATTGGCAGGTCCCTTCAGCGACACCTGAAGATTTTCGATCTCGCCAAGGTCGCGTTTGAGGCTGCGGCCGGCGCGGCGCGCGGCCTTGACCATGACGTTGATAAGAGCTGAATGCAGCATGATCTCGTCTTTGCTCGATCCTGTAAAAAAGTTCTAAGGGCAACGCGTGCTGCTCTGCGAAAGGAGGGTTGGAGGGGATTAGGGCTTCAATGAGGTTGGAAGTCTCTCACCCGGCGCCGGAGCGCCGACCTTTCCCAACGGGGAAGAGGTGAAAAAGAGCCGGGTATAGATATATCTTTTCCGCCAGCGGCGGAGTGGTGCCTTGCAGGCGTGCTTGCGTCAAGGCGGATCATTTGGCTCCAAGCCATTGGCGCGCGGCGGCTTCCGCCTTGGCGCGATCCTCCGGGCTCATATCGGCAAAGGCATCGTCGAGCATCGGATCGCCTTTGCCGGCGGTTTTCGCCACAATATGCCATTTGAGCGCTTCGACCCTGTCGACGGGTGCGCCGTGGCCGCTGGACAGCGCCCAGGCCAGGCGGTTTTGGGCGATCGGGTTGTTCTGCTTGGCCGCCTTGCGCAACAGCGCCACGGCGGCGGCCTGGTTTCGCGGCGTGCCGGTGCCGTTATAGAGCGCGATCGCGTATTCGACCTCGGCCTCGACATTGTCGGCAAGGGCTGCCGCCTGCAGCAGCCGCACCGACTTCTCGATGTCCTTGGGCACGCCAGTGCCCTCCTTGTAGAAGGTCGCCAACGCATATTGCGCTTCCGGATTGCCGGCATCGGCGGCAACGCGCAGCAATTCCGCCGCGCGCTTGAGGTCCTGCGGCAAGTTCTGGCCGTCGATATAGAGCAGCGCCAGATTGTACGAGGCCTTGGCGCTGCCGAGCTTGGCTGCGGACGCCAGCAATTTCGCAGCTTCCCCGCCGCCGCCGGGGCCACCACGGCCCGAGAGCCGGAGCATTGCCAGCGCGAACATGCCTTCGCGGTCGCCAGCCGCGGAGGCCCGCCGATACCAGTCGATCGCCTTGTCGTAGTCGAGTTTGACGCCGAGCCCGTTGGCGTAGAGTTCGCCGAGCATCGTCATCGCCTTCGGGTCGCCCTTTTCCTGCACGCGCTTGGTCGCGAGGTCGAACGCAGTCTTGTACCGCCCGCGCTGATAGGCGGCGTAAACGTAATCGGCATTGGGATCGTCGGGTACCGGCGCGGGCGTCACCGTCTGGTCGGGCACAGGCGTGGCTGCCGGCTTGGGCGCGGCAGCAGCCGGTTTCTTGACGGCCTCCTTGACGACTTCGCGCGGCTTTGACTTCGGCCTGGCCGCTGGCTTGCTCGGCTCCGGCGTTGGCGTTTCCACACCCGGCGGCGTGAGCGAGATTTGCGCCGCGGCGGGGCTTGCTGCGAGCATCGTCATCACGGCCAGCATCGATATGGAACGCAGGACGTTCATTTTCGGCGTTATTCCTGCTCGGCCGCGACTTTTCCGGAGGCGGCCTCGAAGGCCTGCCTGACGGTTTGCTGCACTTCCGCCAGCGCCACCGCGGGCCCGCGAGAGTCCGTCCAGATGAAATCGCCGACCAGCACGAAATCCGCGCCGGCAGTGGCGAATTCATGCGCCTCCTGGCGCGATCCCGCAAAGCCGACGCAAGGTGGCTCGAACAGTTCGGCCCACCATTGCAGCCGCTCGGCGATTGCCGCGATCGAAGGCCGCTGTCCGTTCGCGTCGGGCTCGCCGAACAGCACATAGTCCGCGCCGGCTTCGCCGGCCGACATCGAATCGTGCCGTGTGGTCAGCCCGCCGACGCCGGCGATGCGATCGGGCTTCAGGCTCGACAGCGCGTCCTCCATGGCGGCGATGCCGGTCAGGTGCGCGCCGTCGGCGCCCGAGCGGGCGACCAGTTCGACATTTCCATCGAGCAATACCGCAGCGCCCTTGGCCTGGATCATGGGCGCCAGCGCCTTGACTCGCGTGATCAGGGTGCGCTGGTCGACCGGCTTGAGGCGCAGCAGCACGGCCGCAATGTCGGCGGCCGCGAGCGTCTCGCCAAGGGCTGCTGCCAGTGCAGACGGATCTTCCACGACGGGCGTTGCCAGGTAAAGCCTGGGCATTGGGCGCGGCGGAACCGCTTTGTTGTTGGCCATGATCGGCTAGGTGGTGCCCCCGGACTGCGGCCAAAAAAGGGGCGGGATGCTGTCCGCTTTGCGCAACTTCCCGCGACTTTCGGATCGCGTTTGCGCCCTTGCGGCACGCCTGGCGGTCTCGACCGGCTTCAGCACCGTCTTCATGACGAAGGTGGCGCTGGCCTCGATCACCGTCATGCAGGCGTCGGTTGCCATGGTCGCGACGCGCAGCGCGGATTCGGCGGATAGATGTCCTTTGGCAGCCATCACGTGCCGAAGCATCACGTCGTTGGCGGTGCCGGATTATCTCGTTTTCAAGACCTCGACACCGGGCAGCGGCTTGCCTTCCATCCATTCGAGGAAGGCGCCGCCAGCGGTCGAAACATAGCTGAAATCGCCGGAAACGCCGGCCTGGTTGAGCGCCGCGACGGTGTCGCCGCCGCCGGCGACCGAAATCAGTTTTTTCGCCTTGGTCCGTTCGGCGGCGTGCTTGGCCGCCAGCACGGTGCCGCGGTCGAACGGTGTCATTTCGAAAGCGCCGAGCGGACCGTTCCAGACCAGTGTCGCGGCATCGTCGATCGCCGCGTGAATCCGCGCGATCGACCGCGGGCCGACGTCGAGGATCATGCCGTCGGCCGGGATCGCATCGAGGCCGTAAGCGTGCGACGGCGAATTGGCCGCGAAGTGGAATGCCACCACGGCGTCAACCGGCAGGATGATCGCGCAATTGGCGGCATCGGCTTTTTCGATGATCCGCAACGCGGTTGCGGCAAGGTCCTTTTCCGCCAGCGACTTGCCGATGCCGATACCCTGCGCATGCAGGAAAGTATTGGCCATGCCGCCCCCGATCACCAGCGCATCGACCTTGCTGACCAGGTTTTCGAGAAGGTCGATCTTGGTGGAGACCTTGGCCCCGCCGATAACCGCGACCACCGGCTTGGTCGGCGCCTCCAGCGCCTTGTCGAGCGCGTCGAGTTCGGCCTGCATGGTGCGTCCGGCATAGGCCGGCAGCTTGCGGCCGAGGCCCTCGGTCGAGGCGTGCGCCCGGTGCGCGGCAGAAAACGCATCATTGACCCAGATATCGCCAAGCTTGGCCAACGACGCGACGAAGGCCGGATCGTTCTTTTCTTCTTCGTTGTGGAAGCGGGTATTTTCCAGGCAAAGGATGTCGCCATCCTTCAGCGCCGCAACGGCCTTTTCGGCGGCCTCCCCGATGCAATCTTCCGAGAAGCCGACCGGCTTTTTGAGGATGCGGGCAAGTTCGGCGGCGACCGGCCGGAGCGAGTCCTTGGCGTCTCGTCCCTTCGGCCGTCCGAAATGCGCCAGCAGAATCGCTCTGCCGCCCCTGTCGGAAATCTCGGCGATGGTCGGCGCGACGCGATCGAGCCTTGTAGCGTCGGTGACGCGGCCATTTTCGGTGGGAACGTTGAGATCGACGCGCAGCAGCACGCGCTTGCCCTTTACGTCGACGTCATCGAGGGTACGAAACGATTTTGACATTGGACGCTTCCTGCGTCAGGCCGCCGTCGTCCCGGTCATCCACGTCTTGCTTGCTACAAGCTCAAGCGTAGATGTCCGGCACGAGGACGGGCCTGACGATTGGGGCTGTTAGAGCAATTTTCCCATCGCGACGGCAGTGTCGCTCATCCGGTTGGAGAAGCCCCACTCGTTGTCGTACCAGGCCAGCACCCGCACCAGCGTGCCGCTCTGCACCTTGGTCTGGTCCATGTGGAACGTGGCGGAATGCGGATCGTGGTTGAAGTCGATCGAAACGTTGGGCGCCGTGGTGAAGCCGAGGATGCCCTTGAGCTGCTGCTCGCTGGCGCGCTTCATCGCCTCGTTGATTTCCTTTGCGTCGGTTGCGTGCTTGGCGACAATCTTGAGATCGACCACCGAGACGTTGGAGGTCGGCACCCGGATCGAGACGCCGTCGAGCTTGCCCTTCAGTTCGGGCAGCACCAGGCCGATCGCCTTGGCCGCGCCGGTCGAGGTCGGGATCATCGACATCGCCGCGGCCCGGCCGCGATAGAGGTCCTTGTGCAGGGTGTCCAGCGTCGGCTGATCGCCGGTATAGGCATGGATCGTGGTCATGAAGCCGGTTTCGACGCCGACCGTGTCGTTCAGGACCTTGACCACCGGAGCGAGGCAGTTGGTGGTGCATGAGCCGTTGGAGACGACCAAATGATCCCTGGTCAGGGTGTCATGGTTGACGCCGTACACGATGGTCGCATCGGCATTCTCGGCCGGCGCCGAGACCAGCACACGCTTGGCGCCCGCGGTGAGGTGCGCGGCGGCCTTGTCCCTGGCGGTGAATATGCCGGTACACTCCAGCGCGATATCGACGCCAAGTTCTTTCCACGGTAGTTTCGTGGGGTCGCGCTCGGCGGACACTTTGATCTTGCCGTTGCCAAGGCTGATCGAATCGCCCTCTACCGTCACGGTGCCGGGGAAGCGGCCATGTATCGAGTCGAAGCGCAACAAATGCGCGTTGGTCTCGACTGGACCAAGATCGTTGATGCCGACCACCTCGATATCCCTGCGGCCGGACTCGGCGATCGCCCGAAGCACGTTGCGTCCGATGCGACCAAACCCGTTGATTGCGACCCGGATAGTCATCTTTGTCTCTCCTTCACGACCTTTGTCATCCCCCCGGAGGGCGACGAGCCGTCCGTGAAGGCTTTTGCGGTGGCCGCCCGGTTCAGCCGGGCGGGAGCGGGTAATGTGTCTCTCAGGTAGCCGTTTTTGCGGGAAATCTCAACCGTCAGAAGAGTGCCGCCGATTTGAAGTTCCTGCAGCGGTTGCCGCTCGTTTGCCCAGGAACTTCAAATTGAAAAGCGGCACTCCAAGCATATTTCCGGCTAGTGCCCTGTTATCTCCGAAGTTCGTATTGAGCCGCCGCAAGCTCCACGAACTTCGGAAATGGGCACTAGACGCGTTTCAGCGCAGCATTGACGGTAGCCTCGGCGGTAATTCCGAAATGCTTGAAAAGGTCTTTGGCCGGCGCGCTGGCCCCGAAACCGTGCATGCCGATAAATTCGCCGTCATGGCCTATCACGGCATCCCATCCCCAGCGCACCGCGGCCTCGATCGCGATCTTGACGGGCGCTTTCCCAATGATCGCCTGCTGGCGGTCCTCGGGGAGCGACAGCAGCAATTCGAGCGAGGGCACCGATACCACCCGTGACACGATGCCGCGCTCGGCAAGCTGCTTCTGGGCGTCGACCGCGATCTGGACCTCGGAGCCAGAGGCAAACAGCGACACCTTGGCCTCGCCTTGGGCAGCGACCAGCTCATAGGCGCCATGGCTGCAAGGATTGTCCGCCGGCGCGGAGGTGCGCAATTGCGGCAGGTTCTGGCGGGTTAGCACCAGCACCGTCGGGCCGCTGGTGCGGTTGAGCGCAAGTTCCCAGCACTCCGCCACTTCGATCGCGTCGCAGGGCCGGAACACGCGCATATTGGGGATTGCCCGCAGCGCCGCCAGGTGCTCGACCGGCTGGTGGGTCGGTCCGTCCTCGCCGAGACCGATCGAATCATGGGTCATGATGTAGACCACGCCGGTGCCCATCAGCGCGGATAACCTGATCGCCGGGCGGGCGTAGTCGGTGAAGACGAGGAATGTCGCGCCGCTCGGCGCGAACCCGCCATGCAGGAAGATTCCGTTCATCGCGGCCGCCATGCCGTGCTCGCGGATGCCGTAATGGATGAAGCGGCCCTTCGGAGTCTTGGCTTCGAAATCGGTGGCGGATTTTGCCTTGTTGTTGGTCGACCCTGTGAGATCAGCCGAGCCGGACAGGAATTCCATCGGCATCGCGGCGGCCATCGCGTCGATCGCGAGTTCGGAGGATTTGCGGGTCGCGATATTCTGCGGCATCTCGAGCAGCGACTTCTTGTGCGCCTTGAGGGCTTTTGCCAGCGAGGCCGGCCGCTCGTGCCGGATACGGCGGTCGAACTCGTCGCGCTTGCGATTGGACAGCGTCGACATCCGCGATTCCCATTCCTTGCGCGCAGCAGCCCCGCGGCTGCCGACCTCGCGCCAGGCTTTCAGCACGTCGTCGGGCACCGAGAACGGCTCGAGGGAGATGCCGAGTTTTTCCTTGGCGCCGTTGAGTTCGTCGGCGCCGAGCGCCTCGCCATGGGCCTTTGCGGTGCCGGCCTTGGTCGGCGCCCCGTAACCGATCGTGGTCCTGCAGGCGATCATGGTCGGCTTGTTGGACTTCTGCGCTTTCGCGATTGCCGCCGCGATCGCTTTCTGGTCCTGGCCGTCGATCAGTTCGGAAGCCCAGCCGGCCGACTTGAAGCGTTTGACCTGGTCGACCGAGTCCGACAGCTTCGTCGGCCCGTCGATCGAAATGCCGTTGTCATCATAGAGGACGATCAGCTTGTTGAGCTTCCAGTGCCCGGCAAGCCCGATCGCTTCCTGCGACACGCCTTCCATCAGGTCGCCGTCGGACGCGAGCACGTAAGTATAATGGTCGACGGCCTTCTTGCCGTATTCGGCGGCCAGCATCTTCTCCGCGACCGCCATGCCGACTGCGG
Source organism: Pseudomonadota bacterium (assembly GCA_018971625.1). Lineage (GTDB taxonomy): Bacteria > Pseudomonadota > Alphaproteobacteria > Rhizobiales > Xanthobacteraceae > Bradyrhizobium. Next base: position 8,021 of record JAGXAJ010000095.1, read on the forward strand.
TTGCGATGCCCTGGCCGAGCGGGCCCGTCGTGGTCTCGATACCCTTGGTGTGGAAGTTTTCCGGATGACCCGGTGTCAGCGATCCCAATTGGCGGAAATGCTTGATCTGGTCGAGCGTCATGTCCGAATTGCCGGTGAGATAGAGCAGCGCATAGAGCAGCATCGAGCCATGGCCGGCCGACAGCACGAAGCGGTCGCGGTCCGGCCAGTTCGGCTCGGCCGCATCGAACTTCAGGAATTGCGTGAACAGGACGGTGGCGACGTCGGCGGCGCCCATCGGCAGGCCGGGGTGACCGGACTTGGCCTTCTCGACCGCATCCATCGAGAGCCCGCGGATCGCGTTGGCCATACGGGTGTGATCGACCTGCGTCATGATGAAAATCCGCCTGAAATGAGATGCTTGGTTGCGATAGAGGGTGAGGACCGAAAGGGTGACCCGGGAGAGTCCGGGGCTGGATAGCATTTGTGTCCCCGGAGTCCAAGCAGTCCAAAGCGCTGAAATGTCCGGAGCGGCCGAAAAGTTGCTTTGCAGTGCATAGCTCTGCAGCGGCGTTGCGCTGGTCTCGCTTGCCACGTAAATTTCACAGTCTAAACGCTTGCCGAGTCGCCGATTTCCTCGTTGCGCGGCCCGCCACGGAAGGTCCGCGCTGACTGTATGAGCGATCGTCCCGCCAATAGTTTGGGTCCCCAGGAGCCGACGTCGGCCGACGTCGATGCTGCCACCCGGCGGCTGATGGCGGCGCTCGACGCGCTGGAAAGCGCGGTGGAACGGCGCCGCGACGCCGATCGCGATGAGAACGAACTGGCAAGCCGGATCCAGGCACTGGGGGCGGATCGCTCGCGGCTGGCCGACGAACTCGATGGATCACTGGTGAAATCGCGCCGGCTGGAGCGCGCCAATCGCGAGATCGCGGAGCGGCTCGATGCGGCGATCGGCACCATCCGCGCGGTGCTCGATGAGGGAGCGGTGCTCGATGAGGAGGAAGAAGAAGACTCATGAGCCACGTCAATGTCACCATCAACGGCCGGCTATACCGCATGGCCTGCGAGGAGGGCCAGGAGAACCAGCTCATCGATCTCGCCGCAAGCTTCGAGACGCGGATTGAAGGCCTGCGCGGCAAGTTCGGTGAAATCGGCGACGCTCGACTCACCGTGATGGCGGCGCTGACCGTGTGCGACGAACTGATCGATGCGACTGAGCGCGTCCGTAGCCTCGAGCAGGAGCTCGGTGCGTTGCGCGACGTCCGCATGATGGCGTCGGATCGGGCGCGCGCGACGCAGACCGCGGTTGCCAAGGCGCTGAACGCCGCCGCTGACCGCATCGAGAAGACCACGCAAGTCCTGAACCGCACCATCGGCGGCGGCGTGGCGATCGGCTAACCCTAAGTTGTACCGTGAAAGATAGAGACAAAGGTACGCGGCAAAATCGGGTCAAGTCGCGATGGCACATCGGGGCGACGATTGAGGGCCAGGACTGAAAACCGCCCGCACCTTTAGGGCCGTGTTAACGCTGGCGGTTTGGCCCGACGATCGTTACATTGGTCCTCGCGAGGCTGCGTCGCGCGTCAGGAGCCATATATCCCCGGGGCCTTATCGATCCTTTAGGGAACTGTCCCTGACCGGGTCCGTGGACCCGGTCATATGGTGCCCACCTACTTTCGTAGGTGCTCCGGGATCGAGTGCTTCAACGGCCATTGCGGCTTCGCACTTTTATTTTTGCCGATGGTTTGTTGCCGCCGCTTCAATTGCCGAGCCCGCCACCTCTGTTCGCGATGACGGCCGCGAAACGTGACTTTCCACATGTCCGCAACGTCGAAAGCAGAACTTCGCGCCGCCGCTCTCGCCAGGCGCGATGCGTTGAGCGACGATGCGCGCGTTGCCGCTGCACTTGCGGTCGCCGAACGTGGGCTACCGTTCGAGCTCGAGCCGGGTACCGTGGTCTCGGGCTATGCGCCGATCCGCAGTGAAATCGACCCCACACCGCTGATGCGGAAGATCGCCGGACAAGGCGGGCGGCTGGCGCTGCCGACCGTGGTGGCGCGCGGCCAATCGCTGAGATTCCGTGCCTGGTCGCCCGATGATCGAATGGTGCTCGGACCGCTCGGCATCCTCGAGCCGTCGCCCGCCGCTGCGGAGGTCTTGCCGGAAATCATGCTGGTGCCACTGGCCGCGTTCGATCGTCTTGGCCACCGCATCGGTTACGGCGCCGGCCACTACGACTACACCTTCGCGCATTTGCGCAAAACCAAGGTCGTCAGGGGTGTCGGGCTTGCCTTTGCCGCGCAGCAAATCAAGGCCGTGCCGGCCTTGGCGCACGACGTCGCACTGGATTATGTGCTAACGGAAACCAGGACATTCGATTTCCGGAGTTCGTGACTTGCGTATTCTTTTCGTCGGCGACGTGGTCGGAAAGACCGGGCGCACCGCCGTAGCGGAACTGCTGCCGGGCATGATCCGCGATTGGGCGCTCGATCTCGTCGTCGTCAACGGCGAGAACTCGGCCGGCGGTTTTGGCATTACGGAAGCGATCTACCAGGAGTTCCTCGATGCCGGCGCGGACGCGATCACGCTCGGCAACCATTCCTGGGACCAGCGCGAGGCGCTGGTGTTCATCGAGCGCGCGCCGAAACTGATCCGCCCGGTCAATTTTCCCAAGGGCACGCCGGGCCGCGGCGCGGCGCTGATCGATACCAAAACCGGAAAACGCGCACTCGTCGTCAACGCCATCGGCCGGGTTTTCATGACGCCGTTCGACGACCCGTTCGCAGCCATCAGCCGCGAACTGGAATCCTGCCCGCTGCATGAGGCGGCCGATGCCATCGTGGTGGATTTCCACGGCGAGGCGTCCAGCGAAAAACAGGGCATAGGCTTCTTCTGCGACGGCCGCGCCAGCCTTGTCGTCGGCACCCATACCCATGTGCCGACCGCCGATCATCAGATCCTGGCCGGCGGCACCGCCTATATGACCGACGCCGGCATGACCGGCGATTATGATTCGATCATCGGCATGCAGAAGGAAGAGCCGCTGCGGCGCTTCACCTCGGGCATCCCATCGGGGCGGTTCGAGCCTGCCAACGGCACGGCGACGCTGAGCGGCATCGCGGTCGAGACCGATGATTCAACCGGGCTCGCGCTCAAGGTTGCGCCGGTTCGCACTGGCGGACGGCTGGAGCCGGCACTGCCCGGCTTCTGGGTGAGTTAGCGCGCAAGTCCGAAGAGCAGCCGAACAGCGATGCCGTTCGCTGTGTGAACGCTCAGCCCCGGTGCGCCATCTCCAGCGTGACCAGCCGCGCCAGCAGCGTGGCCGGATAAAGCTGGCCGATGATGGCCTCCACGTTGCACAGGCTGCGCGCGATCGGGTGCACCGGAAAGACGTCGCCATAGCCCGTCGTGGTCAGCGTGACAAAACTGAAATAGATCAGGTTGCTGGCGAGCGCCGGCGTGTCCTGCATCGGCAATCCCGTAAATGCGTTCGGCAGCATCGATCCGACAAAGGCGAAGATCGGCACGAACGTGACGGCGATGGTCAGATAGAGCAGCACCGCGCCCATGATGCGGTGGTAGGTGATCCGCCCTGGAGCAAACACCGCGCCCGACACGACGCAGCCCATCGTTACGCCCATCACCAGCCAGGCGCCTGCGAACAGGTTGATGTCGAGGCCCGACGGCGACCTGATGCGGAAGATCGCGCCTATTGTCGCCACCAGCAGCGAGGCCAGCATCGCCACGACCGCGATCCGGCTGCCCGACATGACAAAGGCGCCGGCCACCAGCACGGAGGCGAACACCAGTTCGAAGGCCTGGAAGAAGATAATCCCGGAGGCCTGCAGGGGCGCTGCCACGAACAGCATGATGGCGAGTAGCGCCGTCAGCCCCGTCAACAGCGGGTCGCTCCATTGTTTGCGCAAACGCGCGATCCGATCGTTCATGGATGAGTGCCCTGTGTTGCCATTGAATCCCGCGCTCAGGATATTGCTTGAGACGAGCGGGTTGGAACTGGTGAAAGCGGCGTTGCTTCTGCCGTGCGACCCCGGTGGCGGCGTTGACACGAGGCCGCTGCGCCGATTCCTTGGCGTCACCGCAATGTGCGGTTGCAACGGTATCGTTGCACTTCGACGTGAAGCCAGGGTTAACGATTGCCTTTTCTTTCGGCATCAAGCTACCATGGTACCATCGTCCACTGCCAAAGCCGTTGACCTCCAGGTTTTTGATTTTGCCGATATCGCGGCCTATAACGCCGCGCTTCTTCCCCGGGCGAACCCTGAGAATCCCTGAAGAGAGACCGCATGGCCGGACATTCCCAGTTCAAGAACATCATGCACCGCAAGGGGCGGCAGGACGCCCAGAAGTCGAAGCTGTTCGGCAAGCTGGCGCGCGAAATCACCGTGGCGGCCAAGCTCGGCCAGCCCGACCCTGCGATGAATGCGCGGCTGCGCGCCGCGGTCATCTCTGCGCGGCAGGAGAACATGTCGAAGGATTCGATCGAGCGCGCGATCAAGAAGGCCGCCGGCAATGACGGCGAGAACTACGACGAGATCCGCTACGAAGGCTACGGTCCAGGCGGCGTTGCCGTGATCGTCGAGGCGCTGACCGACAACCGCAACCGCGCTGCCTCCGACATTCGTTCCTATTTCACCAAGTCCGGCGGCAACCTCGGCGAAACCGGCTCGGTCGCCTTCATGTTCGACCGCACCGGCATCATCGAATACGATGCCAGGGTGGCCTCCGACGACGCCATGCTGGAAGCCGCCATCGAGGCCGGTGCCGACGATGTTTCGTCCAGCGAGAATGGCCACGAAGTCTATGCCTCGCAGGACACCTTCCGCGAGGTGGCCAGGGCGCTGGAAGCCAAATTCGGCGAGGCCCGCAAGGCGGCGCTGACCTGGAAGCCGCAGAACACCATCGTGGTCGACGACGAGACCGGCGAGAAGCTGTTGAAGCTGATCGACCTGCTTAACGAGCATGACGACGTGCAGAACGTCTACGCCAATTTCGAGGTGTCGGACGCGTTGATGGCGAAGATGAGTGGGTGAGTAGCCGAACGGCATCGCGTCACATTCCGCCCGTCGTCGCCCGGCTTGACCGGGCGATCCAGTATTCCAGAGCGTCACTGGTTTGCCATGAGCGCTCTGGAATACTGGATCCCCGCTTTCGCGGGGATGACGCCGCCGGTGAGACGCCGTTTGTGTTTCGTTCTCGATCCCGCGACGCTATCACTGGCCCATGACCTCGCAGCCGATTCGCAAGCCAGCCCGTATCCTCGGCATCGATCCCGGCCTGCGCCGCACCGGCTGGGGCGTGATCGAGATCGACGGCAACCGCCTGAGCTTTGTCGGCTGCGGCTCGGTGGAACCGGCGGACAGCCTGCCGCTGGCAAGCCGCCTCTTGGCGATCCATCAGGGGCTTTCCGCGGTGCTGGCCGACTTTCGCCCCGAAGAGGCCGCGGTCGAGCAGACATTTGTCAACAAGGACGGCGTGGCAACGTTGAAGCTTGGGCAGGCGAGGGGGGTCGCGATGCTGGCGCCGGCAATGTTCGGCATCACGGTTGCGGAATACGCGCCGAACCAGGTCAAGAAAACCGTGGTCGGCGCCGGCCATGCCGACAAGAACCAGATTTTGGTGATGCTGAAGATCCTGCTGCCGAAGGCCGAGCCGAAATCGCCCGATGCCGCCGACGCACTCGCGGTTGCCATTACGCATGCGCATCACCGCGGCAGCGCCGCGCTGAAGCTGAAGGTGGTCGGGGCATGATCGAGTTTTGTTCGCGCGGCACCCCCACCCCCGACCCCTCCCCGCAAGGGCAGGGTTATCGCATTTGGGCAAGGAGGCTGAGTAGGAAGTCGTCGTTCCAGCCGGCATGCTTGATTTTGCGTCGGATTGAGACCTTGTGCGGGTGGGATCGGAGCAGATTGAGTGCCAACTTGCGCAGAATG
>JAGXAJ010000096.1 GCA_018971625.1 Pseudomonadota bacterium
GCGCATTGGAAATATAGCTCGTCCACCGTCATGACGATGACGGTGCGCGGCGGTTTGCCTTCCATCCTGAACGATTCCAGCAACGCCGGATCGGTCGAAATATAAGCGCTGCCATTGATGCGCAACGTGCTGCCGGAGCCCGGGATCAGCAGCAACAGGGCGATCCTGGGATCGCCTATGATATTGCGCAGCGAGTCGATCCGGTTGTTGCCACGGCGATCAGGCAGCATCAGCGTCTTGTCGTCGTGGATGCGGATAAAGCCGGGCAGATCGCCGCGTGGCGAGCAATCCAGTCCCCCCGGCCCCGAGGTCGCCACCACTGCGAACGGCGATTTTTCGATCAGGATACGATAGTGCGGCGTGACCCGATCGGCGACCTTGACCGTCGAGGCAGGGCCCGGCATGCCATAGATCGCTTCCAGTTGCTCGACCCTTGCGATGCGCGACATGGCTTTCTCCCGGCTCCCTGACGGATCTACTCGTTCCATCGATCGCCCTTGATGATCCGAACGAACTGGCGCGCGTGATATTCGGCGCTACTGACATTCATGATCGTGATATCGGGCACTGCGGCCGCATCGTCAACCCTGCGGCCAAGCCGTTGCTGGATCCTGCCGTCGCTGGCGCGCGCCCGCATCGCCAGCCTTTCAGCGAGAACCTGCGGTGGCGCCGTAATGGCAACCACCACGACATCGGCATAAGCCCGTCGCATCGCGCCAACCACCGTGCGCGACACATTGGCGATCACGCTGCGGCCGGCGCGGACCTCGTCATCGATCGTCCGTGGCAGGGCATAATAGTGGCCGTGCGCTTGCCAATGCGCGGCGTAGGCGTCTTGTGCGAGCGCTCGCCGGAAGGCGTCGGCGCTGACCTGCTCATTGTTTTCAAAGGCGGATGCTTCCCGCGTAACCACGCGGCGCGCGAATACCACGTTGGATTCGTCCGCACAAGCTGCGCGCGCCAGCCGCAGCAGCGTATCCTTGCCGGCGCCGCTCGGACCAACCACCAGGATCAGCCGGCCCGGCCCGATCGCTGCCATTTCAATCGCCACCACAGTTACCAGAACGCGAGCTGCTGCAATCCAAGAAGCGGATTGCTTCATCGCCACCGCAATAACGTAACGTCCGCCCTATCCCGGCGGTCCCTGTGTCCGGATAAAATCGATCGGGCCACCAGGCACATCGTCATCGAACACCCCAATCATCAGCCGGCCGGTTCGCCAGGCGCGGGTGTCGAGATTGGTGCGTCCTTCGTACAGTTTTGGACCGTCGACCAGGGAATCGTGGCCATGGACAACATGGCGACCGCCGAAACCCGCGGCGTAGCCTTGAGGATAGCGCTTCCATAGCAGGGTCCTTCCGCTTTGCCGACCGAGCGGCACATCCGGATCGAGGCCGGCATGTACATAAATCCGCTGGCGATCGAGGTGCGTCAAGGCGAGACCATCGAGCCATGCGATATCATCGGACGGCACCTGCGATGCGTCGCCCCCGTAGGAAGCAAGCGTGGTGTCGCCGCCGCGCTCCAGCCACCACTGCATTCGCGCCGGGTTTCGCAGCGCCTCGACCATCATCGCATCATGGTTGCCCTTGAGCGGAAATAATGGCCATCCCGGCAGAGGATCCGCTTTGAGGATATCGATGACGGCCTTGCTATCCGGTCCCTTGTTCACGTAGTCGCCGAGCGTGACGATCGTGCCGGGCCGGCCGGTCGCATGCGCGACGATGCCGGCAAGGCCGTCGCGGAGCAGATCGCTCCTGCCGTGAATGTCTGGAATGACGTAGGTGAGACTCATGGGAGGCGTGCGAACCGATTCAGGCCGGACGCAGTATCTTGCCTGGATTGAAGATGCTTTGCGGATCGAGCGCTTGTTTCAGTGCGCGCATGGCCAATGGCTTTCGACTGAATTTCGTTCGCCGGATATTTCTGTTTGCCCTGACCGCTCCCGTGTTCATCGGTAGATTCATCAAGTTCCCTCCGGCGACGCCGACGGTGGCAAAGAACATCCGATCGGTCAAGCGACCGCGCTGCAGGCGCTCGCATGCGGCCAAGGGCTATTTGCGGCCGCCGATCCATTTGCCAGCAAGGATCGACGCCCTGAACGGCATCGGCTTGTTTCGCAGGTCTGGATCATCTCATGGCTTCAACGTCTGGACTCGTGACGCATGGCGTCGATACCGTGTTTGGCCTGCCCGGCGCGCAGATATACGGACTGTTCGATGCGTTTCAGCAGGCTCAACTAAAAGTCATCAGCGCCCGGCACGAGCAGGCCTGCGGCTACATGGCCCATGGCTGTGCGCGATCCACCGGCAAGCCCACCGGTATCCACCCACGGATCAAGTCCGAGGGCATGCTTCGCTCGAAAATGCCCTAGCTCACCAGCCGCGCCCCGCGCGCGAGCACGGTTTCCGCCTCGGCAACCATGGTGGAAACGATATCCGCCGCTGGCAGCCTGGCGTGGATCAGGCCGACGGCTTCTCCAACAATCGTTGCGGCGACATCGAGATCGCCGCGGATGCGGGCTTCATTGTAGCTCCGTTTCATCGCGCCAAAATCGGCTGCCGCTTCCCCTTCACGGTCCGCCCATTCGTCCATCAGCCGGTTGCGCAGCACCCGGAAGCTGAACTCCTCCGGCCAGGGCACGCCACGCAGGCTGTCGAGGGCGGTGGTGCGCACGGTCTGATCGCCATCCGCGGCGATCGCCCGCGCAGAAGCGGCTGAAGGCGTGAGCGCTTCCTCGGCCGCCCAAAAGCGCGACCCGACCAGGACGCCATCGGCGCCCAGCGCAAGACTCGCCGCCAGCCCGCGTCCATCAGCAATGCCACCGGCCGCCAACAACAACACGTCCGGGCAGCGTTTCGCCAGCAAGTCGGCGACCTCCGGCACGAACGGCAAGGTCGATCGCCGCCCGCCATGTCCGCCGGCCTCGGCTCCCTGCGCCACGATCACGGATGCGCCGGCATCGAGCGCTTCCCTGACATGCCCCACGGTCTGGCACTGGCAGAACAAGGGAACGTTGGCGTCGAGCGCCGTTCTGGCGAAGTTCTTCGGACTGCCGAACGACAGGAACAAGCATTTCGGCGCTTGGCGATCGCCCAATCGACCGCTTCCGGACGCGCCTCGACCGCCCAGGTGATGAAGCCAATTCCGATCGGCGTGTTTCCGGCCAGCCGATGTTGCTCTTCGAGGTCGACGCCTTCGCCGATCGTGTCCGCATAGCCGCCGCCCAGGATGCCGAGGCCACCCGCCTTGCTGACGGCGGCCGCCAACGCTCCGCCGCACACCATCGCCATCGGCGCGCAAACGATCGGATGTTCCATTTCGAACCTTTGGGTCAATCGTGTCGTGATCACATCAGCCTCCCTGGCGTTCGCGACTATTGCACTTTAAGAAGCCGGTCCACTGCTGCTAGATGATTCCGTGATAATCGTATGACAAGGTGTCGACAACGCTTTGAGTGAACGATGGGCAACGGGTGTGCCAGTGCCGTGCACGTTACGTCGGCTGTGCCGTCGAGGCGAAGCAATCTCTTCGTCCCGCGCTCTCTCCAAAACTTTGCGACGGCGATCGGTGCGGACGACGACGCAGAGCTTTGCAAGGCGGCGCTATCGGTGTTGAGCTATCGCCAACCGCTCCTGAAATGACATTCGCTCTAACCTTCGGAATCGCGGCCAGTCGCAGTGCCCATGTCACGCTACCGACTCCTGTTTTCCAGGACCGATTGGCTCCGCGACGGCCCTGCGCTAACCTTTCGGAGGTCGGCTAAAAGGATCGGGGTGAACATGAAATCAAAGAGTCATCCGGACAGCGAAGCCGCGTCGGCGAACATCACCAAGCGGATCAAGGAGCTTGGCGATTGGAGGGGCGAGACGCTGGCCCACGTCCGCCGGCTCATCCACGATGCCGAGCCCGACATCGAGGAGGAGTGGAAATGGCGAGGCGTCCCCGTCTGGTCCCATGACGGCATCGTCTGCACCGGAGAATCCTACAAGGAGGTCATAAAACTCACCTTTGCCCGCGGAGCCACAATCAAGGACCCGAAGAAACTGTTCAATTCCAGCCTGCAAGGCAATACGCGGCGTGCAATCGACATCCGCCAAGGCGAGAAGATCAACGAAGCCGCCTTCAGGCAGCTCATCCGTGCCGCGGTCGCGGCCAATTCCGCGGCGCTCGCTGCCCGGGCGGTTAAAAAGAAGAAGTGAGCGCAGCTCACGCGTCGCGATTGAAGCCGCTACGCGACGTCGAGCGTTTTGAACCGCGCCCGCAATCCGTGTGCGCTTTCCGATACGGTTGCGAGGTTGGTTGAAATCTCGCGGACAGCACTGTTCTGAAATCCGATCGCCTCGCTCTCGCTGGCCATGCCCGCGTCGATCTCCTGCACCAATTTTTGCGAGCCCGTGACCTGGTCGATGGCGCAATCGATCGCCCGCTGAATCTCGGTGGCTTGCCGCTTGACGTCCTTGGTCGCGTTCTCGGCTTCGACGGCAAGCGCCTTCACTTCGTTGGCAACCACGCTGAAGCCGCGCCCGTATTCACCGCTGCGCGCGGCCTCGATGGCTGCGTTCAGCGCCAGCAGCTTGGTCTTGCGCGCGACATCCGTGATGACCTTGACGAAATTTTCGATCTGCTGGGTGGTCTCGGCCAGATCGGCGAGGTTTTTGGTCAGCGTCTCGATGCTTGAGACAGTGTCGCGGCATCGCTGCATGTTGCCGAGATTGAGATCGACGATGCTCTTGATGGTTCCGTTGAGTTGCTCGGCAGCACTCGCCATCGATCCCAGGCCACGGGCGACATCGACCTCGAAGGTGTTGAGCAGTGACTCCGAGACTTGGCGAAGCGTTGTCCGGGCGGCCGCATTGTCGTAAGCCGAAATCGCATAGGAAATGTCCAGGAAGAACATGCGCACGATCGCGCTCAACGCATCCTTGACCGCCTTGGCCTGCGCGGTCTCGCCGAGATGTTGCTTGAGCGCAAGCCCAATGAATGTTTCGAGGATAACGGCGGAACTGGCGACATAGAGATCGCTGCTGAGCAGGCACTTTTCGTGCGCGGTGCCGATCTTCTGGGCGAAATCCTTGAAGGCCTTGTCCGGCGTGCCGCTGAAGAAACGCTGCCAATGCTGGAACTGAACGTTGTTGATATGGGCAACGAGCTGCCCGATATCGAGTCCATCGCGCTCGCAGGTCTTCTCGATCATCGCCTTGAAGCGCGGAAACGCGAGAATGCGGCCGTAAAACGCGTTGATGACGTCGTCCTGATTTCGGGCCATCAACGGTTTAAGGGATTGCAGACAACTCGCATCTGCTGCGCTGAGCCCAACGAGGGCTACGAGATCGACGTCCATGTGAAATGCACCGCTGGAATGGGTGGCCTGACTGAACGCCGGAATGGTAAATAATGGCTTAAAGACCAACGTATATACCTACGGTTGCACTCGGGCATCCCGTGCGGGACCGATCGCGGCAGTACTTGAACGAGGGTCGCTGCCTTGCGGTCGGACTAGCAAGCCGGCTTCGTGTCGCAAGCCGGCCTTGCATAAACACACGCGCATGATATTCCCATTTCCGCCGGTGATGCATGCCCTATCCTGACAGTGACACGTCTACTGGAGGACTCTTCGATAGGCGAACGCGCCACAATATCCATGCTTTCTTCCCTGGCCTTCAAAGAGTTCACGCCCCCTCAAATCGATATGAAACATGACGACACCATCGCGATCGTGCTTGCGGTCGCCTTTATATTTTCGAGCTTGGCGCCCGCCCGCGCGGCCTCCCCTGCGGAGATGATCTCCGACTTTCGCCTTCAGCATGGCGAGCATCGAGTGAGCACGGATCCCGCACTCATTCGGATCGCGCGCGAGCAAGCGGCCGCCATGGCGGCAAAGGATACGCTCGATCACGACGTTCTTGGCCGCTTTTCAGTTCGGATCAGCCCTACCGGCGCCGGACGCGCTGCGGAGAATATCGCGTATGGCTACGACAATTTTCCGAAGACGCTAAATCAATGGATTGAATCGACGGGGCATCGGAAAAACCTTCTTCTGCATGATGCAACCCGGGTCGGCGTCGCAAGCGCGAAAAGCTCAGCGACGGGCCGTACCTATTGGGCGATGGAGATTGCAGGCGACTACAGGCGCCCGAAGGACCGCAACCCAAAGTCGGTCGCGATGGTCAAGCCAAAAGCTTCTCGCCCACAGGCTTGCCGATTGAGGCTTTTGAATATCTGCCTTTAGAAATATTGGGAGCGGCTGAATTTATCAGTTCAGCCGTAACATATGCTGTCTTTTTGTGCTGCTGGGTCGATCTCGCCGCCATCGATCGGTTTTCGATCGATTTTCGCCGTGTTCCGGCTCTCGAAATGTCAAAAAGCACATCCGCTGCAAAATGAATTTACGACTGTTGCACGTCGCTCCTAGACGACTCAGTTCTGCTTGATCTTAAGTGCCGCCGCAGCGTGGTTGCATTTGCGCCGCCGCGCCTAACCATCAAAAACCGATAGGAGCGGTTCCAATGGCTGACGAAACTACGGCCTTTGTTATTCCGCTTCATCAGGTTCCGCGAAAAAGAGGGGATAAAGCCGGAGTCGAACGCGCCAAGGCCAACCGGCAGCGAAAAAAGCGAAAGGCGCCGGCCGTCGCTGCCGCCGCCGCCGCCGCCGCTGCCGCTGCTGCCGCTGCCGGCGAACCTGAGATTCAATTTCCTGAATCCTTGATCCCGCCGGAATTTTTAGCGGCGGACGGCGCGGTCGCGGAGCCAGCTGTGGCGCAGCCGCCAGCCGTGACGACACGCGACGACGAACCTGTTATCGCAACGCGAGCGGTGGCGGCGTCTCTGATCGAACCTGTCTCCCCGTCACGTAACCGCCTTGCGCCAGCCATTTTATCGACCGCCGCTCTCGCCCTCGGCGCCGTTGGCATCACGATCAACGGTTGGTTTGCCCGATCGCTGGGATCGAGTGATGTGGCGGGATGGCTTTTCCTTGCCGTCGGTGTTGCCGCTGATCTGGTCGCGCTTGTTTTGCCCTCCTGCGCTGTCAGCCTGTGGCGTACAAGACAGCGTGCGACGGCGCTGGTTGGCTGGACCATTTGGCTGCTGACATTCGTCTTCGCCGTGGTGGCGAGCGTCGGTTTCGCATCCACCAATATCACCGATGTGACGCTGGCCCGCGCATCACGTACCACACCGACCATCACCAACGCAAAGGCAGCGCTGGCAGACGCCATGGCCGCCCGCGACCGCGAATGCAAAGGCGGTGTAGGAAAGTTCTGTCGCGAGCGTGAAACCGCTGTCGCAGAACGCCGTCAGATCCTGGATTCCGCAATGGCGTCGGTCGAAGCCGCCGCAGACCCTCAGACTGAGGCCGCTATCAAACTCGTTTCATGGGGTTCCCGTGGGCTGCTCAGCCCAGCCCCGGAAGATTTCGCCATGCTCCGGCTTGTTCTGCTGGCATTGCTGCCGCAGATCGGAGGCATACTGCTCATGATCGGCCATCGCTCAAAACCCCAGACATGATGGGCATCGCCCACCCAAATGGCCACCGGCCTTAGTGTGGCCGAGCTTGGTTGGCGCGTCAATCGCCCGGACCTCAAACGCGATCGCAGCCGCTCTGCAGTAACCTCTTAAGAGGCTGCTGCGTGGAAATGTCGACCTGGTAGGCGCAGCTACATAAGTGAACGCTTCCGTGACGATCCTTTATGCGGGCAGCTCGCTCATCGACACTGGAGGAGCGCTTCGGCTCATCGCGCGGCAGTACGATGGGGGGTCAGGTTCGCCTGGAACCTTTTTCGGATTCCTGTCTATCAAGGCAATGGATATCGAGAATTGTACGAATCTTGTTGCTGTCGAGCAGCTCCGGTGCCTGTCGATAACCCTTCTCGACGAGTCCGTCTCCCTTCCAATTTTTGAACTTTCCCGATCCCGCCATTCTCAAGGCGAGCTGGTAAACCTCTAAACTGTTCTTCCGCATGTGCCGTCCCCATGGCCGTCACCGCCGATCGGCTTTTTGACTGTACCGCACAATGCAGCATGAATCTAATGGTTCCCCGCGGGCCTCCGGTCGGAATGGTTGGCTTGGGGCGTTGAATGTCGACCAATTCGTGCAGTCCCTTGTCCAGGACCCGGACCTTTACCCTGTCTTCTGTTTGGAAGATCAAGAAAGTATCGAAAGGCGCTTCCAGGGAATCCGCCGTTCGCGCCGCCTGCCGATTACCTGCGTTAAGCTCAACGCTGGCCGATCGTCCCCTCCTGGCTGCCAATGTGACGTCCATCACGGCGCAAACGAACTGTAGGGGATATTCCTGCGACCACACAAGTGAGAGGGGATGGCCCCCTCCACAAGAGCAGGAGAGTGACATGAAGGATTTTGAAGATCGCGAACTGGACATCGATCAACTTGATAGCGTCAGCGGCGGTGATCTGGCGCTCAACATCGCCGTGAAGGCTTACGAGGATTTGGGCAAACGTCTTGTCGATGCCGTCCACCAGCCGGTGACGCAGCCGAGCGTGACCCTGCACTTCTGACAGTCCCCACAACGCAATCTGAAAAGGAGCAGTCTACCTGGTTTGGCGACATTGCACGCTTGGCTGGTGGCTCACATGGCCCGGCGACCTTCGCGGTGACACCGACCGCCCGAACTGACGTCGCCTTTCCAGGACGCACCCGCCTGGCGGCCTCTTTCTGCAGTCTAGTCGCTCACGGTCGCAGAACGCCGGTAGCACCGGCCTCGGACGTTCGATCGTCAGCGCATCAACCGGTAGCCAAGCAATGAAATGTGAATGGCGGATTCGCATCACCCACTCTTCACAACCGGTCATGAGTTTCCGACATTTTACTGTCCCGGTATCCAGCGCGAGATGCCGCCCCTTATGGATCTGCGCAGGCGACAACTTCGAGGCCACGGCGTTGTGCAGCCACAGGAAGTAGCCGGGCTCGCGCCTCACATCGCGCGGGCATTGCGATCTCAAGTCCTGGTAATCACCACCTCGAGATAGTTACCGGGCACAACGAGGCTTTCAGTGCCGGCCCAATTTGATTTCTCGAGCAGATCGAGAATGTCGGCTTCCAGTGCCGCCGCCTTGTCGGTGTCAAGTGCGGCGAATGCATTGTTTGCGGGACCATAGAATGACCGAAAGACGTGAAGCCAATGCTCCGGCGACAGGTAACGGAAGGTGAAGGTCTGCTCCGAGACGTTGATTTGATGCCCCGGAAACAGTTCGCCCAACCGCGCCGCGGTGCCCCACAAGGTAGGCGGTTTGATGCCCGACGGTGGAGGCGCGTATTTCCCGACAAGCCTGAGAACCTGACCGATGAATCCGTCCGGCGTCCAGTTCGCCAGCCCGATCTTCCCGCCTTTGCGCACCACACGCACCAGTTCGGCGGCCGCTTTCTCCTGGTTCGGGGTGAACATGACACCGAACGTGGATAGAGCCACGTCGAAACTGCCATCGGCAAAGGGCAGCGCTTCCGCATCAGCTTCCCGAAAACTGACGGCAAGGCGCTCTGCAGCAGCACGCTCCCTGCCGCGCTCAAGGTGCGTGCCGACATAATCCGTGGATGTAACCTGCGCAAAGCGGCGCGCTGCCGCCAGCGTCGCATTGCCGTTGCCGGCAGCAACGTCCAGCACGGCCGCGCCCGCGCGCATATCGACCGCTTCGCACAGTCGCTCGCCGACAATCTGAAGTGTCGTTCCGATCATCGGATAGTCACCCGCTGACCAGACAGCGCGTTGGCGTTGCTTGATGGCTGTGTAATCGAGCGGCAGCGTCATAACCGACATGGACAACCTCCTTTTTACCAAAAACTTGCCCCCGAGGCGGCCTTCGCCTCCCGCAAATCGGTAGACGGCAATCTCATGGTCACCCCCCACAATATCCAGTTCAGGATCTGAACCTGACCGGTACAGATTCTGAACTGGCAAACCCGAGGGATAGCTCGTAGCCTGCCGACCTCCGGAGGTAATGGCCGAAGGGAGGTGCTCGAATGCCGGAAGGCGGTTACAACCAGTTCTGCCCGGTTTCCATGGCGGCGGAGATCATCTGCTCCCGGTGGACCCTTCTTGTCTTGCGCGAGCTCGTACTGGGGTCTACCCGTTTCAATGAGTTGCGGCGCGGAATGCCGAGCATGTCGCCTGCCCTTCTCTCCAAACGGCTGAAAGAGCTGGAAGCTGCCGGGATCGTCATGCGCATCTCCGCCGAGCGCGAGCCTGGCATCCACGAATATCATCTCACTGAAGCGGGAAAGGAGCTGCGTCCCATTATCGAAGCGATCGGCGTCTGGGGCCATCGATGGGTTACGACGGAAGCCACGTTGAAGAACCTCGATGCCAATCTGCTGATGTGGGACATCAGGCGAAATATAAATACCGATCCAATGCCGCCACGCCGCAACATCATCCAGTTCATCTTGAATGACAGGCCGGTCTCGGAGCGAAACTATTGGCTTATTGTAGAGCCGGGTAAAGAAGTTGATCTCTGCCTCGTTGATCCAGGATTCGATGTCGATCTTTACGTATCGACTGATCTGCAATCGATGACCGAGATTTGGCTCGGATACAAGACCATTGACCAGATGTCTGATGGCCGACTTGTCTTGACGGGAAGCAGCAGGTTGGCCGCCGATCTGCGCAGCTGGTTAAAACTCAGTGCGTTCGCCAACTTCGAGAAGAAGGTCGCTTAAGCGGGAGAGCATATTACTTGCCGAGGAAACCAGAAGTTCGGGATCGTTCGCGAAGGATTTCGCCAAATCGATCCCTGCTGCTTACCCAGTGGCTTACCCGCCACAATGATCGAACAATCTCCGAAACTGCAAACTGCGATCACTTTTAGCGAGCGGGTGCTTGGCATCGCTATCGACACGATGGCCTCAGCAAAGATTGAAATCTCAGATTCGGGAGCGCGCGATCCGAAGATCATCGCTTTAGCTCTGCTGTGTCGAACAATCTCCAACTTCAGAGGCGCCATTGTGATGGTGCGCGAAGGTCTCGTTATTGAGGCTCGAACACTCACGAGGTGCTGTTACGAAAATCTAATTTGGGGAATTATATACTCAAGTATATAATTCCCCTAATTTGGATCGCGGCTCTAAGGGAGCGCGGCGCCGACTTTGTCAAAGACATGCTCAACGATGAGGCCGCAAGTCGAAAGACTGTCGGACAGACCACGCTTAAACTAAGCAGCCGATCCGGAGCAGACGCAGAAGCGGAAGATGCGAAGCTACTTCGCGAACTCATTCGAAAATCGGAAACTCAATTTCCCGACAGAAGAAAACTTCATGTCGATAAAACCGCGCTGGGAACGGCTGTTGAATTGGTTTACGCGACCTACGGTCAGCTTTCGTTGGGGTCAGCCCATCCAACAATCAGTGCCCTTGGCCGACACCTGCAATCGGAGTTGGAGGGCGATACCCGGCGCTTCGTGCTCCACGTCGTGCCCGACGTTTCAGAAAAAGACATGCTGCGCACAATAAGATGGGGGTGCGAAGCCTTCATGGGTGTGATCGTCGCGTGCAACGAAATGATCGGCGGTACACCGATGAACGACGCCATCCGCCAAGCCTTCGACGACCAACAGCTTGCCCTTGGGGTAGAGCCGGACAAGCCGAGCGCCGGGAAGATGCAAGACAACGAACAATGAACAGGCAGCGTCCCACCAAACCGTCAAGTGGGGCGAAATCTCAAAAAAAAACGCTGACAAATCAGTGCGATTTTTCAGACATGGCGCTCCCTAGGGGAATTGAACCCCTGTTTCAGCCTTGAGAGGGCCGCGTCCTAACCGCTAGACGAAGGGAGCGTACCGGCACGGAATAGCCTCGAAATCCCTTTGCCGCAAGCCGCCGGCTTCCAGCTCAGGGCAGCCCCGCGGATGGCGGCATTCAGGGCTGGCTGACAAACCTGATCGTTCCGGTCGGCTTGAGCGTATGAGCATCGAAGGTGCGGATCTCGGTCGCGCCTGCTATATCCAGCGTCAGCACCAGCCGGTCGCCGGCGACGCCGGTCGCGACGATGCGGGCGCCCCTCGGCAGGCTTGCAATGATTTCGGTCGTCACCGTACTTCCCTGCGGGCGGAAAAGGCGATAGCCGATGGCGACGAGCACGGCCGCCACCGCCAGCGCCGTGGTCAGGCCGGCGATCAGCATCATCCGCCGCACCCGCGCAAACAAGGCGGCCTGCTCGGGGGTCGGTTCGGGCACCACGGTTTCGGTCGTCGTCATACAAGACTCTTTAGAGCATGGTCCGGTAAAGTGGAAACCGGTTTTCAGACCGGACCACGCTCAAAAAACAAGGCATTTCGTTGGGACAAAGCCCGGCTCCGAACAGCGCTCAAAAACTCATCGTCATCGTCCAAGGCGACGAGGGATCGACCCGGCTCGACCGCGTACTGGCGGTGCGCCAGCCGGAGCTGTCGCGCTCGCGGCTAAAGGCGTTGATCCTCGCAGGTTCCGTCACCCTCAAGGGCGCCCCCGTCCGTGACCCCGCTTATCATGTCGCGTCAGGTGATACGATCACAATCGACGTGCCGGACGCAGCGTCCCTGGAGCCCGCAGGGGAGGAGATCGCACTCAACATCGTCTACGAGGACGACGACATCATCGTCATCGACAAGCCGAAAGGCCTCGTGGTGCATCCGGCGGCCGGCCACGAAACCGGCACGCTGGTGAATGCGCTGATCGCCCATTGCGGCGCGAGCCTGTCCGGAATTGGCGGCATCCGCAGGCCCGGCATCGTGCACCGGCTCGACAAGGACACCACCGGATTGATGGTCGCGGCCAAGAACGATCGCGCGCACCAATCGCTGACCGTGCAATTCGCCGATCACGGCCGCACCGGCGGGATGCGCCGCGGCTATGTGGCGTTTGCCTGGGACCTGCCCCATCGTCAGCGTGGCACCATCGATGCGCCGATCGACCGGCACCCGCGCGCCCGCGAGAAAATGGCGGTGCGCGAGGGCGGCCGGGACGCCGTCACGCATTGGGAATTGCAGGAAGCCTTCAACGGCTGCGATGGCCGACCGGTCGCGGCCCAGTTGGCCTGCCAGCTCGAGACCGGCCGCACCCATCAGATCCGGGTCCATCTTGCCTATATCGGCCACCCTTTATTAGGGGATGCCGTCTATGGCCCTCACTTCAAGACCAAGGCAAGCCGTCTCGGGCCCGGCAGCCAGACGGCCCTCACCGCCCTCGGCCGCCAAGCGCTACATGCATACCTTCTAGCCCTCGAACACCCCCGAACCGGGGCGATTCTGGAATGGGTATCGGATTTGCCGCCCGATCTGACCGCCCTGAGGAAAAAGCTGCGAGCGGCGCTATGACGCAGGGCGCTCGAAAAAGTGTCGTTATGCCAATACGTTATAGCAGCCACACGGGTACGTGAGATCGGATATCCTTCCAAACGCGCCCCGTTTTGGTGTATGTTGCACCTGCGTTGAATATCCAACGCGGAACACTCGCAGCGTGACTGGCTTTAACAATGCAGTCGTCTGCCTGGCCCGCCGCTATCGGGGGCTTGAACCACTGGAGGGCGCTGTAATGGCCCGTACCGCTACCTTACCGGTTCTCAACGGAGAATCTGGTCTTTCCCGCTACCTCGCCGAGATCCGCAAGTTTCCGATGCTGGAGCCCCAGCAGGAATACATGCTCGCCAAGCGCTGGCGCGAGCACGACGATCGCGACGCCGCACACCACCTCGTCACCAGTCATCTCCGGCTCGTGGCCAAAATTGCCATGGGCTATCGCGGCTACGGCTTGCCGATTTCCGAGGTCGTCTCGGAGGGCAATGTCGGCCTGATGCAGGCGGTGAAACGTTTCGAGCCCGAAAAGGGCTTTCGTCTCGCCACCTACGCCATGTGGTGGATCAAGGCGTCAATACAAGAGTACATCCTGCGTTCGTGGTCGCTCGTGAAGATGGGCACCACCGCGAACCAGAA
>JAGXAJ010000022.1 GCA_018971625.1 Pseudomonadota bacterium
GCCGTCGACCGGAGGCTGCGCGTCAGGTAGCAATTGCAAGTCGAGGATATCTTCCTTCTCGCCGCGGAACAGCGCCAGAATGCGGTGTGACGGCAGCTTCGGCAACGGCTGACGAAACTCGAAATAATCCTTGAACTTCTCGCCCTCGGTCTTCTTGCCGGTGCGCACCGTGGACACCATCAGCCCGGTTGACCACATCTGCTCGCGCAGCGCCCCGATCAAGTCGGCATCTTCGGCAAAACGCTCCACCAATATCGCGCGGGCGCCCTCAAGCGCGGCAGCAACGTCGGCCACCTTGTCGCCATCGACAAAGCCGGCGGCGACAATCTGCGGGTCGTTGTGCGGCTGCGTCAGCAACTGCTCGGATAGCGGCTCGAGGCCGTTCTCCTTGGCGATCTCGGCCTTGGTGCGACGCTTCGGCTTGAACGGCAGGTAGATATCTTCCAGACGTCCCTTGGTATCGGCAGCCAGGATCGCTGCTTCCAGTGCGGCGTCGAGCTTGCCCTGTTCGCGTATGGAATCCAGAACGGCGATCCGGCGCGCTTCCAGTTCGCGCAGATAGTTCAGGCGCTCTTCGAGGGTGCGCAGTTGCGTGTCATCAAGCCCGCCGGTGATTTCCTTGCGATATCGCGCCACAAACGGCACCGTGGCGCCGCCGTCGAGCAATGCGACCGTCGCCTCGACTTGCTGTTCGCGTACCCCGAGTTGTTCGGCAATCTGCCGGTTGATATTTACCACGCAACTCTCTCTACACTCATTGCGGCTACTGACCGATCGACCGCATCACGACGCTTATGGACCATCCCCGATCGATTCATCAACCCGCGGCATTCAAAGAAATAGAGTTGGGGATGATCACGGCTATCTGCCGCCGCGCTGCGCCTGGCAGCGGTGCTGGCGCCAAGATTAAGCCCCACGATCGGCGCTGGCCTGCTAAAATCGCCACAGATCGGGGCTTGTCTCAGGCCGTAATGGCTTTTGGCCCATGCCTGCCGCGCCGTTAGACTTGCCACATGGAACCGTCTGATTCTCCTGCGCCCTTTTTCACCCGCCGCGCTATCCTGTGTGTTGGTGCCGGTGTCGGCATTCTGCTCGCGCAGCCAATCGCGGCGTTTGCGCTGCCAGCCGGGTTCGAACGATGGCGCGAGGGTTTTCGTGCCCGCGCGTTGGCAAAAGGCGTTTCGGAGGCGACCTGGAACCGGGCGATGGCTCACATCGCACCTGACATGACTGTATTCAAGGAGATGGACGACCAGCCGGAATTCAACGAGCAGATCTGGCAATACATCAACCGCCGGGTCTCGGATTGGCGCATCATCGCCGGCAAGCAAGCGCTGCGAAAGCACGAGGCGCTGTTCGCGCGGATCGAGCATGATTTCGGCGTCGAGCGCGGCACGTTGCTCGCACTGTGGGGCGTCGAATCCGCCTATGGCGATCCGCAGGTGCAGCGAAACCATATGCGCCCGGTATTTCCCGCACTTGCCGCGCTTGCCTGGAACGCGCCGCGCCGCAGGGCGTATTGGGATTCCGAACTGATCAACGCGCTGAAGATCGTTGATCGCGGCTGGTCGACGCCGGAAGAAATGCGCGGCTCGTGGGCCGGTGCGATGGGCCATACCCAGTGGATGCCGGAAGTGTGGCTCCATGTTGGAATAGATTACGATCGCGACGGCAAGGTATCGCCATTCGGCAAGCCTGACGACGCGCTGGGTTCGACCGCACGTTTCCTGGTCGACCGCGGCAAGTACCATCGCGGCGAACATTGGGGCTATGAGGTGCGCGGAGGGAGTGCTTCGTCGAACCACAGCCGCAGCTACGCCGAATGGTCGAACGTCGGCGTTACCCGCGCCGACGGCAAGCCGTTTCCGCAACCGCATGCCGGCGCCAAATTGTGGGTGCCGGTGGAAGGCGGCCCGGCGTTTCTGCTCGGTCCAAATTTCTACGCGGTGCGCAGCTACAATCCCTCGATGAACTATGCGCTGGCGATCTGTCATCTCGGCGACCGCATCCTCGGCGGATCGCCGTTCATCCAGCCGTTCCCGGGCTCGGAACGGGCGCTGACTCTCGCCGAAGTGCAGGAAATGCAGACCCGCCTGACCAAGGCCGGCTTCGATACCGGCGGCACCGATGGCCGCGTCGGCAATGACACCATGACGGCGGTTCGCGACTACCAGACCAAGGTGGGGATATCGCCTGCCGATGGCTATGGCGGCCTGCAGGTGCTGGCGCGGTTGCGGCAGGGCGGCTAGTTCCAAACTACGCTCGCCAACAGTTCGGCGCAGGCCACCCCGATGCCGGAAGCGTCGCCTGCCACTAAAGCGACCTTGCCTTGCACCTGTCCTGCCATGGCTGCTTCCCGTTTGCTTATTGTTGATTGTTCACCTGATCACCGCCGGCCCCTGATCGGGGACGGCGACATCGAGCACGCGCAACTGGACGCGTTCATTGCCCTGATAGCGATCGACCGCAAGCGAACCTGCCACATGCAGGGGCTGACCGCGATGCTCGGTCAGCGCATGGCCGAGCTTCTGGCCAACAGAGCGAAACGCGATGCCATTCACAATCGCGCCGTCGCCAGATTTGAACCGCACGCGCAGATGCGCCTGTCCTACCTCGTCCGCATAAACCAGTTGATGCGAGGGTAACGCAATGACGGGCTCGGGATTGCCGCTGCCGAACGGACCGGCACGGTTGAGTGTAGCCGCAAGCTCCGTCGTCACGCCGCGGGCGCTGGCCGCACCGTCGATGAACAGCTCGTTCTCGTGCCGGGAGTTGGCGACGTCCTGCGCCAGCGCGCTCTCCATGAAAGCGCGGAACTCCGCCAGCCGTTCCTTGCGTAAGGTCACGCCGGCCGCCATCGCGTGACCGCCACCCTTCATCAGCAATCTTTCCTTGATCGCCTGCCGCACCGCCTTGCCGAGATCGACGCCGGAAATCGATCGTCCCGAGCCGGTGCCGGTGCCGCCGGGCTCGAGCGCAATGGCGAACGCGGGGCGCGCGAATTTTTCCTTCAGCCGCGCCGCAACGAGGCCAACCACGCCGGGATGCCAGCCCTCGGACGCCGTAACGATGACCGCGCCCTTGTCTTCCAAACCGAGCGAAGCCAGTGCCTCGGCCTCCGCCTGCGCCTCCGCCATCTGTTCGATGACGCGGCGCTCCGTGTTCAAACGATCGAGCTCGGCCGCAATCCGTGCCGCTTCCGACACATCGCCTTCCAATAGCAGCCGCACGCCAAGGTCCGCGCGGCCGATGCGGCCGCCGGCATTGATGCGCGGCCCTAGCATGAAACCGAGGTGCCAGGCTTCCGGCGGACCGCTCAGCCGCGACACATCCATCAGCGCGGTATGGCCGACATGATCGCGGCGGCGCATCGCGATCAGGCCCTTGGCGACAAATGCCCGGTTCAGCCCGATCAACGGCGCAACATCGGCGACGGTGCCGAGAGCGACATGATGCAGCATGCCGAGCAGATCCGGCTCCGGCATTTCGCTGGTCCAGAAGCCGCGGCCGCGCAGTTCACGATTGACCGCGACCAGCGTGACCAGCACGAGGCCGACGGCGGCGAGATGGCCGAGGCCCGAGAGATCGTCCGGCCGGTTCGGATTGACCAGCGCGTCAATCTCCGGCAGTTCGTCACCGGATTGATGGTGGTCGATCACGACGACCGACATGCCAAGGCGCTTCGCCTCTTTCAGCGGCTCGAGGCTGGTGGTGCCGCAATCCACCGTCACCAGCAGCGTCGCGCCCTTTTCTGCGAGCATCCGCACAGCTTCGATGTTCGGGCCATAGCCTTCGAAAATCCGGTCGGGAATATGAATCAGCGGATCGAGGCCGCAATGGCGTAAATGCCAGGTCAGCAGTGCCGCCGAGGTTGCGCCGTCGACATCATAGTCGCCAAAGATCGCGACCTTCTCGCACCGTTGCGTGGCATCCGCAATGCGCTTGGCCGCGGTTTCCATCTGCGTCACGGTGTAGGGATCGGGCATCAGCTTGCGGATGGTCGGATCGAGGAAATCCATAACCGCATCGATCTCGACATCGCGCCCGGCCAGCACCCGCGCCAGCATTTCCGGCAGATGATAGCGCTGCGTGATCGCCAACGCCCGCGCCGCACCGCGCGCATCAAGCCGGTCGCGCCACACCTTGCCGGTCGCGGATCGTGATACGCCAAGGAAAGCAGGCGGTACTTCGACAGGCAATGCGGATGCAGGAAGCGCCATGATGTCCGCAGCAGATAGGCAAGCAAGCCATGAGATCAATGATTCGCGCCGGTTTTGCGCTACTTATGCCCATCATCCCCGCGCGGGCGGCGCAGCCATAAACGCAGCTTCGCAATCTCCCGGCGCGATGCGTCCGAAGTTTTACAATCGTCCCGCCCGTTTATTGACTGTTTCGGCTATGTCTGCCTTGGGTGTGCAAGAGTATCTTCACGATGGCGCATCCACGCCTTATACCGGCCCGCCGATACCGAGCGCCCGCGCGATCCAGCAAATGCGGCCGCCTTTCGCCGGATCGTCGCCGCGATGTTCGATCAATTCAAAGCCGGCGCCAGCCATCAGCGCCTCGTATTCAGATGGATCGAGACTCGCATGGTAAAGCGGATCGCCGCGATACGCGCCGATCGCCTCGCCATGGGACGGACCGGCGTTGAACATCAGGATGCTGCCGGCAGCGGCGTGGGCCGCGAAGATGCCGAACATCATCCGCTGGTCGTCGTGCGAAAGATGGAAGAAGCTGTCCCAGGCGAGAATTCCCTGAAAACGCCGGCCGAACGCCAGCGAACGCATATCGGCGACGAGCCACTCCTGATCCGGCATTCGGCTTCGGCATAGCGACACCAACGTGGGAGAACTATCGACGCCAATGACACGAAAGCCCTTCCCCGCCATGTGACGCGCGACGGGATCGCCCCCTCCGCAACCAAGATCGAGCACGGTTGCGCCAGCCGGAAGGTAGCTCAGGAAACGTTCGATGTAGGCCTTGTCGCCCCACCCGCCGGCGCGGCGATCTGCGTCCCACGATAACGCGTGACGCTCGTAGTGGGCGACGATACGATTTGCCGCTTCCATTGGTGACTCCGGAATGACGCTGGCACGATCTTGATAACGATGCGACGGCGCACGTCTCGTCGGCGTTGAAGACAATTGCGGTCGGGGAATTTAGCTCCGCAAAAGTGTTCACTCCCGAAGCCGACGCCTGCCATCCTTTAGATGTGAGAAAAATATGTTCTTATGAAAACTGCAGGATTCCCTGCAATTTATTCATATAGCAAAGTGGGGTTGGGTTATGTTTTTTTAGAAAATATGATTTCGCGGCTATTCTGTTTGGTTCGCTTATCAGCGCGGGCATAGCGGCTCCCGCAACCGCCGGGCAGTATGGTGCCCTTGCGGCAGGCTTTTGGAAGGATGACAACGGTGTCCGCCACGTTACATCGGGGGCCGTCTGGAATTCCCCTTCGCCCGGGCGGGCCGAAGACGCTGCAAACGACGCCTGTTTCCGGAATGGACGAAATTGCCATATCGTCCGCCGGTTCTCACACGGCGGCTGCGGCTATATTTCGGTCGGCAAAAATCCTCATGCCAAGCGTTTCGGACTCGGCGCGACGCCAGAAAGAGCCTTCGACGATTGCAAGTCGCCCGGTTTCGATTGCAATCCGCCGAAGGGAGGATGCCCATCATTGGATGATTGAAAGCCCAGCACCTTCGCATAGCGATGCGCTCCCGCGCGGGCCCGATGGGGTTTGAGAGGCCGGCTACCGGTCTCTCATCTCGCTGGCGCCGCGCGCAGTTGGTTGATGGCGATCGACAGCGCCTCCGATGAAAACGGCTTTCGCAGCGCCGGACGATCCTGAAACCGTTTCGGGCTAATGCCCTGCCCGTATCCCGTCATAAAGATAAACGGCACCCCGCGGGTCTGGATCAGATCCGCCACCGGAAAGATCATCTGACCACCGACGTTTAGGTCGAGCACGGCGAGGTCAAACTCGCCCGACCGTGCAAACGCCATCGCCTCACGCATATGTCCGGCTTCAGCAGCGATCGAATGCCCCATTGCCCGCAACATGTCCGCGATCGCCGTTCTGACAGTGGCCTCGTCCTCGACGAGAAGCACCTTCAACCCGCTCATTGAATCGCATCCTTTCCACGTCCCACCCTTTAAGGTGTGCTGCGCTGCAGGGCAACCATGGGCGCAGACTGGCACTGCGCGCAGCTATCCCCGAAGGCAAAGGCCGACCAGGGCGCACCGCCGCAATTTGGCTTTCGGCAATCAGGAACTGCAGCTCCCAACGAGCGACCACGAGCGCGGCTGGAACCCGGTTCCAGCGTTTCAGTTGTGATAGTCAAGCTTTCGCCTTCATTGGCGTTCGTATTGCCAATGGACTGTGACGTAGCCGACGAAGCCGGATCATGGGGGCAACTTTCATGAGCGTTTCGAAGTCGAACGAATCAACCACCAGGAAACCCGTTCTGTGGGTGGTGCCTGCACGACCCGGACGGAGAGGCTCTTCTGCCGTTTGCGCCGTACTGAAATCCGCATCCACCCTTACATTGCGGGCGCACACCGCCGCCAGTGCAAAGAAGGTTCATGGCGTGAAGACAACCGCCGTGGAAGTGGCAGAGATCGGCTAAGCCGCAGCCTGGCAGCCGAGCTTGTCAGCGATGCCGCCGAAATTGTCGGCGACGATGTCCCATTCGCCCTCGGGCTTGAAATCACGTTTTTGCAGTGGACCGTATTCGGTCGGCCGCGGCACAAAGGCGGTTTTCAGCCCCTGCTTCCGCGCGGCGCTCAGATCGCTGTTGTGGGCAGCGACCATCATTATCTGTTCCGGCTTCAGGCAGAGCAGCCGCGCGGCGCCGAGATAGGTTTCGGGATCGGGCTTGTAATGCTCGAACAGTTCAGCGGACATCACAAGATCCCAAGGCAGGCCGGCGAATTTTGCCATCTCGGTCAACAGCGCGACATTGCCGTTCGATAACGGACTGATGATGAACTCCTTCTTCAGCCGTGTCAGTCCGGCGATGGCGTCCGGCCACGGATGCAGCCGGTGCCAGCCCATGGTGAGATGATGCAGGTCGGCATCGGTCAATCCGGTGATAGAGAGCTGCGCGACCAGTTTTTCCAGCGACTCCCGGTGCAGCGTGTCCAGGATCTTGTAGCCGCGCTCGGGATGCTTCCGGACCTCGTCCATCGAAGCCTGATAGACCGCGCGCCAGCCATCGACCAGCGCGGTCCAGTCGCCCTTGACGCCCCGCATCTTGCTCCATTTGGTGAAGTCCGAGATCAGGCTGGTGCGCCAGTCGACAACAGTGCCGAAGACGTCGAATACCAAGGCCTTCACTGCGGAAACATCAGGCATACTCACCTCCCGATTCCGGCACGTTGGACTTTGTTGTTCTTGATCGAACCGGTGCCCGCCCGACGTGCTCAGAGCGTTTTCGAGCGAAGCATGCCCTCGGACTTGATCCGTGGGTGGATACCGGTTCGCGTAAAGAAAACGCGTCAAAACAAGAATCCAGAGCTCCGTTCCGGTTCCATCGGAACGGAAAAGGTTCAGTCGAGGTGGAATTTCTCGAACTGCCGGTGTTCGGCCTTGATGTAACGCACCGTGCCCGTGACAGAGCGCATCACGACGGTCTCGGTTTCGATCACATCCTTGCGAAACTTGACGCCCGAGAGGAGCGAGCCTGTAGTCACGCCGGTCGCCGCAAACAGGCAGTCGCCCTTCGCCATATCCTCGATGCCGTAGATCATGCGCGGGTCAGTCACGCCCATCTTGCGGGCGCGCTCGCGCTTTTCCTCGGTGTCGAGGATCAGCCGACATTGCATCTGGCCGCCAATGCAGCGCAGCGCCACCGCCGCCAGAACGCCCTCGGGCGCGCCGCCGATGCCGAGATACATATCGACGCCGGTATTTTCCGGATCGGCACAATGGATCACGCCGGCGACGTCGCCGTCCGTGATCAGGCGCACCGCTGCGCCCGTCGAGCGCACGCCCTGAATGATGTCGGCATGACGCAGACGATCAAGCACCAGCACCGTGATCGCGGAGACATCGACACCCTTGGCCTTGGCGAGCCGGCGCACATTGTCGGCGGGCGTGGCATCGAGCTCGACCACGCCCTTGGCGTAACCGGGGCCGACCGCGATCTTCTGCATGTAGACGTCGGGAGCATGCAGCAACGTGCCGCCGTCGGCCATCGCCATGGTCGCGATCGAGCCCGGCATGTTCTTGGCGCACAGCGTAGTGCCCTCGAGCGGATCGACGGCGATATCGACGTGCGGGCCGGCCTTGATGCCGACCTGCTCGCCGATGAACAGCATCGGCGCCTCGTCGCGCTCGCCCTCGCCGATCACGACGGTGCCTTCGATCGGCAGCTTGTTGAGCTCGCGGCGCATCGCGTCGACTGCGGCCTGGTCGGCCGCCTTCTCATTGCCATGACCGCGCAGCCGTGCCGCCGACACCGCCGCGCGCTCCGTTACCCGCACGATCTCGAGCGTAAGTATGCGCTCGAGCAAGAGCTGCGGCGGAACGGAAATTTGGGTCGACATCGGCTAGCTCTCCCTTGAACCTGATCTTGGACCTTTCGGCCTGTCCTGAAACACTATTTCTTCTTTGACACGTTTTCTTCACGCGAACCGGTATCCACCCACGGATCAAGTCCGAGGGCATGCTTGGCTCGAAAACGCTCTCTAGTTCTTCTCGATCCGTATCACCTGCGGCCGCCCGCTGATCACCTTGTCCCGCTGCACCGCCTCGATCGCATGATGGACCGCATCCTCGCTGGTCGCATAGGTAATCAGGATGACCGGCACCGGCGAACCTTTGCCATTCGCGGCTATGGCGTCAACGCCGTCAGGATGACGCTGCACGATCGATTCAATGGAAATCTTCTGCTGCGCAAGCCGGGTCGCGATGGTCGCGGCGGTGCCCGCGAGATCACGCGCCATCAGGCGGATATAATAGCCGCCTTCGTGCCGCTCCATCGGCGCCTTGCTGGTGGCGCGCAATCGCTCCACCGGTCGCCCGAACGGCTTGGCGCAGATGCCGCGCGCGACATCGACAATGTCGGCGACAACGGCGGACGCGGTCGCAGCTCCTCCCGCACCGGGTCCGACCAGCGTGATCGGCGGGATGCCGTCGCCATCGATGGTCACGGCGTTGGTGACCCCCATCACCTGCGCGATCGAGGATGATTTCGGCACCATGGTCGGATGCACGCGCTGCTCGATGCCCTTGGCGGTGCGCACCGCGACCCCGAGCAGCTTGACGCGGAAGCCGAGCTCCTCCGCCGCGCGCAGGTCCTCCGGCTTGATCGACGAAATGCCTTCCACATATACCGCGTTCTGCGCGACCTTGGTGCCGAAGGCGAGGCTGGCCAGGATCGCAAGCTTTTGCGCCGTGTCGTGGCCGTCGACGTCGAATGACGGATTGGCCTCGGCATAGCCGAGCCGCTGCGCATCCTTCAGGCATTCGGCGAACGACAAGCCTTCCTGCTCCATCCGGGTCAGGATGTAATTGCAGGTGCCGTTGAGGATCCCGTAAACGCGGTTGATGCCCGTGCCGGCCAGGCCCTCGCGCAAGGTCTTGATGACCGGGATCGCCGCGCCGACCGCGGCCTCGAAATTGAGCGCGACGCCATGTTGCTCGGCCCATTTTGCCAGCCGCAAGCCATGCTTGGCGATCAGCGCCTTGTTGGCGGTGACCACCGACTTGCCGGATTTCAGCGCGGCCCCGATCGCCGACAGGGCGGGATCGCCGGAGCCGCCCATCAATTCGACAAAGCAGTCGATGCCGGGATCAGTGGCGAGTTCCAGCGCATTTTTGGCCCAGCTGACGCCGCGCAGGTCCAGGTCACGCTTCTTTGACTTCGAACGCGCGGTCACCGCGACCACCCGCACGCTGCGCCCGCTGCGCGCCGACAAGAGGCGGGCCTGCTGCTCGATGAGGCGGACGACTTCGGCGCCAACCGTGCCGAGTCCCGCAATACCCACGTTCAAGGGTGCGACCATGACGAGAAAAGCCTGCAGGAAAAAAGAAAGATGGGCGAGACGATAGGCGAAAGCGTAGTCAGGCAAGACCTCTGTTCGGGATCATGCCTACCGCCGGTTGGCGAGAGGAACCACGTTGTGCAACGTTTCAATGCCGCTTTCAAGGAAGCGGCGCACGCCGCGTGCGGCCTGGCGGATACGCTGCTCGTTTTCCACCATGGCAACGCGAACATAGCCCTCGCCGTGTTCGCCGAAAGCCACGCCCGGCGAGACCACGACGCCGGATTTCTCCACCATCAGGGTCGCAAACTGCATGCTGCCGAGGTCACGGAACGCCTTGGGCAGCGGTGCCCATGCGAACATCGAGGCGGCGGGCGGCGGAATATCCCAGCCTGCCCGGCCAAACGACTCAACCAGCGCGTCGCGGCGCTTGCGGTAGGTGTCGCGCATCTCCCGGATGCAATCCTCGGGACCGTTGAGCGCAGCCGTCGCCGCCACCTGGATCGGCGTAAACGCGCCATAATCGAGATAGGACTTGACTCGCGCGAGCGCCGCGATGATGCGGTCGTTGCCGACCGCAAATCCCATGCGCCAGCCCGCCATCGAGAACGTCTTGGACATCGAGGTAAATTCCACCGTCACGTCGATCGCGCCGGGAACCTGCAACACGGAAGGCGGCGGATTGGCATCGTCGAAATACACTTCCGCGTAAGCCAGATCCGACAGGATGAAGATCTCGTGCTTCTTCGCGAACGCCACCAGATCCCTGTAGAAATCGAGGTTCGCGACATAGGCGGTCGGATTGGAGGGATAGCAGACGACAATCGCCAGCGGCTTCGGAATCGAATGGATGATCGCGCGCTCGATCGCTTCGAAGAATTGCGGCGTCGGCTCCGATGGCACCGAGCGGATCACGCCGCCCGCCATCAGGAATCCGAAAGCGTGAATGGGATAACTGGGATTGGGGCACAGCACGACGTCGCCCGGCGCCGTAATCGCCTGCGCGACGTTGGCAAAGCCCTCCTTCGAGCCCAGCGTCGCCACGACCTGGGTTTCCGGATTGAGCTTCACGCCGAAACGCCGCGCGTAATAGGCGGCTTGCGCCTTGCGCAGGCCGGTGATGCCGCGCGAGGCGGAGTAGCGATCGGTCCGTGGCTTGCCCAGCGTTTCCTTGAGCTTTTCGATCACATGCGGCGGCGTCGGCAAATCCGGATTGCCCATGCCGAGGTCGATGATGTCGGCCCCGGCATTGCGCGCGACCGCTTTGGCCCGGTTGATCTGTTCGAACACGTAAGGCGGCAGACGGCGGATGCGGTAAAAATCTTCCATGGGTCCTGGCTCCGGCAACCGGGCGGGCAGAATCGCCGACAGCGTGGCGCCGAAACGGAAAAGCCCGTCCAGAAATCGCGCTCAATCAGTGATTTAGCGAGAATTCAGGCGCAAAAATGATGCCTTCGACCTGATTTGCGGTTGAATTGGGTTCTTTTAGCACGGACGCTTGGTTGCGTCAGCTTTGATAGCGATTCGAGGCTGGGCCCGGTGCCCGTGACCCGCAGCGACAGTGGCGGTCACTTCGTCGTCTGATTTGTTGCATCCTTGGCAGCGGTGGAGGCCTGGCGATCTCGCGCGGCGAGCAATTCGGCCTTGATCTTGGCCTGGTCCGCCGGCGGGATCGCCGCTTCATCGCGGTCCGGGGGCAAATCTTCCACCGGAAGGTAGCTGCCTGCTTCCTTTGGACGACTTGGAGCGTCGGCCGGTGTGCCGATCACAGGCAGATCCGCAATCGATGTCGAGCAACCGCCGAGCGCAAGCGCCGACAACAGCAGCGCGCCCCCGACCAGCGCCCTCTTTTCTCGATCCACCGACATCCGTTCCCGCAATCTCACTACCAACTTGAGAATCTTGCAACGTGAACCCAGCGGCTACCTGGCGCTTATTTCATCAGCCGCTTGCACAGTTCAACCCCTGTCGCCGGAAACGATTAAGGCATGAACAACAGATCAAACCGTTGGGGCTCCAATATGACCAAACCAAGATAACTTGTCGCAGTGCAGCACGCGACTGTCGAAGATTTACCTTCGCCGCCGGCGCCCGATGGTGCGCGGTGACGAACCCTGAATGACCCTGTAATGTTGCGAACATGAACGACGTCACGACCGAAACCGCGTCGAACAAGAAGTTCGACCCCGAAGCCTTCGCGATGAACCTCGCCAAGGCAATGGAGAGCAGCGGTCAGGCCTTGGCGGCTTACCTCAAGCCGCGGGAACAGGGCGCGCTCAAAGACACGCCGCCGAACGAGCTCGGCGAGATGGTCAGGACCCTCACCACGGTGGCGGAGTACTGGCTGACGGACAAGGAACGGGCGACCGAACTGCAGTTGAAGATGGGCAAGGCCTACCTGGATCTGTGGGCTTCCGCGATGCGGCGGATGGCCGGCGAAGAGGCCCCACCAGCGATCGAACCCTCGCCGCGCGACAAACGGTTCCGCGACCCGGAATGGAAGTCGAACCAGTTCTTCGAGTTCGTGATGCAGCTCTATCTCTTGACCACGCAATGGGCCCAGGACCTGGTGCGTAACGCCGACGGCCTCGATCCGCACACCCGCAAGAAGGCCGAGTTCTACGTCCAGCAGATCACCAATGCGATCGCGCCGTCGAACTTCGTACTGACCAATCCGGAAGTGCTGCGCGAGACGCTGGCCTCCAGCGGCGACAATCTCGCACGCGGCATGAAGATGCTGGCCGAGGACATCGAGGCCGGAAACGGCACCCTGCGTATCCGCCAGTCCGACCCCGCCCATCTCGTGGTCGGCGTCAACATGGCGACGACGCCGGGAAAGGTGATTTTCCAGAACGAACTAATGCAGTTGATCCAGTACGATCCGAGCACGAAAAAGGTGCTGCGCACGCCGCTCCTGATCGTGCCGCCCTGGATCAACAAGTTCTATATTCTCGATCTCCGGCCCGAAAAATCCTACATCAAATGGTGCGTCGATCAGGGCATCACAGTGTTCGTGATCTCCTGGGTCAACCCGAACCGGGAACTCGGCCAGAAGACCTTCGAAGATTACATGAAGCAAGGTCCGTTGGCAGCGATGGATGTCATCGAGAAGGTGACCGGCGAGATGAAGGTCCACACCGTCGGTTATTGCGTCGGTGGCACGCTGCTCGCTTCAACACTGGCCTGGCTCGCGGAAAAGCGCCGGGCGCGGGTGACGTCGGCGACCTTGTTCGCGGCACAGGTCGACTTCACCCACGCCGGCGATCTGCTGGTGTTCGTCGACGAGGGCCAGATCTCGGCACTGGAACGCGACATGCAGGCCAGCGGCGTGCTTGAAGGCAGCAAGATGGCGATGGCCTTCAACATGCTGCGCTCCAACGATTTGATCTGGTCCTATGTCGTCAGCAATTATCTGAAGGGACAGCCGCCCTCCTCGTTCGATCTGTTGCACTGGAATTCGGATGCGACGCGGATGCCGGCGGCGAACCATTCCTATTATCTGCGCAACTGCTACCTGGAAAACCGGCTCTCGGCTGGCAGCATGGTGCTCGACAACACCCTGCTCGACCTGTCGAAGGTCAAGATCCCCGTCTACAATCTGGCGACGCGTGAGGATCACATCGCGCCGGCGGACTCGGTGCTGTATGGCTCGCAATTCTTCGGCGGCCCGGTGCGCTATGTGCTGTCCGGCTCCGGCCATATCGCCGGCGTGATCAATCCGCCGGCGGCGGGCAAATACCAGTTCTGGACCAATGACAACATCAAGGACGTGTCACTCGCGAACTGGATCAAGGGAGCGCAGGAGCACAGGGGATCGTGGTGGCCGGACTGGCGCGAATGGCTCGGCAATATCGATGCCGAGGAAGTACCGGCGCGCGCGGTCGGCTCGGAGTCGATGCCGCCGATCGAGGATGCGCCAGGCAGCTATGTCAGGGTGCGCGCCTAGCGTCATCCTGCCTGCCTGAATATCAAAGGCCGTCCCGCCGGGCGGCCGAACTGGAGCCGAAGGGAATTGCTATGACGCGCGAATTGTTCTGGCTGACGCTGACGGTGATTTTGACCGGATTATTGTGGGTGCCCTACATTCTCAATCGTTGCATGGTTCGCGGCCTCGGCGGCGCCATGGCCAATCCCTCGCGTAACGACAAGCCGCATGCCCCATGGGCGACCCGCTTGATGTTCGCGCACGACAACGCGGTGGAAAATCTCGCGGTATTCGCGCCGCTGGTCCTGATCCTCAACGCGATCGACTATTCCAGCAACGCGACCGCGATCGCCTGCGCGGTCTATTTCTGGGCTCGCGTGGCGCATTTGATCGTCTACACCATGGGCCTGCCGGTGTTCCGCACGCTGGCGTTCGCGGTCGGCTTTGCCGCGCAGGTCGTGCTGGCGCTGGCGATTTTCCGGGTGTTTTGAGCGGCGGTTGCCGCGGCTGGCATGGCTGCCGATGCCTTGGCCGCGTTCGGGCACTTCACCCGCCCGTGGCCGGTTGTCCATCCGATGTCCGGCCTTACGGGTCGGCCAGGCCCAACATCAACCGCATGTTCTGTACCGCCGCGCCGGACGCCCCCTTGCCCAGATTGTCGAGCCGCGCGACCAGAACCGCCTGGCCGCGCTTCTCACTGGCGAACACATAGAGCTCGAGCTTGTTGGTCTCGTTGAGCGCTTCCGGCTCGATCCGTCCGGCTTTTGCCGCGGGATTGTCGAGCGGTATCACCGAGACGTATTTGCTCCCCGAATAACGCTTCGCCAGCGCGGCGTGCAACGCGACGCCGTCAGGCTTGCCCGGCAGCGTATCGAGATGCAACGGGACCGATACCAGCATGCCTTGGCGAAAATCGCCGACCGACGGAACGAAGATCGGCCGCCGCGTGAGATGGGCGTAGAGCTGCGTCTCCGGCACATGCTTATGCTCGAAGCCGAGGCCGTAGAGTTCGAAGGCCGGCGCGCTGCCGTCCTCGAAACTCGCAATCATGGACTCGCCGCCGCCGGAATAGCCGCTCACCGCATTGATGGTGACCGGATAGTCCCTCGGCATCAGACCCGCATCAACCAGCGGCCGCAGCAGCGCGATCGAGCCGGTTGGATAGCAGCCCGGATTGGAGACTTTCCGTTCCGCCCGTATCTTGTCGGCCTGGTCGGGCTTCAGCTCCGGAAAACCGTAGGTCCAGTCGGGCGCGACGCGAAAGGCGGTCGATGCGTCCAGCACCTTGGGCGCGGCATTGCCCATACTGTCGATCAGGGCAACGGTCTCCTTTGCGGCGTTATCCGGCAGGCACAGGATCACGAGATCCACTTCCTCCATCAACGCGCGCTTGGCCCCGGCATCCTTGCGCTTGTCCTTGGCAATGCTCTTCACCACCACGTCGTTCTGTCGGTCGAGACGCTCGGCAATCCCGAGTCCCGTCGTTCCAGCCGCACCGTCGACGAATATTGCGGGCCGCGCGGGAACGCTCTTGGCCGGCGGATGGTCTTTCGGCTGCCTGGTATCGGAAAAATTCATGGCCCGTTCCTTGCTGCCGGCGCACCGGCAAGCGCTGGTGATTTGTAACCCAACAGCGGCCGCAGGATGATCAACTGTTGCTCGATCGCGCTTGCGGCTTCATTGTGCTGCCCAGCCAGCGCAGATGCAATCGCGACATGGTTCGGCGAGACGTACTGGCGATACGTAGGCATCCGCGCCGTTCACCGCCACCAGCCAGCACGATTGGCCATCCGCCAGCGCGATCGGACCTGAACATGGGAGGTGTGTACATTTCAAACTCCTGCTTGACGTAGGAGCCCGTCGGATCAAACCGCGTTGTTTTGGGAGGAAAAAATTCTGGGAGGAAAAAGCCGCGGGCAGGATCCGGCGGCAGAGGCGGAAATCTTAAACGCAGACGTCCACCCGTACCGCAATGGTACGGCGGCGAACGATCGAAATGGTAGCGGTGTTTGTCATGGCGCGGCTATAAGGCTGCGCCCGGTTTTCGTCAAGGTGAATGCTCGTTTCGAACCGGCATCACACCCTCCGCCACAGCCATTCGACGATCTGACTGATGATGTCGCCAAACAGCAGAAGGACTGCCGACCACACCAGCGCAGAGAGGAAATTGGCGACCTGAAAGCTCCAATACGGCATCTCGAATATCCCGGCTACAAGCGGCACCGACGCGCGCAGCGGTCCGAAAAACCGGCCGATGAAAATGCCGGGTATGCCCCACTTTTTCACGAACGCTTCGCCGCGCGGCACGATTTCCGGATAGCGCGACAGTGGCCACATCCGCGCGACGTGTTCCTTGTATGTGAAGCCGAACCAATAAGAGAGCCAATCGCCGAGCGCTGCGCCAATTCCACCGCCAATCCAGACCGGCCAGAAGCTGATGCCGCTGGCGCCGATCAAGGCGCCGATTGCCACCAGCGCGCCCCAGGCCGGGATCAACAGCGAGATGAAAGCGAGCGATTCGCCGAATGCCAGCAGCAACACGATCGGTGCGGCCCAGGCCGAATGGTCGCGCACGAAATCGGCGAGCGCGCGCGCATATTCTTCCATCAACCCTCGCCCTTCCGCGATCCCGCCCCGGCCCTTGAACCCTCGTCGTGAACCTTTAATGGAGTCGCACGCCGAACAACAGGTAAGCCGGCGCCTTGCGTGACTTCAAGTCACAAAGGCGGCTATAGTCCGTGCGCGCCTGTCCGCACCTTCGAATTTCGGCGCTAATCCTTCTCAACATAACTGCAGGGAAAATCCGATGATCGGTTCGTTGATGATGCGCGTGAGCGTGGTCGTTCTGTTAGCGGGGATGCTGGCCGGCATCGCAATGGGCATCCGTCAGGATTTCACGCTGCAGCCGGCACACGCGCATCTCAATCTGGTCGGCGGCGTCCTGCTGTTCCTGTTCGGATTGTACTACCGCCTGTTTCCGGCCGCAGCGGCCGACAGACTGGCCAAGCTCCAGGGCTGGCTACATATCATCGGCGGCATCCTGTTTCCGGCCGGCATCGCCATGGTCGTGCTTGATGGGCCGGCCTTCATCGCACTGCCGATCGTGGGATCGCTGATGGTAGTCGCGGCAACCGCGCTGTTCGCGCTGATCGTGTTCCGGACCTCGCGGGTGTGAGCCGGGTGCCGGGACGGGCAACGTCCCCGTTCCGCTGGTCATTTTTTAAGCCCATCCATGGCATAGTCGGACAAGCCGATTCGCCGTGCATTCCTTGCGCGCAACACATGAAGAAATATGCCTAAATCATTGAAATCAGCAGAGAAAAATAAGTCGTCGAACGATCTGTTTGCGGCCACGGAACCCAAAAGGCGGGCCTCGCCGAAGGCCGCCACGCGCGGTTCCGGCGCCGAGGCCGGTTACACTGCGGCCGATATCGAAGTGCTCGAAGGCCTGGAGCCGGTGCGCCGCCGACCCGGCATGTATATCGGCGGAACCGACGAAAAGGCGCTGCATCATTTGTTCGCCGAGGTCATCGACAATTCCATGGACGAGGCCCTCGCGGGCCATGCCTCCTTCATCGAAGTCGAATTGAGCGCCGACGGCTTCCTGACCGTGACCGACAACGGCCGCGGCATCCCGGTCGACCCGCATCCGAAATTTCCGAAAAAATCCGCGCTCGAAGTCATCATGTGTACGCTGCACTCCGGCGGCAAATTCGACTCCAAGGTCTACGAGACCTCGGGCGGATTGCACGGCGTCGGCGTGTCTGTGGTCAACGCGCTGTCCTCCCGGCTCGAAGTCGAGGTCGCCCGCAGTCAGAAGCTCTATCGCCTCGCCTTCGAACGCGGCCATCCGAAGGGCAAGCTCGAAGACCTCGGCAAGATCAACAACCGCCGCGGCACCAAAATTCGGTTCAAGCCGGACAGCGAGATTTTCGGCGCCAAGGCCTCGTTCAAGCCGCAACGGCTGTTCAAGATGGCCCGCTCCAAAGCCTATCTGTTTGGCGGTGTCGAAATCCGCTGGCGCTGCGCGCCCGAACTGCTGAAGGGCATCGAGGACGTTCCTGCTGAAGACACTTTCCACTTCGCCGGCGGATTGAAGGATTATCTTGCCGCCGCCGTTCATGCCGACACGCTGGTGCATCCCGATATCTTCGCCGGAAAATCGGGCCGCAATGGCGCCCATGGCGCCTGCGAATGGGCCGTCGCATGGACTGCCGACGCAGACGGCTTTTTCTCGTCGTATTGCAACACGGTGCCGACGCCCGATGGTGGTACCCATGAATCGGGGATGCGCAGCGCATTGTTGCGTGGCCTGAAGGATCACGCCGAGCGCGCCGGACAGGGCAAGCGCGCCGCCAGCGTCACCTCGGAAGACGTCATGGTGGGCGCTGCCGTGATGCTCTCGGTGTTCGTGCGCGAGCCGGAATTTCAGGGCCAGACGAAAGACCGTCTCGCCACCGCCGAGGCGCAGCGCATCGTCGAGCAGTCGATCAAGGACCCGTTCGACCACTGGCTGTCGGGCAATCCGCTGCAGGCCAGCCGATTATTGGATTTCGTCATCGAACGCGCCGAGGAACGGCTGCGTCGCCGCGCAGAAAAGGAAACCTCGCGCAAGACGGCGGCGAAGAAGTTGCGGCTGCCCGGCAAGCTCTCCGATTGCACCAACAGCGCAACCGAAGGCTCGGAATTGTTCATCGTCGAAGGCGACAGCGCCGGCGGCAGCGCCAAGCAGGCGCGCGACCGCCAGACCCAGGCGATCCTGCCGTTGCGCGGCAAGATCCTCAACGTCGCTTCCGCGACCAAAGACAAGCTCACCGCCAACGCGCAGCTTGCCGATCTGATGCAGGCGATCGGCTGCGGCACCGGTCCTCACTACCGTGAAGAGGACTTGCGTTACTCGCGCATCATCATCATGACCGATGCCGACGTCGACGGCGCCCATATCGCCTCGCTGCTGATCACGTTCTTCTACCGGCAGATGCCGCGGCTGATCGACGAGGGTCATCTCTATCTGGCGGTGCCGCCGCTATACAAACTTACCCACGGTAGCAAGACGGTCTATGCGCGCGACGACGCCCACAAGGATGCGCTGATCAAGAGCGAATTCAACGCCAATGCCAAGGTCGAAGTTAACCGCTTCAAGGGCCTTGGCGAGATGATGGCACAGCAGTTGAAGGAAACCACCATGGATCCGGCCAAACGGACGCTGCTCAAGGTGGTGCTGCTGGCCGACGACCGCGAAGGCACCGCTGATTCGGTCGAGCGGCTGATGGGCACCAAGGCGGAAGCGCGCTTCGCCTTCATTGCCGAAAAGGCGGAATTCGCCCGCGACGATTTATTGGACGTATGACGCACCTTCACAATTTAATAAGCGAAAACAATAACTTAATTGATATTGGCATGGCAGCGTTGAGAGCTCTCGCGGACCGTTTTCCGGCCGGTGTGGTGCTGGCGCAACAGCATTTCCGGCGGAACCGGCTATAACAAAACTACGGTATTCGAGATTCTCCAGGCGGTCCAAATCGGACGCTGAAATGGCTGAGGGGTTTAAAATGAAAAAGGTGTTGCTCGCTCTGACCGCAGTTGCGGCGTTCAGCGGATCTGCTTTTGCGGCTGATTTGGCCCCTCGCACCTACACCAAGGCTCCGCCGATGGCAGTCGCGCCGAGCTGGACCGGCTTCTACATCTTCGGCGGCGCCGGCGGCGGCGTTTGGGATGCGAACGACACGGTGCTTTCGTCCGCGACACTTGCGCCGCTGACCATCAACTCGCGCCAGGGTGGCGACGGTTGGTTTGGCACGGTCGGCGCCGGCTACGACTGGCAGTTCGGCGGCAACTGGGTCGCCGGCATCTTGGCCGATGGTCAGTTCGGCAGTCTGCGTGGCAACATTGCCGACCCATTCGCCGCTCTCACCGGCACCGAGAAGCTTCGTGACACCTACGCTGTCGGCGCCCGCCTCGGCTATCTGGTTGCGCCTAACGTTCTGTCGTATATCAACGGCGGCTGGACCGGTTCGGACTGGTCGGGCTCCACGTTGACCAACCTTAGTGGTACGCCGCAAGGCTTGCACACCAACAGCTTCTCCACCAACAGCGGCGTGTTCATCGGCGGCGGTGTCGAGAACAACCTGAACATCTTCGGCATCACGGCGCCGGGCTGGTTCATGAAGACCGAATACCGCGCTGCCTATTACGGCAACAGCAACCTCGGTGAATTCTCCGATGCGACCGGCGCGCTCGCTGGCAACACGATTGCCTTCAAGCCGCTCGTGCAGACCGTCAGCACCTCGCTGGTCTATCGCTTCAACTGGGGTGGCCCGGTCGTCGCGAGGTACTAAGCTGATCTGAGGCTCATCGCTCGATGAAAAGCCCCGGCTTCGCCCGGGGCTTTTTTGTGCCTGCTTGTACGGATCTCGGGACGTCCCGAAGCCGGAAAGCACCATCAGCACTTGCCTTCATTGTGTCCGAACGTCACTCTGCGACCTTCGCAGATCGCCACAAGGCGCCGGTGAGGATCTGACTATGCGCAGATTGCTACTGATCGTTGGTTTTCTGGCACTGGTCTCCGGACTGCTCTGGATTGGCCAGGGTACCGGCGTGATCAAATGGCCCTCGGAAAGCTTTATGATCAACCAGCTGCAATGGGCCGGCTACGGCGCGGCGCTCGCCGGATTCGGCCTGATCCTGATCTGGCAAAGCAAGCGCTAAAGTCCGATCGGTTTTGATTCCAGTCAGCGGGACTCCACCGATCAGCACCGTCCGGCATTAATTACCCGAAGCCGCCGGCGAGTGCACATGCTCGGGCCGGACGCCGATCGCGATCAGGCGAGCGGTAATGCCCTGCAGCCATGGCACCGCGTTGATCACACGCATGAACAGTGGCACCTTGAGAGATCGATCGCCCGGCTTCAGCGCGACGCTGATGATCCTGTTTTGGATCACCGTCTGCATCGTCTGCGTCATCCGCACCGGAAACTCCCGGCGCCGGCGTACCGCGTCCAGTTCATGCTCCGACGGACAGCCCTTGGCGAGCCTTGCCGCCAGAAGATTCGCGGTCGCAACCGCATCCTGAACCGCAAGGTTGACGCCGACGCCGCCCACCGGCGACATCGCATGCGCTGCGTCGCCGATGCAAAGCAGCCCGGACCGGACCCAACGGATCAGCCGGTTGATCGCCACCGTCAACAGCTTCACGTCATCCCACGTCTTCACGTCCGCCATGCCTTGTTTGAGGATCGGCGCCATCGACGTGATATCCGCGCGGAACGCATCGAGGCCGCGCGCTTTCACCGCATCGTATTGTCCCTTGGCAATCACATAGGCGCATTGCCAATAATCGCCGCGATCGAACGTCACCATCATCTTGCCTGGCTCCAGCCGCGCGAACAGGCTCTCGTTTTCGTCCACACGGCGCCCGGCGCGAAACCACAGCACGTCCATCGGCGCGCCGATTTCCTCCACCTTGAGATTGGCGCGCTCGCGCACGATCGAATGCCGGCCGTCGCATCCGATGGTCAGCTCCGCGTCTATCCTGACCGGCCCTTCCGGCGTATCGGCGATCACCCCCGTGACACTATCGCCAGACCAGATCAGGTCGGTGGCATTCGCCTCCATCATCACCTTGAGCTGCGGAAATTTCTGGCCCCGCGCGCGCAGGAAATTGAGAAAGTCCCACTGCGGCATGAAAGCGATGAAAGGATAATTCGCCTTGACGCGGCTCAAATCGGCGACCCGGATCTTGGTGCCACCGAACATGCCGTCCATTTTCTGCAACTGCTGGTGCGGCAATTTCAGGAAATCGTCGATCAGGCCGAGTTCATGCATGATCTGTAGCGTCGAAGGATGGACGGTATCGCCGCGAAAATCTCGAAAGAAATCGGCGTGTTTTTCCAGTACGATGGTTTCGATTCCGGCGCGGCCGAGCAGATAGCCCAGCACCATGCCCGCCGGGCCGCCACCGACAATGCAGCAACGCGTTGTTATCGTGCGCGAAGGTTTGCGATCCGGGGGAGTGCCCGCGTCCATGATTCGGCTTCCATGCTCGATTGCGGTAAACTCAACGCCGGAAGCTTTTTATCTCAGACACGCTGCCGTCGCGATACGTCAATTCGACGGACACCGATTTGGTTGCAGCCGGCAGCTTCAGATACGGTACCGCATCGCCCGGAATTGAACTGGGGCCCCGGGGGTCGGTGATTCCTTTGGCCACGCCGTGAGGAAGACGTCATCGACCATCTGGTCGAAATAAACCGGGATCTGCTTGTGATTGACGGTCTCGGCCATTTCGCTGACAGCCCGCCGGGTGTGCTGGGCGACCTGGACCAGGTTCTCGCCGGGCTTCAGCAATTCCTTGGCGAAGGTCCGCGTGACCCGCGGAAAAGACCGAAAACACCCCTTCCGGCAGTTTGCGTCATCGGCGCGAGCCCGCCGCCGCCAGCCAATGCGCGAGTACCCGGACGTTCGAATGGATTGTTGCGGCAGGCGTCGAACACCAGAATCGCGGTGCGCACGTTCTTGTTCTGCAGCCGCTCGATAATGCGGTCGACAAGGACCGAAGCATTGCGCACCAGTTCTT
Source organism: Pseudomonadota bacterium (assembly GCA_018971625.1). Classification (GTDB taxonomy): domain Bacteria; phylum Pseudomonadota; class Alphaproteobacteria; order Rhizobiales; family Xanthobacteraceae; genus Bradyrhizobium. The sequence continues at coordinate 22,491 of JAGXAJ010000022.1, forward strand.
CCTGACCTTCGCTCGCAGCCGGCACGTTGGCGTGCGCAACGTAACCAACCACGTGCCGGATGGGGACGAAAAGCGCCGTTGCAACGGCTCGGCTGGGTCGGGCAGCGGCTGGCGAAGGCCGCGGAACCGACGCGCGAGCTGGCCTACCCGGTCGCATTTATGCAAAAACATTAAGCTTTTTCGGCGCTTCCCGCGACTGCTCCATTGACTTTGGCCATTTCGACCCTATGTTTCGGTCGAACGCGGCCTTGGATCGAAACGCGATTCCTTGGTTTGCCGCTCGTCAGCGTAAGACACAGCCTCCAGCTTCCTAGAGCGCGCCGTTTCGGGGCTAAACGCGACAGCCTTTTTACCTTCGATTCCGAACGGCGGTGTCGACTAGAGGCTCAATGTCTTTTTCCCATCTCGGCCTTTCCGACAAGGTCCTCGCCGCCGTAGCGGCCGCCGGTTACACCACCCCTACCCCCATTCAGGATCAGGCGATTCCTTATGTTCTGGCCCGCCGGGATGTTCTCGGCATCGCCCAGACTGGCACTGGCAAGACCGCAGCCTTCGTCCTTCCGATGCTCACCATGCTGGAAAAGGGCCGCGCCCGCGCCCGGATGCCACGGACCCTCATTCTCGAACCGACGCGAGAACTCGCCGCCCAGGTAAAGGAGAGTTTCGATAAATACGGTGCCGGCCAGAAACTCAACGTCGCGCTTTTGATTGGCGGCGTCTCGTTTGGCGACCAGGACAGCAAGCTGATGCGGGGCGTCGACGTGTTGATTGCAACGCCCGGCCGCCTGCTCGACCATACCGAACGCGGCGGCCTGCTGCTGACCGGCGTCGAACTGTTGGTGATCGACGAAGCCGACCGCATGCTGGACATGGGCTTCATTCCGGACATCGAGCGCATCTGCAAGATGATCCCGTTCACCCGGCAAACCTTGTTCTTCACCGCAACGATGCCGCCGGAAATCCGCAGAGTCACCGAAACCTTCCTGCACAATCCCGAAAAAGTCGAAGTTTCCAGGCCCGCTACCACTGCCGTTGGCGTATCCCAGTTCCAGGTCGCCGTCGGCTGCGAACCACACGAGAAGCGCGAGACGTTGCGGCGGCTCTTGCGCGACGCCAAGGACCTGCAGAACGCCATCATCTTCTGCAACCGCAAGCGCGAAGTGGCGCTGCTGTACAAATCACTGCAGAAACACGGTTTCAGCGTCGGCGCGCTGCACGGCGACATGGATCAATCGGCCCGCACCCAGGCGCTGGATCAATTCCGCAAAGGCGAAATCCCGCTGCTGGTGGCCTCCGACGTCGCAGCCCGTGGCCTCGATATTCCCGCCGTCAGCCACGTCTTCAATTTCGACGTCCCCCATCATGCCGATGACTACGTCCATCGCATCGGCCGCACCGGCCGCGCCGGCCGCGCCGGCACCGCGATCTCCATCGTCACCCCTCTCGATCAGAAATCGATGGCGGCGGTCGAAAAGCTGACCGGACAGACCATTCCCCATGCGGAAGGTAGCGCTCCCGCCGACGCGCCGACGGAAGCCTCCAGCGACCGTTCCGAGAAGGCGCGCGAGTCGCGCAGCCGCGAAGGTTCACGCGGCGGCCGCAAGCCGCGGCGCGAACGTGAGCGCGAGCCCCGGCGCCCGCATGGCGGCCGTGGTCCCGCCCCGCAAAGCCAGCAGACCGCGGCATTCAACCCACCGGGCAATCCGCCGCCGCGCACGCCTTCGATCGGCCGTCCAGAAAGGGCACCCGCGCAGCGCGATACCATCTCGGAGCCCGCCGATCACTCGCATCTTCCGGCATTCCTGCTGCGGCCGGTTCGCGCCAGAGTTTAATTCGCCCAATCTGGTTCGATCGAGACTGATCAACAGATTCTGATGCGACAGCGTCTGGCACGCGACCGGGGCTCAACCTGGGAGATATTATCCCCTCGACCCCTGCAACCTTCGCTGGAACCCGTTTACCGGTCGTTCACCCTCCTCCGTTAGCTTGAGCGCGATATATCGGACATTGCGCGTTCAGGGGCGACGGGCACGACGCCCGCCTATTTGGGGACAAGAAGGTGCTCGACGATCACGAACGCACAATGGCTTTCGCGGAGGTGGCGCTTGGCCAGATCAAGTCGCTGCGGCAGACCGCGATTCCGCGCAATTATGAAATCTGGTACGTCTACGCCACCAGATACAACCCCGCGCTCAACAAGATCATCAACGAAACGCTGACCCGCAACGGCAAGCTGACCGAATCAGATCTCGAGCAGATCTACGAAACCTGTCTTTCTCAAATCAAGACCACCGAGCGCATCGACAAGGTCGGCACCCGCGTCATCGGCGAGATCGACGACGTGATAGCCCTGATTGCCGACGCGCTGGGTATGTCGGCGAGCTACGACTCGAGCCTGTCGAACGCCGAGAAGAAGCTCGCCGTCGCCAAGAATCAAAACCAGATCAGGTCGATCATCGAAACGCTGGTGAAGTCCACGCGCGAAATGCGCGAGACCAACAAGAATCTGGAAGACCGGCTGCTGTTATCGAAGACCGAGATCAACAATCTGCAACAGAGCCTCGAGGCTATGAATGCGGAGAGCCTGACCGATCCATTGACTGGCCTCGGCAACCGCAAATATTTCGACCGTTCGATTGAAAGCGCCGTGCAGAAAGCGCTTGCCGATGGCGAGCCGCTTTCGCTTCTGATGTTCGATATCGATCACTTCAAGTCGTTCAACGATTCATACGGACATTTGACCGGTGATCAGGTGTTGCGTCTGGTCAGCCTGTCGCTGAAGCAGACCATCAAGGGTCAGGATATCACCGCGCGTTACGGCGGCGAGGAATTCGCGGTGGTGTTGCCGAATACCGCGCTGCGCCAGGCCCTGACGGTTGCCGATCACATCCGTCGCGCCGTGATGTCGAAGGAATTGAAGAAGAAGTCGACCGGAGAGATCCTCGGCCGCGTCACCATTTCGGTCGGAGTTTCCATCCTCAAGCCCGGCGATGTTGCCGATTCGCTGATCGAACGCGCCGATGCCTGCCTTTATGCCGCCAAACGCAACGGCCGGAACCGCGTAATCTGCGAAGCCGATCCGGAATATGTCACGGAAACCCAGAGCCAGGTGGCCTGAGCGTCTCTCTGCTTCACACCTCATGTGAGGGCGCGCTTCTGGCGCGCCACTTGAACCAGGCTGCGGCCGCCGGCAGGCCATCCTTCGAGACCCGGCCAAGATGCCGCTCAGGCGGAGGCATTCTTCTTTGCGGATTTCCTGACGGCTTTCTTCCCTGCGTTCCTGATTGCATGCTTCACCGCCTTCCCGGCCGCCGCTTTCTTCGCTGTGATTTTCCTGGCCGCTGTCTTCTTCACCTTCGGTTGCTTGCGCAGCGCTGCGCGTTGCGCGGCAGCCAACGATGCTCTTGCCCACGCGGTCAAATCTTCGGGATCGTCGTATAGCCGTTCCGGCAGCTGCCAGTACGAGTTGACGGTAACTAGCGTGGCCCGGGTCTGATACTGAAACGGTTTGGAGCCCTCCGCCTCGAACTGCGGAATGGTCTGCTCATTGGCTCGCAAATAAAGGCCGCTGCGCAAGACGAGCGCAAAGTTAGTGGCGTCGGCGGAAATGCCGAAACCGGAGAACATTTGTCGGATTGTCACCGGCCCGAAATCCGCAAACAGATCGATCAGGAAATCACGATCCATCGCGGGTTCACCGCAGTCGTCAGCTGTCGACCTTGGCCGGCGTCAATTGTACCGATTCGCCACAGCCGCAGGCGCTGACCTGGTTCGGGTTGTTGAAGATGAACTGGGCCTGCATCTTGTCGACCTTGTAATCCATCTCGGTGCCGAGCAGGAACAATACGGCCTTCGGGTCGACCAGTATCTTGACGCCCTTGTCCTCGACCACCTCGTCGGTCGGTCGCACGTCATGGGCGTATTCGACCGTATAGGTCTGCCCGGCGCAGCCGCCGTTCTTGAGCCCGACCCGCAGGCCAACGATCTCGGAATCGGCGCGGTTTGTCAGTTCGGTGATCCGCTGCGCCGCAGCGTCGGTCAGCTTCATGACCTGCGGACGGGGCCGCGGCTTCGGTTTGGATGGCGGAGCGGGTGAGGCAGGTGTCATGTCAGTCATGTGGTCTATCCCAGCGGCAAATCAATGCCGATCATTGTGTGCTCTGAACCCATTAAACTCTTTCTTTCTCACCACATATTGAGGACGAGGCGCGCCTCGTCGCTCATCCGCTCCGGCGACCATGCAGGCTCCCACACCAGATTGACGTTGACCACGCCGACGCCGGGAACGCTGGCGACCGCGTTTTCCACCATCTGGGGCATTTCCCCGGCCGACGGACAATTCGGCGAGGTCAACGTCATCATGACGTCGACGCCGCGGTCGTCGTTCAGCTCGACCTTGTAGATCAGGCCGAGCTCATAGATATCGGCCGGTATTTCCGGGTCAAACACCGTCTTCAGCGCCGCGACGATCTCGCCGCTGAGACGTTCGGTCTCCTCCGGAGCGAGTTCCGACTGCGTTTTCATATTGCTGGCCTGGACTGCAGCCGCGCCGGTCATGAAAACAATTCTCCTGCCTTGATGAGCGCCTGCGCCAATTGGTCGACTTCTCCCTTGGTATTGTACATCCCGAACGAGGCGCGACAGGTCGCCGTCACGTTGAACCGCTCCAAAAGCGGCATCACGCAATGGGTGCCGGCGCGCACCGCGATGCCCTGCCGGTCGATCACGGTCGCGACATCGTGGGGATGCGCGCCCTTCATTTCGAACGAGATCACCGGTCCCTTGTTGCGCGCGCTGCCGATTAGCCGCAGCGAATTGATTTCGCGCAATCTGCTCTCCGCGTAGGTCAAAAGATCATGCTCGTGAGCGGCAATGCGCTCCTTGCCGATCGAATTGACGTAATCGATCGCTGCGCCGAAACCGATCGCCTGGACGATCGCCGGCGTGCCCGCTTCGAATTTGTGCGGCGGATCGCCATAGGAGACCCAATCCCGGGCCACTTCGCGAATCATCTCGCCGCCGCCGTTGTAGGGCCGCATCGCCACCAGATGTTCATGCTTGGCGTAGAGCGCACCGATGCCGCTCGGGCCATAGACCTTGTGCCCCGTGAAAACATAGAAATCGCAATCGATATCCCTGACATCGATCGGCAGATGCACGGCCGCCTGGCTGCCGTCGACCAGCACGGGGATGCCGCGGGCATGAGCGATCTTCACCACGTCCTTCACCGGCACGATGGTGCCAAGTGCGTTCGACATCTGGGTGATCGCCACCAGCTTGGTGCGCGGGGTCAGAAGCTTTTCGAACTCCTCGATCAGGAAATTGCCCTCGTCGTCGACCGGAGCCCATTTGATGACAGCGCCATAACGCTCCCTGAGGAAATGCCACGGCACGATGTTGGAATGGTGCTCCATGATCGAGAGGACGATCTCGTCGCCCCGCCCGATATTCGGCTCGCCCCAGGACGACGCCACGAGGTTGATTGCCTCGGTGGCATTGCGGGTAAAAACGATCTCCTCGTTGCGGCGAGCGTTGAGGAATTGCGCCACCTTCGCCCGGCCACCCTCATAGGCTTCGGTTGCCGCGTTGGCGAGGTAGTGGAGCCCCCGATGCACGTTGGCGTATTCGCTCTTGTAGGCCTGCGTCATGCGGTCGAGCACCGCATTGGGCTTCTGGGCGGAAGCGGCGTTGTCGAGATAGACCAGCGGCTTGTCATAGATCTTGAGCGACAGCGCCGGGAAATCCTCCCGCACTTTCGCTATATCGTATGAACCATTCAGGACCGCCGGATGCATCATCAACTCCGCGCCGCCAGCCAGCGCTCGGCGGCTGAGATCGCAAGTCCCCGCAAGTCATCACTGGCGATCTGCTCGATTGCCTCGCCGACGAAAGCCTGGATCAGCAGCGCCTGCGCTTCCTTCTCCGACAGACCGCGCGCCCGCAGATAGAACAACAGGCTTTCATCGAGCGCGCCGGTGGTGGCGCCATGGCCGCAGGCCACGTCGTCGGCGAATATCTCGAGCTCCGGCTTGTTGTCGGCTTCGGCGTCGTCGGACAGCAACAACGCCCTCGTCATCATCCTGGCGTCGGTCTTCTGCGCCTTGGGCCGGACAATGATGCGGCCCTGAAACACCGAATGCCCGCGATCATCGACCACCGCCCGGAAAATCTCGTGGCTCGTGCCGTTCGGCACTGCGTGATCCAGGAACAGCGTGGTGTCGGCATGCTGCCGGCCGTTGAGCAGGTTGACACCGCTGGTTTCGACGCGGGAATGCTCGCCAGCCACTGCGATTACAGCCTGATAACGGCTGACATTGCCGCCGCTGGTCATACCGAACGTGTTGAAATGTGCGTGCGCACCGAGCGTCACGACGGCAGCGCAAATATTGAACGCCTCGCGACTATCCTCGATCAGCCGGACATGATCGAGCCGCGCGCCGTCGCCGACCGTAAGCAGCAGGGAATCATGGACCTGATAGGCCTTGACGCCGTCGGCGCCGATATAGCTTTCCACCAGTGTCGCACCAGCAGTCTTGCCGAGCTTCAACAGCGAACGCGTGAACATCGCGAGCGGCTGCGCGGCAGTGGCGATATGAACGATGTGCAGGGGTTTCGTCAGCACGACGCCGTCGGCGACCTCGATCACAAGACCATCCGTCATCATCGCACTGTTCAGCGCAACCATCGGGTCGGAACTGTCGGGCGACAACAATTGCGCCTGCAACGCGGCATCACCGGCTTCCAGCACCTCGCGAAGCGTACGAACGGAAAGTCCCTGTTCGAAATCGTCCGTGTCGGACAGCTGTGCCGCGAACACACCATCGACCAGCACCAGCCGGCGCGCGCCTGCGATAGCGTGCGGCTTCAACGCGGAGCCGGCACGCTTGACCGCCGCCGCATCGGGCGCAGGCGCGGGCGGCAGCACTTCGCGCATCAGCACGCGCAAGTCGGTGTATTTCCAGTCCTCGATCCGCCGATGCGGCAGACCGGCTCGCTCATAGATCTCGAACGCCTGTTGGCGCGCGTCAGCGACCTTGCCGCCGCCGGGCAGACGATCGCGCGCGACGTCGAAGATATCGCTCAGCGCGCGGCCGGTTTCGGTTTTTGCCACTACCAGGTTCATCTTTTATTCCGCTGCGTCAGGCTGCGTCTTCGAACTGGGCATAACCCGAAGCCTCGAGCTCCAGCGCCAGTTCCTTGCCGCCGCTCTTCACGACACGACCCTTCGACATCACATGCACCACATCGGGCACGATGTAATTCAAGAGCCGCTGATAGTGCGTGATCACCACCATGGCGCGCTCGGGCGAGCGCAGCGCATTGACGCCGTCGGCGGCGACCCGCAGCGCGTCGATGTCGAGACCGGAATCCATTTCGTCGAGAATGCAGAGGCTCGGCTCAAACAGCGCCATCTGCAGAATTTCATTGCGCTTCTTCTCACCGCCGGAGAAGCCGACATTGACGCCACGCTTGAGCATATCCATGGGAATATTGAGCGAGCCAGCAACGCTGCGCATCTTCTTGAGAAAATCCGGCACCAGGAATTCCGCTTCGCCGCGCGCCTTACGCTGGGCGTTCAGCGCGGTGCGTAGAAAATTGATGGTCGTCACGCCTGGAATTTCGACCGGATACTGGAACGCGAGGAACACGCCCTTGACGGCGCGCTCGTCGGGCGACATTTCCAGCAGATCTTCGCCCTTGAACAGGATTTCGCCGCCGGTGACTTCGTAGCCTGGCTTGCCGGCGATGACATGGGAGAGCGTCGACTTTCCGGAGCCGTTCGGCCCCATGATCGCATGCACTTCGCCCGCGTTCACGGTGAGCGAAAGCCCGTGGAGAATTTCACGCTCGTCGACACGGACCTGCAGATCTTTCACTTCAAGCAATGACATCATCTTTTTCCGTTTATGCCTCGTCCGAGCAGCGGCCGGGCGTTTCGCAGGATAGATAAAAAATCCCCGACGTCCTTTGAGACGGCCGCTGGCGCAACCCCCCTCAGGATAGTCTCCTAGCCAACCGATCCCTCCAGCGAGATCGAAATCAGCTTCTGCGCTTCGACCGCAAATTCCATCGGCAGTTGCTGCAGGACGTCCTTGACGAAACCGTTGACCACAAGGCCGACGGCCTCCTCCTGTGTCAGTCCCCGTTGCACGCAATAGAACAGCACGTCCTCGGAGATCTTCGAGGTGGTGGCTTCGTGCTCGAACAGTGCCGATGAATTCTTGGCTTCGACATAGGGCACGGTATGCGCACCGCATTTGTCACCGATCAGAAGCGAATCGCAGGCGGTGAAATTGCGCGCGCCGGTCGCCTTGCGGTGCGCGGTGACGAGACCGCGATAGGTATTTTGCGACACGCCGGCAGCGATGCCCTTGGAGATGATCCGGCTCGTGGTGTTCTTGCCGAGATGGATCATCTTGGTGCCGGAATCGACCTGCTGGTGGCCGTTCGAGATCGCAACCGAATAGAACTCGCCGCGCGAATTGTCGCCGCGCAGGATGCAACTCGGGTATTTCCAGGTAATCGCCGAGCCGGTCTCGACCTGCGTCCAGGAAATCTTGGAATTGTTGCCGCGGCAATCACCGCGCTTGGTGACGAAATTGTAGATACCGCCGACTCCTTCGGAGTTGCCCGGGTACCAGTTTTGCACCGTGGAATATTTGATCTCGGCATCGTCAAGCGTGACTAATTCGACCACCGCGGCGTGCAACTGGTTTTCGTCGCGCTGCGGCGCGGTGCAGCCCTCGAGGTAGCTGACATAGGCGCCCTTGTCGGCGATGATCAGCGTACGCTCGAACTGGCCGGTATTGCGCTCGTTGATGCGGAAATAGGTTGACAACTCCATCGGGCAACGCACGCCGGGCGGCACGTAAACGAACGAGCCGTCGGAGAACACCGCCGAGTTCAGCGTCGCGAAATAATTGTCCGATGTCGGCACGACCGAGCCGAGATATTTCTTGACGAGTTCGGGATGCTCGCGGATCGCCTCCGAGATCGGCATGAAGATCACGCCGGCCTTCTTCAGTTCCTTCTGGAAGGTGGTCGCAACGGAAACGGAATCGAATACGGCGTCCACCGCGATCTTGCGCTGGCCCGATCCTTCTTCGCCCTCCGGCGGCCGCACCACGCCTTCGAGGACCTCGACTTCGCGCAGGGGAATACCGAGCTTTTCGTAGGTCTTCAGAATTTCCGGATCGATTTCGTCGAGCGACGATACCGTCTTCTTCGCCTTCGGCGCCGAGTAGTAATAGAGATCCTGGTAATCGATCTTCGGATAATTGACCCGCGCCCATTTCGGCTCGGTCATGGTCAACCAGCGCCGATAGGCTTCCAGTCGCCACTCCAGCATCCAGGCCGGCTCGTTCTTTTTCGCCGAAATGAAGCGGACGGTATCTTCCGACAGGCCTTTGGGGGCCTTGTCCGACTCTATGAGAGTCTCGAATCCATATCGATACTGGTCGACGTCGATCCGGCGAACCCGATCGACCGTCTCTTGTACGGCAGCCATTCCAACCTCCGCTCGCGGTTTCAAGGACCGCGGTGGATCAATTCTAAAAACTCTATTACACCGTCCCTGCGAGGAAATCACCTGCTTAGAATCGTTCAAGCCGTGTTTCGTCGCTATCCTTAAGTAGGCTGCCTGTGAGCGTTCGCCAAGCCTCCAGGCATCGATTGATGTCTGCGCTGGAGGTGGACCAGCCCAGACTGAGCCGCACGGCGCCTTGGGCGATTTCGGGGTCGAAACCCATGGCTTCCAGCACATGGGACGGCTGCACCTTCCCCGACGAGCAGGCGGAACCCGAAGATACCGCGATGCCGGCCAGATCGAAGCCGATCACGGCGGTTTCAGCCTTGAGGCGGGGTACCGTAAAGAGAATGGTATTGGGCAACCGCTTCGTATCATCGGAGAATACAATCATACCGGAAGTCTGTCGCAGTCCCTGCTCAAGCCGGTTCCGCAAACCTTCGAGACGCCCTGCGTCGTCTGACAGCGTGCCCGTGGCCGCCTTCACCGCAGCACCGAAACCAGCAATGCCGGCAACGTTCTCGGTCCCTGCCCGCCGGCCCAGTTCCTGTCCGCCGCCGCGCAGCAGCGGTTCAAAGCCCTGCAGCCCTTCGGCCAACACGACGGCGCCGGCGCCTTGGGGACCGCCGATCTTGTGCGCCGACAGGGTGAGCAAATCGGCTTTCAGCACATTTATGTCGAGCGCGATCTTGCCGAGCGCCTGGATCGCATCGACGTGCAGGATCCCGCCCGCGGCATGAACAATCTCAGCCGCCTCCGGCACCGGCTGCACCGCACCCGTCTCATTGTTGGCGAGCATGATCGACACCAGCGCCGGCGGCTTGCCGTCGAGTGCCGCCCGAAGTTGATCCAGATCCAGCACGCCTGAGCGGGTGACCCCGACGGCGCTGATCATGTCCGGCGAAAACCGCCCGCCCGCCAGCACCGACGGATGCTCAATCGCCGAGACCACCAGCCGTTCGGTTCCCGGCCCCGTGCTGTGCCGGAGCCCCGGTTTCAGCACCAGCACATTCGCTTCGGTGCCACCTGAGGTGAAAACGACGTTGCGCGGCAGGGCGCGGACGGCATTGGCGACCGCGGCGCGCGCCTCCTCCACCAGCCTGCGCGCCTGGCGGCCCTCCGCATGCACCGACGACGGATTGCCGCTGAGATCCAGCGCGGCGGCCATGGCCGCCCGGGCTTCGGACCGAAGCGGCGCGGTCGCATTCCAGTCGAGATAGACCCGGTCAGACATAGATTTATTATATTACCGTTGCGATGTGCCGGCCCGAAGCCAGCGCTTCGAATGCGCTTTTCAACCATCTCGCCCGCCCTGACAATTGGCGATTGCAGCAGGCCGTGCAATCGCACGGCTAACGCGTTGAATGCATTGCCGGATGTTCAAGAAGCTTGCTTTTCGCCCCTCGCCTCATGTTAGAACGCGGCCACCAGTTCATGCGTTTGCACAGCGCCAAGCGGCCCGATCACCCGTTCTCTGCGAGGGTCCTCTGAAGCCAGATGGAGCCTGAGTTGAATCGGTCGATTACCTTGGGGATCATCAATGCCTGAAGTCATTTTCACCGGCCCCGCGGGCCGCCTCGAGGGCCGCTATCATCCGGCCAAACAGAAGAACTCGCCGATCGCGATGATACTGCATCCCCATCCGCAGTTTCACGGCACGATGAACCACCAGATCGTCTATCAGTGCTATTACGCCTTCGCACATCGCGGCTTTTCCGTGCTGCGCTTCAATTTTCGCGGCGTCGGCCGCAGCCAGGGCTCGTTCGATCACGGCACCGGCGAATTGTCGGATGCGGCTTCGGCGCTAGACTGGGCACAGACCATCAATCCCGAAGCACGCGCCTGCTGGGTGGCCGGATTTTCGTTCGGCGCCTGGATCGGTATGCAGCTCTTGATGCGCCGCCCCGAGGTCGAAGGCTTCATTTCGATCGCGCCGCCCGCAAATCTCTATGACTTCTCGTTCCTGGCACCCTGCCCGTCGTCGGGCCTGATCGTGCACGGCGAAAAGGACGCGGTGGTGCCGCCCAAGGACGTCAACACGCTTGTCGAGAAGCTCAAGACCCAGAAGGGCATCGTGATCGATCAGCAGATCATCCCGGGCGCCAATCATTTCTTCGATGGCAAGCTGCAGCCGCTGATGGAAACAGTGACGGGTTATCTCGACATGCGGCTCGCCAACGTCCGCTAAAATAGCTGCAGGATGCGCGGCGTAGCGTGGTTCAGGCCGCGGGCTTCAGCATGTGCGCGTTGTGGCGGTCAAGGAACGTGCGCGACGCCGGGTCTGGCGTGTGGAGGCGGATCGACGTGAAACGCTCCGAGGCCGTTGCGCTCAAGGACGCGCGACGATGCCCCCCGTCATCGGAATCGGGACGCCAGTCGTCGCGGGATAACTCAGCGGCAGGCCTTTCAGGCCGCGCGCGGCGAGAAAGCCAAAAGCCTGTGCTTCGATCGCGTCCGCGGACCAGCCGAACGCGTCGGCGGCCTCGACAGTCGCCGGCTGTAGCTGCTCGCGCAACATTCTGAGCATGGTAAGGTTGCGGGCGCCCCCGCCGGCTACGATCCAGCTCTTCGGCGGCTTTGGCAGGAGCGGCACGATCCGGGTGATCGCAGCGACCGTCAACGCAGTCAACGTCGCGGTGCCGTCGGGCGGCGACATCGTCGCATCCAGTTTGAGGGCCGCAAAATCATTGCGGTCGAGTGATTTCGGTGGCTGCAGCGCAAAGAACGGCAGTTCCAGCACACGCGCGATCCAGGCCTGATCGGCGCGACCCTGCGCCGCCAGACGACCTTCGCAATCGAACGGCTGGCTCATGACGCGGAACATGAAATCGTCGAGCAGCGCATTGCCGGGCCCGGTATCGCAGGCGATCAGGGTATCGGAGCCGTCGATATAGGTGATGTTGGCGACCCCGCCGATGTTAACCACGACGATCGGTCCTTCGCGTCCCAGCGATTGCGTCAGCGCGCGGTGATAGACCGGCACAAACGGCGCGCCTTGGCCGCCGGCCGCGACATCGGCGGCGCGGAAGTCATGCATGACCGGGATATGGATGGCCTTGGCAAGAGCTGTGGCGTCGCCGATCTGGACCGTCAGCCTTCGCTCGGGTCGATGCAGCACGGTCTGGCCATGGAAGCCAACGATATCGATATCCTCGCAGGTGATGTGATTCTGCGCGGTAAAGGCCGCCACCGCCTCGGCATGCGCCATGGTGACGGCGAACTCGGCCTCGCGCAGGATGCCGGGCCGCGCGTCGCGCTGCGGCAGATGGACCGCCTCGGTCAGGGCCTGGCGCAGCAGTCCACGCTCCCGGTCGGTGTAGGCCCGATAGCCCGAGGGACCAAAACCCCTGATCTGCTTGCCGTCGGTTTCGATCAAGGCGACATCGACCCCGTCGAGCGAGGTGCCGCTCATCAGACCGATTGTCGTCAACATCATCGCCAAAACGCCTTCGCGACGCCCTGCCCGCTAAGCTTGGCCGTACTGCCCTGATTCTTGGCCGAAAGACGCCCAGCTTGTGTCGAACAAGGCGGACAAAACCGAACTATCTCAAAAAACACATGTATTCAACGTGTTAAATGGAAGATCGGGCCCCCTTATTCTATATTCACTGTCACTTGGGATTCACTGTCACTTGGGGCAGCGTCGGGGGCAGCAACCCGGCACGACTGCTATGCGGGAAGCAGCAGTCCCCAACAAAGTGACAGAAAACATTAAAAAGAAAAGCATTTGCCGCGAACTAGGTGAGCGACTCAGCAACCCGGCCCGTCAAAATTTAATCGATCTGCCCGCACCCGGCGCCTCCAAAAACGGACGCCATCCCGCTGTGCAGTCGTATAAGCGACCGTCAAATGCCTAACATTTTAAGGCTCAGCACCGCTTAAGCCCAAAGCAGAGCTTGCCCTCAAGTAAAGGTTGCGAGATATCAGCGCCAGCGTTTCAATTGAAAAGCGGGGCCGGCCTTCGTTCCGGGAGTTCGTCAGCGCGCGAAGATCCGCCGTCTGTTAGGTCGAGCCGATCCTCGGCGACAACAACGACAGAATTGGTGCGTTTGGCAGCACGTTTGGCGGTCTCGACGAGAAGTTCAAGTTCTTCCTTCCTAATCGCAACCTTTGCCATCTCCGTCACTCCCCTGGCGATAGAATCGTCCCACATTTTCGAAACACATTGTTAATACCGGGTTTCCTATGGCCAATCCACGACAACCAAAGCAATTCCCCGAACTCATCTTCGGTATAGTGGGCCCGATGGGCGTCGACATACAAGCAATTTGCGACAGTCTCGGAGCAGCGCTCCACTCTGTCGGCTATAGTGCCAAAATCATCCATCTCACTGCAGAGATGCTCCGAGCCGAGCGATACAAACTGCAGAAGTACCCCGTGGTCCCCCCAATCACGAAAGATTTCTATACGGACGTGAATTTCAAGATCAACTACGCAAATGCGTTGTGCAAGGAATTCTCCGACCCGGCGACTATGGCTCGCGTCGGACTTCGCGCGATCGGCGACCTTCGTGAAGCCCTGACAGGCTCGCGTAACTCACTTCCAAGCGAGGCAATCGCTTACGTTGTCCGGCAACTAAAACGTCCGGAAGAAGTTGCTCTGTTTCGAAAAGTCTATGGCCGTCAATTTGTTTTGATTTCAGCATACGGTCCATCCGAAAAGAGACAGCAGCTTTTGGAAGATCGCCTCCGCCATAGCCTCGTTCCAAGTAGTCCCCATCATGAAATTATCTGCAAGGCCACCGAGCTGATCGACAAGGATGCCAGAGAAGATGGCGAGGACTTTGGGCAAAACGTTCGAGAGACGTTTCACCTTGCTGACGTATTCATAGATGGGCTTATTCGCAACGAAATGGATCTTAAGCTCGATAGGTTCATACAGGCGCTGTTTGGCAAAACGGACATCGCACCGACAAAGGCTGAATATGGGATGTACGCCGCCCAATCAGCTGCGTTACGGTCATCGGACCTATCGCGTCAGGTTGGCGCAGCGGCGTTTTCGGATGATGGCGAAATGATAACTCAGGGCTGCAATGAGGTACCCAAAGCTTATGGCGGCACATATTGGGACACCGAGAGCCCCGACTTTCGAGATGTGAAGCTGCGGCGTGATCCGAATGACGTCATTAAAAAAGAACTTTTGCGCGAGCTCTTCGATCGAATGGACCGCGGCGGCTTACTTTCCGACGAGGCAAAGAAAGCGGGAAGTCCCGCCGAAATGGTCGAAAAATTTACGAGGAAGAAGCGAAAGGGCTTGGAGGACACGGATGGCATCCTCGCATCTTGCGCTGTCTTGGACCTGACAGAATTCGGACGCGTGGTGCATGCGGAAATGTGCGCTATCTGCGACGCGGCCCGACTTGGCAGGAGCCTCAAGGGCAGCACACTGTTTGTGACGACCTTTCCCTGTCATAATTGCACAAAGCACATCCTCGCCTCAGGTATCCGGCGGGTGATCTACATCGAACCCTATCCGAAAAGTCGCGCACAAGAACTTCACAGCAACGAAATAAGCATAGAACGAGAAACGATCGGAAAGGTGTCTTTTTTGCCCTTCCTCGGCATCTCGCCGTTCCGTTACCGAGGCGTTTTTCAAAAAGGGCGCCGGAAGGACTATGATGGCAACGCGCTCGAATACATCGATAAAAACAACGTGCCCTTCCCAGTGATAAAGGGGATCTCTACAGCCTACATCGAAAATGAAGCTCTCGAGTGGGGTAAGCTTGTTGTGGACTTCGAACCGGCCAGTCCAAGCGCCTCGAAGGCAAATGATCCGGATCCAGGAAAACACAGCTCCATAGCTTGAATGCTGAGCAATGAATGCTGACAGCACTGGATCTTACCATCCGGCGAAAATTGCAATTGGCTGCGAGAAAAGCCGAATGAGTGCTCTAACAATGGGGAATTCTTCGCATGTCGAACGTTTTCCTCACCACAACCAACGCAGCCGTGGCTCCCTCCCGATTCGTAGCCGGAACGATTTGTCAATGAGGCTCTTGATTTTCACGTTTGTTGCGTGGAGTGGTTGCGATACGTAGTTCCGACTGGACGCCTTCGATTGTGCCGAGGGGCGACGATCAGACCGTCCACCGGCAGCCTTTCTGATATGGTTCCGCAAATCCCTGCAAATAATGTGAAATAAGAATGATTCGAGTCGCCGAGACATGACAGCTTTTAAATCGGATTTCTTGAATATTTTACAGGACCGCGGCTTCATCCATCAGTGTTCCGACTTCGACGGCCTGGACGCGCTGGCCGCAAAGGGCGCGGCCACCGCCTATGTTGGCTATGACTGCACGGCGCCGTCGCTTCATATCGGCAACTATCTCTCCATGATGATGCTGCACTGGTTGCAGGAAAGCGGCAACAAGCCGATCACGCTGATGGGCGGCGGCACCACCATGGTCGGCGATCCCTCCGGCAAGGACGAAACGCGCGCGCTGCGCAGCGTCGCGGAAATCGAGGTCAACAAGGCCAGCATCCGCGGCGTGTTCGCCAAAGTGTTGCGCTACGGCTCCGGCCCCAGCGACGCGATCATGCTGGACAACGCCGAATGGCTGACGAAGCTGAACTGGATCGAAATGCTGCGTGACATCGGCCGGCACTTCTCGGTCAACCGCATGCTGACGATGGACTCGGTGCGCCTGCGCCTCGAACGAGAGCAGGAAATGAGTTTCATCGAGTTCAACTACATGGTCTGCCAGGCGTATGACTTCGTGGAATTGTCGCGCCGCGCCGGCTGCCGGCTGCAGATGGGCGGTTCCGATCAATGGGGCAACATCGTCAACGGCGTCGATCTTGGCCGCCGCATGGGCACGCCGCAATTGTTCGCGCTGACCACGCCTTTACTCACCACCGCGTCGGGCGACAAGATGGGCAAGACAGCGAAGGGCGCGGTCTGGCTCAACGCGGACCAGTTCAGCCCATATGATTTCTGGCAGTACTGGCGCAACGTCGAGGACGCCGACGTCGTCAAATTCCTGAAACTGTTCACAACGCTGCCGATGAGCGAAGTCGCGAAGCTGACGGCGCTGAAGGGCAGTGAGATCAACGAAGCCAAGAAGGTGCTGGCGACCGAAGCAACCGCCCTGCTCCATGGGCGCGATGCCGCCAACATGGCGTCCGAGACCGCGCGGCAAACGTTTGAGGAAGGAGCGATCGCGGAAAACCTGCCGACGGTGGGAATTCCGCGTGGCGAGATCGAGGCCGGCGCCGGCGTGCTGGCGCTGTTCGTCCGGGCCGGGCTTGTGGCTTCGAACGGCGAGGCGCGGCGGCAGATCAAGGGCGGCGGCCTGCGCGTCAATGACGTCGCGGTCACCGACGAGAAGATGATGCTGAAAGCCTCAGATATCACGACGGAAGGCGTCATCAAGCTGTCGCTCGGCAAGAAGCGTCACGTGCTGCTCAAACCTGCATAGCCGCATTCGCTTTTAGCGCCTTGTCAGGAAGCGCGGAAACGCGCTCCCTGCTCTCATAGACAAGAATACGCCGCTGCAAGATATCCCGACGACCACGCCCAAGCCGGCGCGCGTGGTGCTCAATATGCTCGCGCTTTGTTTCGCGCAGGCATTGGTCGGCCGCGGTCTCGGCGAAAGCTTTACGGTTTTCCTGAAACCCATTTCGGAAAACTTCGGCTGGGATCGCGCGCAGATGTCTCCGCCTATTCCCTGACACGGCTGGCGGGAGGGCTGACAGCTACTTTGGTCGGCCGGCTGTTCGACCACGCCGGCCCGCACACGGTCTGTGCGGCGGGCTTGGCGCTGCTTGGCGGGGCGTTCCTCGCCGCTTCGCGCGCAGACAAGCTCTGGCAGTTCCAGTTGAGCATCGGACTATGCGTCGGGATCGGCATCGCCTTCATCGGCAATGTTCCGAATTCGATCCCGCTCGGACGCTGGTCCGGGCCGCGGCTGCCGACCGCGATGGCCGTGGTGTATTCGGCGACCGGTGCCGGCGTGCTGGTGCTTCTGCCGGCGTCGCAGATCCTGATCGACCATGCCGGCTGGCGCGGCGCCTACCAGATTTTTGCGCTCGGCCTGCTGGTTCCGCTCTCGCTATTGCCGTGGCGGCTGTTCTCGACGGGATCGCCGCATGTCGTGAAAAGAAGCGATCCCGATTTCGTCGACGAGGGCTGGACGCTGTTGAGCGCTCTGCGCCACCACGCCTTCTGGGCGTTGTTTGCGACCTTTTTCTTCACCGCGATCGGCATGTATGCGATCTCGGCGTAGATCGTCGCCTATCTGATCGACGCCGGCTTTCCGCCGCTGCAGGCGGCGACCGCCTGGGGGTTCAGCGGCGTGGTGCTGCTGTTCGGCATGCTCGCCGTCACGCAACTGGACCGCATGATCGGTCGCCGGCCGTCGGTGCTGATCAGCTACGCCATCTCGATCATCGGGATCGGCCTGCTCTGGCTGCAATGGCATCCGAACTTCTGGCTGCTCGGCGCCTTCGTGCTCACCTTCGGCAGCATGATCGGCTCGCGCGGGCCGCTATTGACGGCGACGGCGATGAAGATCTTCCGCGGCGAGCGGGTCGGCACCATCTACGGGCACCATTTCGATTGGCAGCGGCCTCGGTTCGGCGTTCGGCTCCTGGAAGCGGCGGCCTGATCCACGACTGGACCCACAGCTACGATCCGCTGATCGCGTTCTCGCTGGCTGCGGTGTTCCCGGGAATGATTCCGTTCCTGCTGGTGCCGGCGCTGCGGCGCTAGCCGCGATGCCTAAACCGCCCTGGACTGCCTATTGAGCGCGATCAATTGTTGGGCGGAAGTTCGATCTGGTTGTTCTGCTTGCCGGTATTGAATTCAAAGATCTTGCGGAACACGCCCGGCGCCATTGCCGAAATCGGATTGACCCGCAATACCGGCGCGCCGGGCGTGCCGACCACCTCATAGGTCACGCCGATCAGGCCCTCATTGCTGCCACCGCCGAGGAACAGGCCGACAATCGGAATCTGGCCGAACATGTTGTTCAGCCCATACATTGGCACGAAGGTACCGCTCATGCGCACCTGGTTGCCCGGATAATCGATGTTGCCTTCGATGGTGGCGCCGACCATCGGGCCCTTCACGACGCCTTCGCGGATCGTCCACTGGCCGTCTTGCCGGGTGAATTCCGCGCGCAACCGCGAGAATGCGACGCCGTTCGGGAGCGCCCCGGCGGGGCCCGCGGCGACCCGGTCGAGCGAAGCCTCGCCCTTGATGGTGAAATCGCGCACGTTGATCAAGCCTTCAGTAGCCCGCGGTTCGGTCGTTGGCGGTTCCATCGCCAGGGCAAGCTGGCCGCCGATCATCTTGGAATAGGTATCGGTGAAACGGAAGAAGGCGCCGGCGTCATTGGTCTGCAGATAGATCACCTCGCGGCCCTGGCCACCCGACGCGCGCCCGCGCATGTCAGCGGTCACCGGCGTATCGCGCCCGAGCTTGCCGCTCAGCGTGAAGCTCTTGATCGTTCCATTGCGCCGCGACACCTTGAGGTCGGCGCCGCGCAACGCCTCGCCTTCATAGCCGGCCACCGCACCGAGCTTCAGGTCGAGGTCGAAATCGAGATTCCTGGTCTTGCTTTTGGAATCGGCCTCCTTGCTCGACATCGCCGATTTGAGGAAACCGCGACCGTCGAACACATCGCCACGCATGACGACCTTCATCACGCCGTCGCTGTTGCGGTCAGCCCTCAACGAGGCCTTGTCGCCTTCGGATGGAGAATAGGTCGGAAAGTTCGCGTTCATGAGATCGCCGTTCTGGTCGACCTCGAGCGATCCCTTGATCGATGCGCCGCCGCCTTCGATGACAATGTCCTCGAAACGGGTTGATTGCGGCTTCTGCACCACGTTGAACGTGGCATGGGTCGACTTGCCCGGCAACTTGACCCAGCCCGGCAGAATGTTGTCGAGTTTCAACGCGGTCAGGTCGGCATCAATGCCGACCCGGCTGTCGGTTCCGATCTTGCCCGTCACCTTGATCGGAATGGCGCCGCTGATTGCGGGGCCGAGATCCAGTCCGAGCCGCGCGCGGCTCGCGTCGTCGAGGGTCCCCGTCAGCTTGATGTCTGCATCGCCGTCGCTCGGCTTGCGATAATCGAGCTGGGCTGGTTGCCCGTTGATCTTGACCTCGCCCTTGACCTGATAGCCCTGATTGTTGGCCACGACTTTCAGCGTGTTGGCCTCAAGCTTCTGGTTCATCACCAGCTTGTCGGCCGCGAACCCGCCGAGATCGGCGGTGATGGAATAGGTGGTGTCAGCCTTGGTGAGCTCGCGCTTGATCGGCATCCCGAGCGAGACGAGAGCGGAAACCGTTCCCTTGCTCGAATTGGGATCGATCAAGGTACCGGAGAATTCGCTGAGGCGATCCGAGGCGAGGATTTCGGCCGCGGCCGGCACCGGGCCGTCGATCCTGAACTTGACCCGCGCCGGCGACGGCTTGGGCGCCATATCCGGAACCTCGAACACAAGGTCCGAAATGCTGAGCTTGCGGTTCGCGGAGGTATCGACCGTCGCCTGCCCGATCGTCACCGTCGCCGTGCGGCCGGTGACATGCGCCTTCAGATCTGCATCGCGCACGGACGGCAGACCGTCCACCGGATGTAGCGCGACGCCCGATGCGACGATGTTGACGGAAAGGCCGTCATCCGGAATCGGCGGTCCGTGCCGCGATAGATTGTGCAGCGGCGAGTTGACGCCGATCTCGATGCGCTGAAGCGCACCGCGCTCAACCCGTTCGACCACCCATTCGCGGACTTCCGGCACGATCAGGACCGGCCACATCCGCTTCAGCGCCGATGCCGACATCGGGGTTCCCGCAAGGCCAAGCTGCAGCCGTGGCTCGTTCGAATAATCGATGCTGCCGGTGCCGGCGACACCGATCTCGCCGTTACTGATGTCGGCCTGGGTCAACAGCACCCGGTGCCTTGCGGTGTCGAAGCGCAACCCGATAGCGATGCGGTTGAAGATCAAAGGCGGTTCGTCGTCGATTCCCGCGAGCACGATGGTGCCGCCGCTCAGACCCATCTGCCAGTCGGTAATGTCGCCATTCGGCGGCTCCAGATGCGCAAGCAGCGTGATCCGGTTCGCGCCCGAGATAATCTTGAAGGGCGCGAGCAGCACGCGCCGTCCGGCGTCCCATTCGACTTCGGTTTCCATCGAGTCGATCGCCATCGGATAGTCAGGCGTGTCGCTATCGACGATGTGGCCGGCGCCTGCGGTGATCTTGCCCCGGAAATAGGTCGGCAAGCCGTCTCGGCCGAGTTCACCCTTCAATTCGCCGGTCAGCAGCAAGTCGGCGCTGTAAGTCAGATCCTTCAGCCGCAGCGCCAACAGAATATTCGAGGTCGAGACCTTGTCGGCCCGAATATCGACCGATCGCACGCCGTTGCTGGGAGCTCCCACCGCGACGCGCAGCAACCAGGCGTGGCTGCCCTCTTCGCCGATGCTCAACGCTACGCCGCCGCCTCTTGGCCGGCGCAGGCTGACGGTGATGTTGTCGAAGTTCCATTTGTTGCCGCGCTGCTGGTCGTCGACGATCAGCCTGCCGTTCTTCAAGCCGATTTCATTGAGCTTCTGTCCGTTGAGCCCGGTCAGGCTCAGACTGTCGAGCCAGTCGAGGCCGGCCAGCATTCCGTTGGATGTGGTAGCTTTATCAGTCGTCCCCGATGTGGCGCTGTGGGGCGCGGCGGCGGATGGCGGGGAAGGCGATGGCGAGGACGCTCCGGCCATCGGCTCGGGCTGACCGAGCGACGGAGGCGACACGCCAAGCGCGCGCTTCGAAGTCATGCCGGTCGCGAGCGGCCGCGCATTGTCGCCGGTGGAAACCGTGACATAGCCATCGGGTGTAATACGGACCGCGAGCGTCGCATCCACCAGATTGAGGCTTTCGGCGCGAAGCTGCCCCATCAACAGCGCCATTCCGGAGAGCCGCACCTCGGCTTTCGGGGCGCTCGCCACGATGGCGTGATCACGGTCCCTGACGATGATATCCCGGATTCGCACCGCGACACGGATGCGACCGGCGCGCTCGATCTGGGTGCCACCGACCTCCACGGTATTGTCGTGACCGATATTTTCCTCGATCGCCGCGGCAAGCCACGGCGTGGCCATATCGAGATTGATGGGACCGGCGCCAAGCCGCCACCACAGCGCGCCGAAACATCCGCCGAAGATCACCATCAGCGCCGCGACTACGACGACAACGCGCTTCACCCAACGTTCGCCCGCGAGCCATCGGCCGAAGGCGGCAAAACGGTCGCCGACCCGGTGATAACTCGAATTGGATCGTGAGAGCAGCCGGCGCGCGCGGTGGCGGGCTGCCTCGTCATGTTCGTGATCCCAACCAGCCTCGTCCGACGACAGTTGCTGGACGTAGTGATCCGGACTGGACTCCTCGGGCGATGTATTCCTTGGCATTGCCTCTCGGTGCCGGCGCTGCTTGTTAGATTGATCGCCGTCAGGATCGCGCTCGTCGATATCTAACGTGCGCTCCCGTGTCGGCATCGCTGCCACTTCCCCGATTGATACCGCTACCCGCGGGCCGACCCAAGAACCCAATCATTCAACGAGCGGACGGGTGGTGTGTGTCGAATTCTTGTACCCTTACCCCGGGGCCATCAGATTTGCCCAGCGGCCTACTCGATTCGATCTCGTCAGGACATCTCCTGCAATAACACATGATTGAGCTGTCGAAAGCGACGAAAGGAAGGCGTATGTCCAAGAAAAGTCAAAAGAAAACGTCCAAGAAATCCTCCAAGGCCGCCGGAGGCAGGGCTTCCAGCGCCCGGCCGAAGAAAATGGCCGCCAAATCGCCCGGCAACATCGGAAAGCGCTCCGCTGTCAAAGCATCGCACCAGGGTGCGTCCAAACCGTTAAAATCGCAACCGCCAGGCATTACCGCGAAATCGAAAGCCGCGGCAGCGAAATCCGCGAGGGCTCTTGCAGCGTCGCAACGGGCGGCGGTCCCGGCCATGACTCACTCCGGCCTTGCCGAGGGAACAAAGGCGCCGGCATTCCGCTTGCCGCGCGACGGCGGTGCATCGGTCTCGCTGTCGGATTTCGCCGGCCAGAAACTGGTGCTGTTTTTCTATCCCCGCGCGGACACGCCAGGCTGCACCAGGGAGGCCATCGATTTCACCCGCCTGTCGCGGGCTTTCGCCGAGAGCCGGACCGCGGTGCTCGGGATTTCGGCTGACCCGCCACGGACCCAGGAGGCATTTCGGAACAAGCATCAATTGTCCGTTCCTCTTGCCTCGGATGAGCAGCACGAGATGCTCGAAGCCTATGGCGTCTGGGGCGAAAAATCGATGTATGGCAGAACTTTCCTTGGAATATCTCGAACAACTGTTCTGATCGGAGCCGATGGCCGCGTCATCCGAATATGGCGCAATGTCAGGGTCGACGGCCATGCCGACGAGGTGCTGGCCGCAGCGCAAAACTCCTGACCGGAGGCCCGTTTCCTGAAAATTAACCATGACAAGGTCAAATCGCCCCGCCAATTCAGCCGTGGGGAACTCGTCTCCGACCGGCGCGGGAGTGCCGATGTCGTACCGTACCGGTCATCATTCCGAGTATCCTCAACATCATCGTCCGCATGATCATTCCAGGACATCGGCTCGTCGCCCGGCGGTGAGCCAAACCGCCGCCGCTTCCGCTCACACTCAGGACGGCTATACGCTCGTCCATGCCGGCAAACAGGTACGGTTCGGTCCCGTCGTGTTCTGGATCGTCGTCGGCACGGTGATCTTGCTCGGGATGTGGTCAGCGGCGACCGCGACCTATTTTACCTTCCGCGACGACGTACTGACGCGGTTGATCGCGCGACAAGCCGAGATGCAATATGCCTATGAGGATCGCATCGCCGAGCTGCGCGCCAAGGTCGATCGCACCACCAGCAGGCAATTGCTCGACCAGGAACAGTTCGACAAGAAGCTCGACCAGATCATGCGGCGCGAGGCGACGCTGGAATCCCGCGCGACCGCGCTTGGCGCGATGTCCGACATTACCGGATCGATCCGGCCGCCGGCGCGGGGCGGAGCCGCCGCGAATGACATGCCCTCTTCGGGAGCGCCGAAGCCTTCCCCGATCAGCGACACGGTTATATTCGTGGCGCCGCCGGATCGCGAGGCGCGGCTGGAATCACGCGCGCCTGCAATCGTCAACCCGCCCGCTACCAGGTTCGCCAAGGCGGGCGCCGTCGACGGCGTTCTCGGTCGGCTGCAGAGCTCGCTTGACAAGGTCGAGAGCCGCCAGCTCGCGACACTCAACTCGGCCGAAGACAGCATGGAATCGCGCTTGCGCCGCATGCGCGGCGTATTCTCCGATCTCGGCCTCGACATGGCGCAACTGGAAGCCGCGACTCCCCACACCGGCATGGGCGGTCCCTTCATTCCGGTCAAGCTGCCAGCCAACGCCGGGCCGTTCGAACGCCAGCTCTATCGCATCAACATCACCCGCGCTCAGATCGACCGGCTGAACCGGACGCTGGCGCTGGTGCCGTATCGCAAGCCGGTGGTCGGCGAAGTCGAATTCACCTCCGGTTTCGGCATTCGCAGTGATCCGTTCCTCGGCCGCCCCGCGATGCACACCGGCCTCGACTTCCGCGCCGCGATGGGCGACCCCGTGCGCGCTACCGCCAACGGCAAGGTAGCGTCAGCCGGATGGGCCGGCGGCTATGGTCGCATGGTCGAGATCGATCATGGCAACGGATTGTCAACGCGGTACGGCCATCTGTCCGAGATCGCCGTCAAGGTCGGCGATCCCATCAAGATCGGACAAGTGATTGGCGCTGTCGGTTCGACCGGCCGATCGACGGGTCCGCATCTGCACTATGAAACACGGATCGATGGCGAAGCGGTCGATCCGCAGAAGTTCCTCCGCGCCGGGGTGCGGCTCAGCGCGGGCTGATGGTGGCGTCACGCGCAGCTTCACTGGTTGGCCTCGTGGCAATTTTGGCGGTGAGGATGTCGCCGAATAGCTTTGGCTGACGATCGCACCGACGTCGTCCGCTCCGTGATCTGTTTGACCGGTCTCCGGCCATTCGCATGCAAGCAGCGGCTCGTCCACCAGGAACGCGTATTCCATCAGACCAACGGCATTGTTGACCGCCGCCAATTGTGATTGATGCCTGACAGCATCAGGATTTTCGAAGGCCCGCCGGTTGGAACCGAAGAAACGAATTGGTCCGCGACACCCTCGGCTCGGCGCGGTCGGATTTCGCGCGGTACGCTGGCTCGCTGCCCGAGCCATGGCTGCCGCCGGTTTCCACCAGCTCGGTTCGGATTTTGCCAACCAGCGGATTGCGCAGGTCCGCGAAAGACTGACGCGCGGCGAGACGATCTATCTCGCGGGGTTGGCAGCGCCGGGTACGCATAATTCGGGCGTGGCGCTGGTCGAAGTGACGCAGGCAAGCGGTCCGCGGCTGATCGTCAACAACGAGGAAGAGCGCTTTTCCGGCAACAAGCACACCACCGAATATCCGCAAGCCTCGATCGAGGCCGCCGTCGCGACGCTGCGCGCGACCGGGCGCGACATCACCGATATCGACGCGTGGCTCACCACCTGGGATTACCCGACGCTCGCGGGCACGCTGGCCCGCTCGGTTCTGGAAGAATTTCCACAGAGCATGCGCCTGCTGCGGACCACCGAGGCCGCCGGATTCGATCGCCGCCGCCTCGATCAAATGACCCGCACGCCCAAAATCCTCGCCAGGCAGCTCGGCCTTCCCGAGCGCGTGCCGCTGATCTGCATGCCGCACCATGACAACCACGCCTGGTTCTCCTATGCCGCCTCGCCTTTCGCCGACAGCAACGAACCGGTCGCGATCGCCGTGCTCGACGGTACCGGTGACCTCGGATCGATCTCGCTCTACGTCGCCGCGAACGGATCGATGCGGCGGCTGTATTGCAACGAAAGCATGTTCGACTCGCTGGGCGCGTTCTACAGCGTGATCTCGTCGACCCAGGGCGGCTGGACCTGGCTGTCCAGCGAAGGCCGCTATATGGGCGCGGCCGCCTGGGGCGACATGAACCGTGACCGCAATCGCTATTACGGCCAGTTAAAACAGGTTCTGGATTTCGGCCACAGCGGTGAAGTCCGTATCAATCGTGCGATGGCGAACTGGTACTGCGACCCGTTCGATCATCCTTACAAGGCTTCCTTGATCGAAATCCTCGGCGAGCCGCTGACGCCGGACCAGCTCTGGAATCCCGACGCCGTGCTGCGCGTCGAGGACATCCATCACCGGCCCGACACGTCGGATCGCCTGGACAAGGCGGCGGCGACCCAGCTCGTGTTCGAAGACGCCATGATCCATGTGACCGATCATCTGCTGCGCATCACCGGCGCCAATCGGCTGGTGCTGACGGGCGGCGTGGCGCTGAACGCCGTCGGCAATATGCGGCTGCTCGAACATTTCGACACCGCGTGGTTTGCGCAGGCCCAGCAGCGCAACTGCACTCTTCATCTGTGGGTGCCGCCGACGCCGGGCGATCCCGGCGTGACCATCGGCGCGGCGTGGCTGTTCGCCAATCTCGCCGGCGCTCCGCGCGGTGCGCCGCTGACGCACGCGTTCTATTGCGGCCTGCCGCCGTCGCCGCCGGAGATCGCGGCATCGCTTCAAGTCAGTGACGTGAACTCGATGCGGATCGGCGACATCTCAACGCCGGAAGGGCGCGACGCGATCGCCGACCTGATGGCGTTTGCGGTGGCGCGGAACGGCATCATCGCGCTCTATCAAGGCGCTGGCGAAACCGGTCCCCGCGCGCTCGGGCACCGCTCCATCTTCGCCAACCCCTGCGACCCCGACGCGCGCGAGCGGCTCAACGAGCGCGTCAAATATCGCGAGGCGATCCGGCCCCTGGCGCCGATGGCCACGCTGGAAGCAGCCCTGGAATATTTCGATCTCGCTCCGGGCGCATCGGATGCCGACTACAATGCCTACAACTTCATGGTACTGACCGCGCGCTCGAAGCCGCGGGCGGCCGACAAAATTCCGGCGGTGATCCACGCCGACGGTACCGGGCGAATTCAGATCGTCCGCGCGGAAGACGATGCCCTGACGCATGCCTATCTGAAGGCGCTCGGTCGCCATATCGGCGTCGAGATGTCCGTCAACACGTCGTTCAATGTCGCGGGTCCGATTGCACAAACACCGAACCAGGCGATCGAAACGCTGCGGCGCTCCAAAGGGCTCGACGCCGTGCTGATGGTGGCCAGCGATGGCGCCGTGACCGCGGCATGGCATGGTGGCGAACGCGACAGCGGCCGGTTTACCGGCTGGCTCGCGCAATGGAAATCCAGGTCCGGGCGCGCCTGAGCCACCTGTTTCGGCCGCGACCCGCCCGGCCATGCCGCGCCCATCCGACCGAGGCCGACGAAGGCTACCCCTGCTTATTGATCAATCCACGTCCTCGACCGTGCCGGGCCCGGTGCCGAATGCCCGCTGCGCCAGGGTCGCCGCCATGAATTCATCGAGATCGCCGTCGAGCACGCCCGACGTATCCGACGTTTGCACGCCGGTGCGAAGATCCTTCACCATCTGGTACGGCTGCAGCACGTAGGAACGGATCTGGTGGCCCCAGCCGATGTCGGTCTTGGCGGCCTGGTCGGCGGCGGCCTGTTCCTCGCGCTTCTTCAACTCGATCTCATAGAGCCGCGCCCGCAGCATGTCCCAGGCCTGCGCACGGTTCTTGTGCTGGGAACGGCCGGCCTGACAAACCACCGCGACGCCGGTCGGAATATGGGTCAGCCGAACCGCGGATTCGGTCTTGTTGACATGCTGGCCGCCGGCGCCACCCGAACGCATGGTATCGGTGCGCACGTCGGATTCCCTGATATCGATCTTGATGCTGTCGTCGACCACCGGAAAGATCGCGACGCTGGAAAACGATGTGTGGCGGCGTGCGTTGGAATCGAACGGCGAAATCCGCACCAGCCGGTGCACGCCCGCTTCGGTCTTCAGCCAGCCGTAGGCGTTGTGGCCGCTGATCTGGATGGTGGCGGATTTGATGCCGGCCTCTTCACCCTGGGTCTCTTCGAGGTATTCGATCTTGAAACCGTGCTTCTCGGCCCAGCGCGTATACATGCGCAGCAGCATCGAGGCCCAGTCCTGGCTTTCGGTGCCCCCGGCACCGGCGTGAACCTCGAGATAGGAATCGAAGCGGTCGGCTTCGCCGCTCAGCAACGCCTCGAGTTCGCGGCGCGCGACTTCCTTCTTGAGCGCTGCCAGCGAGGCTTCGGCTTCGCCGACCACGGCTTCATCGTTCTCGGCCTCGCCGAGTTCGATCATGCCGACATTGTCCTCAAGCTCGCGCTCGACCTTGCCGATACCGTTGAGCGCGTCCTCCAGCGAGGTGCGCTCCTGCATCAGCTTTTGCGCCTTCTGGGGATCGTTCCAGAGATTGGGGTCTTCCGCGAGCTTGTTCAGCTCGGCCAGCCGCACCGTGGATGCATCGACGTCAAAGATGCCTCCTCAGCAGTCCGACCGACTGCTTGATCTCTTCGACGAGGCGTTCGACTTCGGCGCGCATGGTGTTTCTGGTCCGCGGACAATGCCGCTTGAGCTGTGGAGTGAGGGATGTAACGGCGCGGAAGCAAAAGCGCAATCGGCGTTTTCTTCACGCGAACCGGTATCCACCCACGGATCATGTCCGAGGGCATGCCTCGCTCGAAAACGCTCTAATACAGCCCGCCGGTACCCGGCTGGAACAGGTTGCGATCCGCGTCCGGCGAGATCGTGCGGCCGTCGGCGTCGGCGACGCCCATTGCCGAATAGCTGTCCGATGGCGCGGTGCCGGGCTTGAAGGCTTCGAGAATGGTCTTGCCGGAATCCGGGCCCGCCCGCAGGCCGGTCTTGGCATCGACCCGGATCAGCTTGATGCCGGCTGGAATCTTGAACGGGGTCGCCGGCTTGTCG
Source organism: Pseudomonadota bacterium (assembly GCA_018971625.1). Classification (GTDB taxonomy): domain Bacteria; phylum Pseudomonadota; class Alphaproteobacteria; order Rhizobiales; family Xanthobacteraceae; genus Bradyrhizobium. The sequence continues at coordinate 50,911 of JAGXAJ010000022.1, forward strand.
GCGAGCGCAAGCTTCAAGAAATCCCGCGCGATCGGCGCGGCGGTGTGACCGGCCTGCGCGTTGCGGCCGAGGCTGCGCGGCTTGTCGTAGCCGACATAGAGGCCCACGACGAGATCGGGCGAGAACCCGATGAACCAGAGGTCCTTGGCGTCGTTCGAGGTGCCGGTCTTGCCGGCGAGCGGTTTTCCGACTTCCTTGAGCGCGATCGCGGTGCCGCCCTGCACGACGCCTTGCATCATCGAGGTGATCTGGTAGGCCGTCAGCGGGTCCAGAACCTGCTCGCGATGATCGACGAGCTGCGGCTCGGGCTGATTCTTCCAGCCCTCCGGCGCGTCGCAGCCGCGGCATTCGCGGGTGTCATGCTTGAAGATGGTATGGCCGTAACGATCCTGGATCCGGTCGATCAATGTCGGTTTCACGCGCACGCCGGCATTGTCGATCATCGAATAGGCGGTCACCATCCGCATCACGGTGGTTTCGCCGGCGCCGAGCGCGTAGGAAAGATAGTTCGGCAGTTCGTCATAGACGCCGAAGCGCTTGGCGTATTCGCCGATCAGCGGCATGCCGATGTCCTGCGCCAGCCGTACGGTCACGGTGTTCAGCGACAGCCGCAGCGCGTTACGCAACGTCGTCGGGCCCTGATACTTGCCGACCGAAAAGTTTTCCGGACGCCAGACGCCACCGCCCTGCCCCTGATCGATTTCGATCGGCCCGTCGACCTCAACCGACGATGGCGTCCAGCCGTTGTCGATCGCCGCCGAATAGACGATCGGCTTGATGGTCGAGCCCGGCTGACGATAGGCCTGCGTCGCGCGGTTGAACTGACTCTGGTCGAACGAGAATCCGCCGACCATCGCCAACACGCGGCCGGTGTGCGGGTCCATCACCACCATCGCGCCGGAAAGCTCGGGCAACTGCCGCAGCCGGTACTGGCCCTCGACCTGCGCCCCGTCCTTGCCGATCAGCGGATCGGCGTAGATGATATCGCCGGGCGACAACACCTGCGACACCGCCGTCGGCGTCCGGCCCTTCATCGGACCGCTGGCCGCCTTGGCCCATTTGACGCCCTCCAGCGTGATGATGCCGGTCTGCCGGTCCTTGCTGACGGCGCCCCCGATTTCTCGCTGTGGCTGGAAGCCGATCCGCGCCGACTGGTCGTTGGTCTCCAGCACCACCGCCATTCGCCACGGCGAAATGTCGTTGAGCGATTTGACGTCGGCGAGCTTGACGCCCCAGTCGCCGGAAATATCCAGCTTGTTGATCGGCCCGCGCCAGCCCTGTGCCTCGTCATAATTGACGAGTCCCGCCGCCATGGTCTTGCGCGCCATCACCTGCAGCTTCGGATCCAGCGTGGTCCGGACCGAGAGACCGCCTTCATACAGCTTCTTCTCGCCATAGCGTTCCAGCAGGTCGCGGCGCACTTCCTCGGCGAAGTATTCGCCGGCGAACACATGCGCGCTGCTGTTGCGACTGGTGACCGTCAGCGGATCCTTGCGGGCCGTGTCGGCATCCGCCTGCTTGATCCAGCCGTTCTCCAGCAGCCGGTCGATCACATAGTTGCGCCGCTCGATCGCGCGATCGTGGTTGCGTATCGGGTTCAGCGTGCCCGGCGCCTTCGGCAGCGCGGCGAGGAAGGCAGCTTCGGCGACGGTAAGCTCATTGACCGATTTGTCGAAATAGACCAGCGACGCCGCGGCGATACCATAGGCGCCGAAACCGAGATAGATTTCGTTGAGATAGAGTTCCAGGATCTTGTCCTTGGAATAAGCGCGCTCCAGCCGCATCGCCAGCAGCGCTTCCTTGATCTTGCGGGTGAACGATACTTCGCTCGAGAAGAAGAAGTTCTTCGCCACCTGCTGGGTGATGGTGGAGGCGCCCTGTGGCCGGCGGCCGGAACCGAAATTCTCCGCGTAAAGAAGCGCGGCGCGCGCCATGCCGGAATAATCGACGCCGCCATGTTCGTAGAAATTCTTGTCTTCGGCGGCGAGGAACGCATTGATCACAAGCTTCGGAACCGCCTGGATCGGCAGATACAGCCGGCGTTCCTTGGAATATTCGGCGAGCAGCGATCCGTCCGCCGCGTGGACGCGCGTCATCACCGGCGGTTCGTAGTCCTGAAGCTGGGAATAATCAGGCAAGTCTTTGGAGAAATGCCAGATCAAACCTGCAGCGACCGCCACGCCGACAAGGAACAGCACGGTTCCGGCGGTGAACAGGAAGCCAAGAAAACGGACGAGCAGTCTCATAAGTTAAGTCCGTTCTCCGGTCGCTAGGCTGGACGTCGTCCGGCGCGATGGCGCCTGCGGCGGGCCATATCCGTGATTTCCATCGAATTCAATTGTGAGGGTTTGATGGTGGTATTGGTGCAAAACCGGCGCCGGAAAGCGGCCCGCCTGCGCCAAATCAACGATTCTTGTTTTGACGCGTTTTCTTCACGCGAACCGGTGTCCACTTCGCTCGAAAACGCTCTGGAATTCTTGTTTTGACGCGTTTTCTTCACGCCAACCGGTATCCAGCCACGGATCAAGTCCGAGGGCATGCTTCGCTCGAAAACGCTCAGTAAAGGCCTCCGGTACCCGGGCGCAGGATCGTGCGATCGGTATCCGGCGACACCGTGAGCGTGCGGCCGTCGGCGTCGGCGACGCCGATGACCGAATAATTGTCCGGCGGCGCGGTGCCGGGCTTGAAGGCTTC